>JAUHZF010000064.1 GCA_030426145.1 Polyangia bacterium
CGTGCGTTGCTCTACGTGGGTCTCGAGGCCGGCGCGCTCTTCCTTGAGCTCGGCAATGGTGTGGGCGAGGGCGGTGCGCATGTGCTCGATGCTGCGGCCGAGGCCTTGCACCTCCAACGGACCCGAGACTTCGGGCACGGCCTGGTCGAGCTCGCCGTTTGCCACGCGGTCGGCGGCGTCGGCGAGCTTGCTCAGCGGGTCGGAGAGGCGCTGGGCCGCGCGCACGAAGGTGCCACCCACCGCGATGACCAGCATGAGGAACGAAGCGCAGAGCGCGGTGATGGCGTTGAAGTCCTCGCGCAGGCTCAGATCGATGGCGAGGGCGCGGTAGAGGCCGATGGACGCGAGCAGGGACAAGGTGAGGGTGAAGAGCAACGGGAGGCCGAACTCGCGCAGCATGCGCATGCGCAGGTCGAGAACGACCACGTTCGACGTGGTGTCGGTCCACTGCTCGAAGCGCCGCACGATGGGGCGCACCGTCTCTTCATGCCAGCCCCGCTGGAACGACGAGACGCCCCACGCGAAGAGCCCGCCGAAGCCCATCTGCATCACGGCGTCGGCCGCGGTGCTGATGGTGGTGGGCGGCCGGTAGTAGAGGATGCTCAAGGCGATGCAGCTCACCCAGAGCGCGAAATTGAGGAGCCACAGGTTTCGCGGGAGCGTGCGGGCCTGCGTGAGGGCCTGGAGATGAAGCTCACGGTCTCCCTGAGGGCCGGCGCGCAGTGCGGCGAGCAAGCGCGCTGTGGCCGGCCGCACCGCGAGCGTGAAGCCGATGGTGCCGATGCTGGCGAGGGCGGGGATGAACTCCCACCACGCCCGGAAGACCACCTGGCTCGCGGTCCGCAGGAAGGCCACCGAGAAGAGGAGCATGACGTGACCTCCCACGATGCCGGCCACCGCCGCGTTTTCGGCGAGCTGCGTGCGCAGGTCGGACCGGAGCCGCACCGGCGACGGATCCTCGGGCATCGGGTCGAGCTCGCGCCGGTAGACCGCCCGTCGGAAGGCACCGGCCATGACCCCGAAGCCGAGGCTCGTCACGAGGGTCGGCAGGTCGGAGCCGGCGACGAAGCTCGCGATGATGAGAGGCCAAGTGACGAAGCGCACCACCCCCGCGATGAAGTAGCCACGCCTTCCGAGGCGTGCGAGCCGGCCGGCCAGGGCCGACGACAGCAGCAGGCTGCCGAGGAAGAAGGTGCTCGGCCACGGCGTCTTGAACGCGGCTGGCACCACCGCCGAGGAGAACAGCAGCACGCTGAAGATCTCCCAGCTGGTGGCCAGCACCTCGGCCCGCACGAGGGGCCGAGCGTCGCGCCATTGGCTCGTGGCGTTTATCATCGGGTGGACGTCCTCCCCACGTTGTGGGACGCGCTCAAACATAGCGTGCACCGCTCCACTCGAACAATCGAGGCCGCCGCGCTTCTCGCGCTGGGGGTCCTGTCCTGCCGCCCGGCCGAACCGCTCGCCGCCGACGCGACGCCGCATGCGACGCCCAGCGCCGCGCCGGCGGCGCTCGTGGTGGCCCCGGCGACCCCTGATTCATCGCCACCGGCGCCATCGGACCCCGCTCCAGCTGAAGACGGATTCGCCCGCCGCGCCATGGCGCGGATCGCGCCCTGGAACGACGCGGCGGTGGCGGAGCTCGGGGTGACCAGCGTGCGCTACCAGACCTTCGTCTGGCGTCGGCCTCTCAAGGGCGGCGACGACTACCTCGGCTACCTGCGCGTCGGTCAGCGGGTGGCCCTGAAGAGCGAAGAGAAGGTGGAAGGGCAGGGGTGTGCCAGAGGCTTCTACCGGGTGGAGCCCCTCGGCTACGTCTGCGACGACGACACTGTGACCCGGCAGCAGAGCACGCCCTTCCTCGAGGCCAATGGGCACACCACACCGCGCGACACGCCCTTCCCCTACGACTGGGCCATCAGCAACGGTGCGCCGATGTACGCGCGGTTGCCCACCATCGAAGAGCAGCGCCGCAAGGAGAACCGCTACGGCAAGGTGGGCGTGTGGCACCCCTTGCCCAAGTTCTCACGCGGTCACGAGCACCTCGCGACCCTCGCGCCGATCGCGCCCGCGGATCCGATGCCCCCATTCCTCGAAGATGGCATGGGTCCTCGGGGACCCGTGCTCTCGGTCGTGCGCAAGGGGGTGCCCCACGGCACGCTCTTCGCCTACACCCGCGCTTTCGAGCACGGAGGCCGGACCTTCCTCCTGTCGGCCGATCTCACCGTGGTGCCGGCCGACCGCGTGCGGCAGTTCCGACGCAGCACCTTTCACGGGGTCGAGCTGGACGAGCAGACCACCCTGCCGCGCGCGTGGTTCCGCGGACACGCGCGGCCGGTCTACCGCCGCCAGGGAGACACCTTCGTCGCCACCGAACAGACCTTCGCGGTGCGGAGCCACGTGGGCCTCACCGGGGTGGAGGTCGAGCACGACGGCAAGCGCTACCTGGAGACCCGCACCGGGCACTGGACCGCGGCGAGCGACGCTACCGTGGTGCGCGCACGGGACGACTACCCCTACGGCGTGCGCCGCGGCGACAAGTGGATGCTCGTCTCCCTGATGGACGGCACCCTCGTGGCCTACGAAGACCTGACCCCGGTCTTCACCACCCTCATCTCTCCCGGTCGTGGGGGCGTGCCCATCAAGGGGCGCGACCCCGTGGCCGACGCCACGACGCCCACCGGAAGTTTCAAGGTCACCTTCAAGGATCGCGCGGCCACCATGGCTTCGGAGTTCGGCCAGGGGCGGAAGTTCTGGGTCGCCGACGTGCCCTTCACGCAGTACTTCCACCCGCCCTTCGCGCTGCATGGCGCCTACTGGCACGAGAAGTTCGGCGAGCCGATGAGCGCGGGATGCATCAACGCCTCCCCCCTCGACGCGGCCTGGCTCTTCGGTTGGACCGAGCCCGTGGTGCCGTCGGGATGGCAGGGGATCATCGCCAACGCCGACGAGAAGGTCAGCGCGACCTGGATCGTCGTGACCCGCTGAGATCGTCACATACCGAGCGCGTCGGCGAGGTCGGCGATGCTGCGGAAGCGCGGCGCGTCGGTGTAATCGTGGTGCTGGTCGAGGGCGTCGATGAGCACCGGCGACAGACCCGCGGCGCGCGCACCGACCACGTCGACCTCGGGGATGTCCCCCGCGTAGATGCAGCCGTCGGGCGGCAGGCCGAGCCGGCTGAGCGCGCGGCGGAAGAGCTCGGGGTCGGGCTTGCGAACCCCTTCGATGGCGCTGTCGACGACGAGGTCGAACATGTCGGTCAGCTCGGTGCGGGCGAAGAGCCGGTCGAGCTGCCCTTCGGAGTTGCTCACGATGGCCACCGGGCGGCCGGAGGCGCGGAACCGCTTCAGGGCCGTGCGGACCTCGTCGGGCACCCGCCGCCAGAGGTTGAAGCGGTCGTGCTCGGCGCGGATGGCATCGCCGGAGGCCTCGAGGTCGCCCTCGGGAACACCCGCGAGCACGATGAGGCTCTTCATGAGGATTCGCCAGCCATCCTCGTGGCCGGCGCCTTCCTTCAGCCGGGCCGCGTAGCGCTCGGTCGCCTCCCGCTGGCGCGCGGCCAAGGTGGCGGCATCGACCTCGTGTCCCCGGGCGGTGACGATCTCGGCCAGCACCTGATGATCGAGAAAAACCACGGTGTTGCCCGCATCGAGGAGGATCGCGGGAGGTGAGGCAGGAAGGGCACGCACGGTCGTCATCCTATCAGGGGAACGGGGTGTCTTTTTTGGGACATCGACGCGTCATTTCCGGGTAGCTTCGCCGCGTGAAGCGACGTCTCATCCTCTTGCGGCACGCCAAGAGCGACTGGAAGGCGGGGGCGCCGAGCGATCAAGCTCGGCCCCTCAACGCCCGCGGTCGCCGTGATGCGCCTCGCGTGGCCGCGCGACTCGCCGAGCTCGAATGGGCGCCGACCCACATCTGGTCGAGTGACGCGAAGCGCACCAAGGAGACGGTCGAGCTCATGCTGCCGAGCTTCAAGCCGTCGCCCAAGGTCTCTTTCGTGGGCAAGCTCTACCTCGGCGACCTCGGCGCGATGCGCAAGGTGATGGATGGGGTGAGCGACAAGTGCAAGACGGCCATGCTCGTCGGGCACAACCCGGGCTGGGAAGAAGCGGGGTCGCTGCTCACCGGCCTCTCCATCAACATGACCACCTGCAACGCCCTCCTCATGTCGGTCAAGGCCGACAGCTGGGCGGAAGCCATGGCGATGGAGAGCTGCTGGAAGCTCCACGAGCACATCCTCCCCCGCGGCCTGAAGAAGAAGTAGGCCGCAGGGAATGGGCGTGCACGTGCTCAGTAGAGCACGCGGCAGCGGATCGTCCCGTCGATGGCGCGAAGCTGCTCGAGCAGGTCGGCGCCGCCGCGGTCGATGTCGATGACCACGTAGCCCACGTCGGGGAAGGTCTGGAGGTACTGGCCCACGATGTTGGCTTCGCTCTTCCCGATCACCTGGTTGATCGCCGCGAGCAGGCCAGGGCGGTTGTGGTGGATGTGGAGCAGACGGTCGTACTCGCCCTGCTTCACCGGCAGGTTGAGCTCGGGGAAGTTGACGCTGGTCGTGGTGGCGCCGGTATCGCTGTAGGAAGCGAGCTTGCCGGCGACTTCACCGCCGATGTTGTACTGCGCCTCCTGCGTGCTGCCGCCGATGTGGGGCGTGAGGATGACGTTGGGCAGGCCCTGGAGCGCCGAGGTGAAGGTCTCTGCGTTGCTCTTCGGCTCCTTGGGGTAGACGTCGATGGCGGCGCCGGCGAGGTGCTCGCTCTGGATTGCGTCGGCGAGGCCCTCGATGTCGACGACGGTGCCGCGGCTGAGGTTGAGGAGGTAGGCGCCCTTCTTCGTCTGGAAGATGCGGTCGCGCGTCATCATGCCCTGCGTCTCGGGGGTGTCGGGCACGTGTAGGGTCACGAAGTCGACCTTCTCGAGCAGCTCGTCGAGGCTGCGCAGCGGCGTCGCGTTGCCCATGGGGAGCTTGGGCACCACGTCGTAGAAGTAGACGTCGAGTCCGAAGGCTTCGGCCAAGATGGACACCTGCGAGCCGATGTGGCCGTAGCCGATGATGCCGAGTGACTTGCCGCGCAGCTCGTGGCTCTTGGCCGCCGTCTTCATCCACTTGCCCTGATGGGCGGCCATGTTCTTGTCGCCGATGCCACGCACCAGCATCACCATCTCTGCGATGACGAGCTCGGCCACGCTGCGGGTGTTGGCGTGGGGCGCGTTGAAAACCGGGATCCCGCGCTCGCGGCAGCGGTCGAGATCGATCTGGTTGGTACCGATGCAGAATGCGCCGACCGCAAAGAGCTTCTCGGCCGCCTCGAGGACCTCGCCCTTGAGCTGCGTGCGTGAACGGTGGCCCACGATGTGGGCGCCCTTGATCGCCTCGACGAGCTCCTCGTGGGGCAGCGCCTTCTTCTCGTAGCGGATGTTCATGTAACCCGCGCGCTGGAAACCCTCGACGGCGGTCTGGTGAACACCCTCGAGGAGGAGGATGTGGATCTTGTCCTTGTCCAAGGAAGTCTTGGTCATGCGCCTAGGGCTACCAGATAGCGACCCCGCGCGCACGAGGCCTTCGTGGGCGCTCAGGTGCCGTATCAGCCGCCGCAGAAGCTGCGCACCAGATCGGCCGTACGATGGGGCAGCTCGGTGGCGAAGTCGTGGGCCGAGCCCGGCAGCCAATGCAGCTCCGAGCCTCGGATCCGCCGCGCGAGAAGGCGGCTGTTGCCGGGAGGGACCATCGCGTCTTCCCCGGCGCTCAGGATGAGGGTGGGGGAGGCGATGCGGTGGAGCTCGTCGAGCGACCGGTGCCGTGCGGCCGCGAGCAGCTGGAAGACGGCGGTGGCGCGGGCCACGGGCTCGTCTCGGGCGAGGGCGGCCCAGCGGTCGATGACCTGGGCGTTCTGGGCCCGGAAGTCGTCGCTGAGCAGGTAGCGGGCTTCGACCTCGGCTCGGGCTCGCTCGTCGGCGAAGCGTGCCCGCGCCAGCGAGACGAAGACGCTGAGCCGCGCGCGCTCGCTGGTCTTGCCCCCGGGGGTGGTACAGCCGAGCACCAGGCGGTCGACCCGGTCGGGGCTGCCGATGGCCACCCATTGCGCGATCATGCCCCCGAGGGACATGCCGAACAGGTGAGCCCGAGGGATCTGCACCTCGTCGAGGACCCGGACCACGTCGGTGGCCATCTCCTGCGTGGAGTAGGGGGCGTTCACGACCTCGCTCTTGCCCACGCCACGGTTGTCGATGAGCACGACGCGGAAGTGGTCGTCGAGGGCTTCGAGGAAGGTCTCGGGCCAGTGTTTCAGGCCTCGCGCCAGCCCTCTGAGCACCACCAGTGGCGGCGCCTCTGGGGTGCCGCGAAGCTCGTAGTGGATCCGCGGGGATCGGCCCGAAGTCAGCGGCATCGCGCGCATCTTAGACGCCCGGGCGCCTCGAGGCGAAGCCGATGCAGGTCGAAGATCGCGCGGCGCGGCGATTCGCTCGTCGCTGCGGCCGCTGGTAAGCTCCGACATCCGTGTCGCGACCACCCGCCCCGATTGAGCAGCTGCGCGATCTCGAGCTCTTGCTCAACGCCCACCACCCCATCCTCTACCTCGAGGCGGAGGAGGACGAGCGGGCGC
Source organism: Polyangia bacterium (assembly GCA_030426145.1). GTDB lineage: Bacteria > Myxococcota_A > Polyangia > Polyangiales > Polyangiaceae > JAPYTK01. The sequence continues at coordinate 6,606 of JAUHZF010000064.1, forward strand.
AGGCGCTGCTCGAGCACGTGGCCGATCATCTCAACCTGCTCTTTCTGACCTGGACCCCCCACCGAGGGCTGGCCCACCCCCTCATGCCGGAGCCGCTCGAGGGCACGCTCGACCCTGGGCGATGCCTCCAGCACATCACGGGCTCGAGCAACGAGTCGCTCTACTACCTGAGGGACTTCGTGCCGCTCCTCGCCAGCGACACCGCGCTCAAAGCGCGGCTGCGCGAGGTCCACCAAGCGCTCTGGAAGCACCGTGGTGCGGTCGTCTTCACCGGTCATAGCTCGGCCGAGCTCCCAGAAGACATCGGACGCCTCGTGACCACGGTCACGCTCGCGCCGCCGAGCGACAAGGAGTACCACCGCTTCCTCTCGGACATGCTGACCGACCTGCGCTCGCGCCGGACGGTGAAGGTCGAGATGACCGGCGCCGACGTGGGCAAGCTCTTGCAGCAGCTCCGCGGGCTGACCTTCTTCGAGGTGAAGAAGGTGATGACCCAGGCCATCGCCGAGCAGTGGACGCTCGACGTGTCCGCCATCGGCAAGGCGCTGGAGGCGAAGAAAGAGGTGCTGAAGCGCACCGGGGTGCTCGAGTACTCACCCGCCGAGAACAGCCTCGACGACATCGCCGGCCTCACGCGCCTCAAGCGTTGGCTGCGCAAGCGGCGGGCGGTCTTCGACAATCCGGACCGCGCCAAGGAATTCGGCCTGAGCGCGCCGCGGGGGATCCTCCTCCTCGGGGTGCCCGGTTGCGGCAAGAGCCTCTCGGCCAAGGCGGTCGCCCGCGAATACGGCTTGCCCCTCATCCGCCTCGACCCGTCGCGGCTCTACACCAAGTACATCGGCGAGACGGAGCAGAACCTCCGCCGGGCCACGCGCACCGCCGAGGCCATGGCGCCCATCGTCCTGTGGATCGACGAGATCGAGAAGGGCCTGGGTTCGGAGACCGGCGGCAGCGACGGGGGCGTGTCGAAGCGCGTCTTCGGCAGCTTCTTGTCCTGGCTGCAGGAGAAGCCGGAGGGGGTGTTCGTCATCGCCACCTCCAACGACATCTCTCAGCTTCCGCCCGAGTTGTTGCGCAAGGGGCGTTTCGACGAGATCTTCTTCGTCGACCTGCCCAACGCCGATGTGCGGCGCGAGATCATGACCCTGCACCTCAATCGCCGGGGGCGGGATGCAGCGACCTTCGACCTCGATGCCATCGTGGCGCAGACCGACGGCTTCAGCGGGGCCGAGCTCGAGCAGGCGGTGGTCTCGGCCCTCTACGCCGCCTACGACGAAGGGGCGGAGCTCGAGACGCGGCACCTCTTGGCCGAGCTGGCCGTGACGCGTCCGCTCAGTGTCACCAGTGGGGAGAAGCTCGCGCGGCTGCGCGAGTGGGCGGTGGGGCGCGCAGTGCCCGCCGATCTCGCTCCGGGGGAGGCGCCGAACAGCTTGCCGCCCGACAGCTTGCCCCAGGGATCCGAACCGGGCCCGGGCAGCCTGCGCTGAGGGCCTACTTCAGCATGTCCATCATCTCGGCGAGCATCTCGTCGGCTCGCCGCACCGTCTCGGCATTGGCGAAGAGCCCGACACGCGCCACACCGAGGGCCAGCAGCCCATCGACGACGGTCGGCGCCTGCTGGGCGGGGTCGTTGTCGTTGGCCGGCGGAACCTCGAAGGTTGCCCGCATCACGTCCGTGGCCGCGCGATGAGCGGCCGAGGAGGCGTCGATGAAGCCCTGGGAGCCAGCCTGAAGCGGATCGATCGAGGTACTCATACCTCTCCGAACGGCACGACAGAGGGGAACTTGAGCCGTTTTTTTCGTGCCTCAGCGCCGAAGGGGGATCTGGTGGCCCACCACCCCGCTCGGTGCCTGCACCAGGGTTCCGACGCGGCCGTCGAGCCAGCGGGCGGAAGAGGGATCCGCGGCGAGGGTTTCGCCCATCACGAGGTTGCCCGGCCGGGCTGCGTCGAGCAGGCGGTCGACGTCGTGCAGCACCCGTCCGAAGTAGTCGAGTCGGTCGTTGATGCTGGTGGCGAGGGCGCTGCCGGTTTCACCCGCGACCGCGATCGGGGTCGGCAGCGACGCAACGAGCCGCTCGGCGACCCGAAGCGCGGCGCTTGGGTCGGTGAAGGTCGCGAGTACCCCGTCTCGATGGATCTTCACCACGGCTCCGCCCTCCTGCTCGCAGTGAGTTTCGGCCGCGCGGTGCAAGGCGCCGAGCTGGCCCAGCACTTCGCTCTCGTCGGCGGCGCTGGTCCAGGGGTCGGCGAGGCAGGCGGTGAGCACCGTGAGGCGCTGCACTGCGAGCATGCGTCCAGGAGCGAGCGCCTCGTGGGGGAAGAGCTGGCGGAAGGTGGCGCAGCTGGCCGCTTCGGCGGCGGTCACCGCGTCTCGCCGGGTGCTCGCGCGTTCGATGCGGGCGACCACCACCCCGTCGGTGTCGTTGCAGATGACGATGTGCTGGGCTTCGGTGGACAGCGCGCGTGATTGGCCGGGCGGGATGCCTTTGGCGAGGGGCACCTCGAAGGCTCGACGCTCTGCCCCCCGCTCGACGCGGAACTCCCAAGCCGTGGGCATCTGGCGACCCATGACGAGGTAGCTCCCCTCGTCGAGGGTGAGGTCGATCGCGAAGCGCTCGCGCGGTGCGAGCTGCACCTGGGCCACCACGTGGGGCGTGTGCCCTGGGCCCCCGATGCAGAAGGTGCCCAGCTCGGAGGCTCTCACGGCCGAGGTGGGCCGAAAGATGATCTCGACCGACTCGCTGAAGTCGAGCCCGAAGTCGAGCGCGCAGGCCTCGCAGTGGTGGGCGTCACGAAGCGCGGCGAGCGACGCCGCCACATCGGCCGGAATGCGGCAGCGTGGGCAGATGACGTCCCACATCATGTCGAGCAAACCCGCGCGGGTTCCGAGCAGGCAGGCGCGCAGGACGGCGCGATGGTCGAGCGCGTGGTGGCGGGCCAAGACCCGGGGTCGGATGCGCGCCACGTCCTGAGGGGAGGCGCGTCGAACGTGGCGGCAGAGCTGCCGGGCGAGCTCGGGTTCGAGGCCATCGTCGAGCAGGCGCTCCTCAGCGGAGTCGATGCGCGCGCGCTGCTCCGCACTGAGATCGGGGGCCTGCTCGAAGGCATCGGCGATGGCCGCGGCTGGAGCGCGCGCGGCGGGGATGGCGACGGCGGTCTGGTCGCTGCGCGACGACGCCTTCTGTTGCGCCACGAAGTGGTCGATGCGGCGGTAGACCCGCTCGAGGTTCTTCTTGGCCTTGAAGCCCACCTCCATGGCGGCGGCGGCCCGTCCCACCATGCCCCGCGGTTCGACCTCGACCGTGTGCGTGAGCAAGGTGCCGCCACCCTGGGCCTCGAGGCGCACGGTGGAGCGGAACCAGAGGAAGGGGCCGGCCGCGAACTCGCGCAGGATCCCGAGGCGGTGGGGGGCTACCCACTCGTAGGCGTGCTCCGTCCACTCGACGGGGATGCCGTTGATGCGCATGCGCGCGGTGGTGCGAACGACCCCATCGACCACCTGCCGGTCGTAGTCGACGGCGCCCAGCCCGATGGCGCGGTTGAGACGCTCGGTGTCGGAGACGAAGGGCCACAGCTCGGCTGGCGTGCCCTTCAGCTGCCATTGAAACGGGTAGCTCATCACCTTGCCCTCGGGGCGCCGCGGGTGGTGATCCATGCTCTTGGGCGCGCCACGGGTCAGGTGCTCGATGGCTTCGAGCAAGGTACGTGCGTCGGGGATGCGCTCGGTGGGGTCTTTGACGAGCATGCGGTCGAGCAGCCCCACCACCTCTGCGTCGAGGTCGGGGTTGAAGCCGCGGATGTCGGGCACCGGCTCGCTGAGGTGTTTGTAGACGACGGCCGACGGGTCACCGGCGTCGAAGGGAACGCGGCCGGCGAGGATTCGGTAGAGCGTCACCCCCAAGGCGTAGACGTCGGTCGCGGCGTCGAGCTCGGCCCCCACGCACTGCTCTGGCGACATGTACTGCGGGGTGCCGATGGTGACCCCGGCGCGTGTCACCTTCTCATCGCCGGGGTTGTTGGCGAGCGCGATGCCGAAGTCGCACAGCTTGACCTGAGGAGGGAGGCCGTCGCGTTCCTGCAAGAGGATGTTGGCGGGCTTCACATCGCGGTGAACGACTCCGAGGTCGTGGACCTCGGCCAGCGCGCGGGCCACGTCGCGGGTGAGCTCGAGGGCGGTGGCGGCAGATGGGGTCCCCTCCTCTCTGAGCCAGTCGAGCAAGCTCCGGCCCTCGACGAACTCCATCGCGAGGTAGTGCATCCCGCGATCCCGGTTCACCTCGTAGAAGCGCGCGATGTAGGGGTTGTCGAGGTTGGCCATCACCTGCGCCTCCCGATAGAAGCGGCGGAGCGTGGTGGGGTTCTGCGTCCACTCGGGGAGCAGCACCTTGATGGCGACGGGGGTGTTGGTGGTGGGGTCGAGGGCCCGGTAGACACGGCCCATGCTGCCCTGGCCGAGCAGGTCTTCGAGCTGAAAGCGGCCGAGCTCGGTGAGCTCGTCCGGGACCACGTCGAGGGTCATCTCCAGGGTGCCACCCTGGGGGGAGGCGTGGCGGAGGCGCGCCAGGACCTCGAACATCGCCGGCCGTCCCGCGGCGTCGGGGCTGAGCATGTCGGTGAGCAACGGCATGAGGGCGAGCGCTCCGGGGTCGGTGAGCGTTCTGCCGTCGTGCGGCTCGTGGGTGGGCCGTCCCAAGAGCAACGAGAGCGAGAGGGCCCCGAGGGCGAAGACGTCGTCGGGCAGGATGCCGTAGGTGGACGGGGCGCGGCAGACGGTGTCGATGGGGTGGGGCGTGGGCTCGTCGATGCAGGTACGGGCATAGTCGACGACGAGCCCGTCATCGCCGACGTAGATGTGGGACGGGCCGATGGCCCCATGCGCCAGGCCCAGCCGGTGACCGGCGGCGATGGCCCCTGCGAGCCGATCGAGGTGGCGGCGCACCACGTTGGCCGGCAGCGGGTCGTCGGTCAGCTTCGACGCGAGGCTCGGGGGTGGAGGCCACTTCACGATGTAGGGGTCGCGGGCTGACAGCGCGTAGGTGTGCGGAGGCATCACGCCGTCGTGAACCAGCTGTCGCGCAAGCTCGAGTCGCGTGGTGAGCTCGCGCCACCGCTCGGGTTTGTTGCGGGCCAGGAACAGGCGCTCGACGAGGATGGGCTTGCCGCTTCCGTCACGCGCGACGTAGCAGGCTCCGTCGGAGCCCGACGAGATCTGCTGGGTGAGCTGGATGTCACTCTGCGGCGGACCGCCCATGCCCGCCGAGCATAGCCGCTCTGCGGCGGGCCCTACCAATGCTATGTCCGCAGAATGCGGTGGCTTGCGTTGGCAACCCTCATGACCGTGGCCGTGGGCTGTGAGCGCCCGCCGCCCGACGTTCCAGTGGTGCCGGGGCAGCTCCCGCTCGACGACCGGCCGGCCTGGGCCCAGCGCCGCCAGCGCATTCTCGCGCGTGTTCCTCAGCTCGAACGTGCGGTGGGGGAGGTCGTGCGCAAGGAGGGCTTCCCGGGCGCTGCGGTAGGGCTCGTGGTCGACGGGCGCCTGCTGTGGGGCCGAGGTTTTGGCCGACAGTCCATCGAGGGCGGCGCGAACATCGAGCCCCACAGCGTGTTTCGCATCGGGTCCATCACCAAGGTCATCACGGCCATGGCCATCCTTCGCTTGCGCGACGAAGGCAGGCTCGATCTCGACCGTCCAGCGGGTGTGTGGGTGCCGGAGATCGATCAGGTCGAGCCGCCGACCCCCGACACGCCACCGATCACCATCCGCCACCTCATCACCCACACCGCGGGCCTGCCTGCGGCCACGGGCTTCGAGTTCGGTTCGCGGTCCGACGGCGGCGTCTCCGAAAGCGAGGTCCTCGACGTGCTCCCAGGCCTTCGCCTGCGCGCCGTGCCGGGGACGGAGAACCACTACGCGAACCTCGGCTACGCAGTTCTTTCGGTCATCGTCGCGAAGGTCTCGGGCATGCGCTACCGGGACTACGTGAGCACCTACATCCTCGGCCCCATGGGGATGGGTGACGCGCGTTGGGATCGAAGCGACATCCCCGAGGTACAGCGAACGGTCGGCCACATCGGGCCCCGCGGTAGCTTCAAGCCAGGGCCCGACTGGGTGATGGGGGCGTCCGAGGGCATGGGCGGGCTCTATGCGAGTCTCGACGACATGGTGCGCTTCGTCGGGTTTCAGATGAGCGCGTGGCCGCCGGGCTACCGCCCCGATCTACAGCCCCTGCGCAACGCGAGCCTGCGCGAGTCGCATCGCCTCGGCGGTTATCAGCCCGCATTCAAGCAGGGCACGGGGATCGGCTGGGGGGTCTCGGCCGCCAACGGGGGCACGGTGGTCTTCCACGCGGGGGAAACCGACAAGTACTCCGCCACCGCCACCATGCACCTCGAGCGGCGCATCGGCTTCGTGACCCTCGCCAGCTGTGCTTGTAGTCGCAGCCTCTCTCGTGTCGAAGCGGCGATGATGAGCGCCATCGAACCCGCGCTCTGATCTCTACTCGGCGGCGGCGGATAGGGCGGGGCGCTGGTAGATCACGTCACGTGCGGCCAGGATGAAGGCCTCGGCCATCGTGGGAAAGCAGAAGACCTGGTCGACCCAGCCATCGATGGGCATCTCGTGCACGAGGGCGAGCTGGGCCGTGGCGATGAGCTCGGTGGCGAGCGGGCCGGCGATCTGTGCCCCGAGCAAACGACGCCCCCGACCGTCGGCGACGAGCTTGATGAAGCCCCCCTCGGCGCGACGGATGCGACCGCGGGCGGAGTCGAGGATCTCTGCTCGGCCCACGATGACGTCGCCGTGCTTGGCCCGTGCCGTGGCTTCGTCCAGGCCCACCGAGGCGAGCTCGGGGATGGTGAAGATCCCCATCGGAACCTGCTCGAAGGGAGCCGAAGGAGCCAGGCCCAGCGCGTGCCTCGCGGCTTGCCGTCCCTGGTGCTGCCCCGTCGAGGCGAGGGCTGGCGGACCTGCGGCGTCGCCAGCGCAGTAGATGTGGGGAACGTTGGTGCGGCCGTAGGCATCCGTCGCCAGGTGACCCGTCGCGTGCAGCTCGACGCCAGCGGCGGCGAGCTCGAGCTGGTCGACGTTGGCCCGGCGGCCGAAGGCGCAGAGTAGCTTGCGGCTCCGCACCTCGGTGCCATCGGCCAGCTTGGTGACGACCTCGCTCGCGCCATCCCACCACACCCGCTCGATGGAGCGCTCGTGGAGGTACTGCGAGCCCGTGGCCTCGAAGGCCTGGATGAAGGCGGTGGACAGCTCCGGATCGAGGAAGCTCATGGGCCGCTCGTTGCGGTCGATCATGGTCACGTGAACGCCGAGGGCGCTGAAGGTAGAGGCCCACTCCGACGCGATGACGCCACCTCCGAGGACCGTGAGTGAACGGGGCAGGTAGGTCATGGAGAAGATCGAATCCGAGTCGAGGATGTTCTCGTGGTCGATCGGCACCTGGGGTGGCATGCGAGGCCGCGAACCCACCGCCACCACGATCTTGGCCGCCTCGATGAGGGTCTCTCCGCCTCGCACGTGGGCGATGGCCAGTCGGTGTGGGCTGACGAAACGAGCGCGTCCGTGGATCGCCTCGACGCCGGCATGCATGAGCTCGTCGCGCAGCACCGTGGAGTGTCCGGAGACCACCTTCTCGAGCCCGCCCACCAGCGACGCGACCTCGGTGGCCTCGTCCAGGTAGACGGGAGGAATGATGAGCCCACGGCGCGCTCGGGACAGCTGCACTGCGGTTTCCCGCAGCGACTTGGAGGGGATGGTGCCGCGATGAAGGCACTCTCCTCCTACGCGTCGCTCACGCTCGACGATGGCCACCCGCGCTCCGGCGCGGGCGCCTTCGAGGGCTGCCTGAAGACCAGCTGGGCCGCTCCCGATGACCAAGAGCTCGACGCGCTTCACGATGCCTCCATCGCAGCGACGGCTTCACGGATCTTCTCGCGCTGGTCGAGCGCAGCTTCGACTTCGTCCGGGTAGAGGTTGAGGATGTCGAGGCCGGGCGCCTCCGTGGTGGGGACACAGCCGTCGGGGTCGAAGAGGCGGCGCGCGAGGTAGTGCGACAGGGCGGCGGTGGCCGCCGGCTCGGCCAAGCCTTCCGGCGCGTCTTCGGGGTGGGGGAAGAAGCAGATGGCCGCCTGAACGGGCTGTGGGAGGCGCCAGGTCTTGGCGACCGCGAGCCCGGCCTCGCCTTGGAGCTCGTCGATGCAGGCCTGAAGCGCTTCGGAGGGAATGCCCCGCTTCTTGCCGAGGATGTAGAGCACCGTAGCTTCGCCGAGGTTGTGCATGAGTCCACAGAGGAAGGCGAGCTCGACGTTGCGGCGGCCGGCGCGCGCGACCTCCTTGGCGAAGAGGGCCGAGGCCATGCTGTAGCGGCCGATGCGGCTCATGCGGTCGGCGTGGGCTGGCGACCGGAACGCGGACTGCAGGCTCGCGGCGCACGCGAGCTCGGTGATGAGGTTGCTGCCGAGGCGAGCGACCGCTTGTTGCAGGGAGACGATCTCGCTCACGCCCCGGAACGAGCCCGCGTTGGCGATCTGCAGCACCCGACCGGCCAAGGTTTGGTCTTGGTGGATGACCTGACTCAGCTGGGCCGCATCGACGTTGGCCTTCTGAGACAGCTCCATGAGCTGAACCGCAGCTCCCGGAAGGGGAGGCAGTTGGAGCTTACCCCGCCGAAGTCGCTCGTTGAGCGAGGAGGCGAGGGGCGTCATAGCGGAGGTCACCATCGAACGCTCAGAACGGTCTCGACCCCCCAAGCTTGAACCTCGCCCCGTGGTTCGTGCGAGGATGCGCCCGGCCGTGACGAAGGGATGGAAGGTGCTGGCGCTCCTGCTCCTCTACGCGATGGGATCGTGGGGAGCGGCGCGACTCGGATGGGCCGAGCCCCTGGTCGACGTGGCCACGGTGCTCTCCCTCGTGGCGCCTTTTCGTTCGCCCGAGGCTCCCGCACCGCCTGCACCGCCACCGGCCGATGGCGGGTGGGTGGCACCTGCGCCTCCCGTGGTCGCCGCTTCCGCAAGCGTGGCGAGCGATGCGCAAGGTGCGCCACCGGGCAGCTGGGAAGCGTGGCTGGCCAAGCTCCAGGCCCGCCGCGCCGGACGTCCGGGCAAACTGCGCGTGCTTCAACTCGGTGACTCCGAGCTCGTGGCCGACGGCCCCAGCCGTGAGGTGCGGACGCGGCTCCAGGCCATCTACGGCGACGGCGGGGTGGGCTTCGTGCCCGTCGCTTCCCCGGTTCGCTACTACGACCACAGCCGGGTCAAGGCGCTCCCGCCGCGGAGCATGTTTCCCTACCGCTTCACCCAGTCTCGGCTCGAGGACACCGACTACGGCCCCGTGGGCATCGCCTTCCGCGCGACCGCAGGGGCGCGAGGGGCGGTGGAGCTGTTGGGGGAGACCGGGACCTGCCACCTGCGGCTTCACTACGCCCGGTTGCCCGGCGGGGGCGACGTGAAGGTCACCGCCGACGGCAAGGAGGTGATCGCCGTCTCTACCCAAGCCGATGCATGGACCCACGCGGTGGCCGAGGCGCCGCCCATGCCATGCCCGAAGCGCATCGAGACCAAGGTGGAGAATGCTCCGGCGCGCCTCTTCGGGTTCGAGCTCGAGCGCGAGGGCGACGGCCTCGTGTGGTCGACCATGGGTGTGCTCGGCGCACGCATCGACCAGTTCGCAGTGTACGGACCCGGTCGCCTCGAGCCGGGCCTCGCCGCCTTGCGCCCAGACCTGCTCGTCATCAACTTCGGTCTCAACCGGGCCGCTGGCCCCTGGCGCCCGCCCGACACCTACGTCGGTGAGGCGGCGGCGGTGCTGAAGCGCATGCGTGCCGCCGTACCCGCTGCCGCGTGCCTCGTCATCGCCCCATATCCCTGTGGGGACCCCGCCCACGGACGCCCGGGCTACGTGAGTGAGGCCGTGAGTCTGGCCCAGCGCGAGGCGGCGAAACAGGCCGGGTGCGCGTTCATGAACCGGTTCACCCTCGCCGGTGGGGCGTCGCAGATCGGGGCTTGGCGCCGAACCCGCGTGCCCGTGCTGTCGGGCGACTACACCCACCTCACCAACGATGGCGCCGCGCGCATGGGCCAGGCCATGTCCGACGTGCTGCTCGCCATCTTCGAAGGGCGTGCGTTGCCGCCCCAACCCTTGTCACTGACCGGACCCAATCGGCCGGCCAAGACGCCCTGATGCTCTTCCACACGCCCGCCTTCGGCATCTTCCTCGTCGTCTGTGTGACGGTGGCGTGGCTCCTTGCGCGGCGGCCGCAGGCACGGCTCTGGTTCTTGCTCGTCGCGAGCTACTACTTCTACGCCTGCTGGGAGCCGCGCTTCGTGGTGCTCATGGCCGGCTGTGCGGTGCTCGACTGGGGGGGCGCGCTTCTCATCGCGCGTCAGCGCCATCGCAGCGCGCGGGGGGCCATCCTCGCGGTCGTGGGGGGCCTGCACCTCGGTCTGCTCGGCCTGTGGAAGTACGCTGACTTCATTCTCGAGGCCCTCGCACCGCTCGGGCTCGACGCGCGGCCCACGGGGCTGGTTCTCCCGGTGGGGATCTCCTTCTTCACGTTCCAGGGGATCGGCTACGTCGTCGACGTGTGCAAGGGCCGCGTCGGGGCCGAGCGCTCGCTGTGGCGGGTGATGCTGTTTCTCGCCTTCTTCCCCCAGCTGGTGGCGGGGCCCATCGTACGGGCGGACCGCCTCCTGCCGCAGCTGGGCGGGCAGGGACATCCCCCACCATCGCTCCACCTCGACGATCGCGATTTCTCGCGGGGGATCTCTCTCCTGATTCTGGGGCTCGCCAAGAAGGCCATTCTCGCCGATGTGCTCGCGCGCGAGATCGTGGACCGCGTCTTCGACCTTCCGCGCATGTACACCGGCCCCGAGGTGCTGGCCGCCGTCTATGGCTACGCCCTTCAGATCTACGGCGACTTCTCCGGCTACAGCGACATGGCGGTGGGCATGGCCTTGCTGTTCGGCATCTCCCTACCGCGTAACTTCGACCGTCCCTATCGCGCGGCGTCGCTGCAGAACTTTTGGCGTCGCTGGCACATCACGCTGTCGATCTGGCTGCGCGACTACCTCTACATCCCCCTCGGGGGCAACCGTGGCTCGAAGGTGGCACGCGACCGCAATCTGCTCGTGACGATGGTGCTCGGAGGTCTGTGGCACGGCGCTGCCTGGACCTTCGTGGCCTGGGGCGGGATGCATGGGGTCTGGCTCATCGTGGAGCGGCGACTCGGACTCGCCGGCGAGCGGAGTACGTGGTGGCGCAAGGCGCTCGGGGTCTTCGTGACCTTCCACGTGGTGTGTCTGGCTTGGATCTTCTTCCGCGCTCCATCGTTCGAGGGCGCGGCGGAGATGATCCTCCAGTTGGGTCGAGGGGGATGGGATGCCGCGCCCAACCTCAACCGCACCATCCTCGGGGTGCTCGCGTTCGGCCTCGTCGAGCAGGCACTGCCCGACGATTGGGGTCGGCGGGTGTACGGGCTCTTCGTCCGCGCCCCCGCGCTTGCCCAAGCTGCCGTGCTCGTGCTCGTGCTGCGATTGGTGGGCGCCATGAGTCAGGGCGGAAGCAGCCCCTTCATCTATTTCCAGTTCTGAGGCTCGCTCAAGGGCTCGACGTTTCAACCGTTCTCCAGGGAACGGACACGTCCATGGCGCGCATCTCCAGCCTCTCCCCTCGCATCAGCCGGTGGCCGCGCAGGTCCTCTCGCGCCCCGCAAACCGCGCGGCGACCTGGCGTACGCAAGATCGGGCGACGGTACGCGCTCGCCGATCTCCCGGGGCTCCCGGTGGTCGTGGCGCGTCTGCTCGCCCTCGACCCGGAGAAGGGGGGCTACTTCGACGAGGTGGTCGACCTCGCCATGGAGGACCCGCCGCTCTGCGCGCGGATCATCGCCGCCGCCAATACCTGCGCCTCGGCGCCGGCAGTGCCCATCGTGGAGCTACGTCCCGCCGTCGCGCGGCTCGGCGTCACCCAGGTCTCTGGGATCGTGACCGCGGCTGCCCTCACCGAGATGTTCGGCAGCCGTCGGGCTGCCAAGCTCTGGTGGCATGCGCTCATGGTGGCAGCCGTGGCTCGCAGCATCGCCGAGCACCTCGACCGCCCGGGGCTCACGCCCGCCACGGCCTACCTCGCCGGCCTCATGCACGACATCGGTCGCTTCATCATGTACGCCGACGATCCGTCGAGCCTCGATGAAGCCGAAGCGAGCCGTGAGGCCGGGCTCATCCCCATCGTCATCATCGAGCGGGAGCGGTTCGGCTACGACCACGCCCAGCTCGGGGCCGAGGCTTGTCGGCAGTGGGGCTTTCCCGAGCTCCTGTCTCGGGCCATTCGTCACCACCATGCGGTCGACCTCGAAGACCCGCGGTGGGACAACCCCAGCGGCTGGCTCATCCGGCTCGTGCACGTCGCCGACGCCCTGGCCACGAAGCACCTCGGTGACCCCGGGTTCTACGCCCGCACCCAAGGTGAACAGCGCTTCGCCGTCGAGCAGACCATGGGCCCGGCGCTGGGCAACCTCGTCGCGCCCGCGGTGAAGCAGCTCGACCAGATCATCGCCGACGTCGAAGGGCTCGGGGCTGCGGTCGATCTGCCCCCGCGCCGGCCCCGGCACTGACCCTCACACCTCGACCCGGGCCCAGGCTCCCCGACGCCAGAGCCCGACGAAGACGCCGGCTTGAAGGAAGCGATGGGCCACTTGGGCGATCCAGATCCCGAGGAGCCCGCACCCCCAGACAGGACCCACGAGGTAGGCGACGGGCAAGAAGAGGAACCACTGGAGGCCGATCCCCACCACCATGACCCGGCGGCTGTCTCCGGCGCCGAGCATGGCGCTCTGAAGCACCATGCCCACCCCATCGATGAAGATGGTCGCGCCAATGATCCGCAATGGGAGGCGCCCGGCGGCGATGGTCGCAGCGTCGTCGGTGAAGACGTCGAGCAAGGTGCCCGGGACCGCGACCATGGGGGCACCGAGGACGAGCAAGATCACCACTGCGAGCTTCACCACGTCCCAACCCCACTGTGCGGCGTCATCGCTCTCGCCGCGCCCGAGGGCCTGACCCACCAGGGATGCGGCCGCCATACCGAGCCCGATGGAGGGCAGGATGGCCACGAGCATCAGGTTGATGAGGATGTTGGCGGCGGCGAGGGACGTGGTCCCGACGCGGCCCACGATCCAGAAGAGCGTGGTCATGCCACCGGCGAAGAAGACCTGGCGCACCCCACTCGGCACCGAGAGGTCGAGCATCGTGGCGATCGTCTTGCGGTCGGGGAGGCCTCGGAGAAAGCCAGCTTCCCGTGCGTGTCCCAAGGCCATGGCCACGTAGGTGATGGTGCCGACCCAGGTGGCGATGGCGCTCCCGATGCCCGCTCCCGTTGCCCCGAGGGCGGGCATGCCGAACTTGCCGAAGATGAGGGTGTAGTTGAGGAAGAAGTTGCAGACGTGCATCGTCAGCAACGACCTCAGGTAGAGCCGCGACAGGTTCACACCGTTGAAGTAGCCACGGAACGAGAAGTTCATGCCCACGGCGGTGATCGCGCACAGGCGCGCCTGCAGGTAGGGCACCCCTTCCGCGATGACCTCGGGGTCGTCGTTCAGATAGGGGTAGAAGCTGGGAGCCAAGACGAAGAGCACCACCGACAGCGGGATCCCGAGGCCGATGGCCATCAGGAGACCACCGTTGAGAGGCACGGCCATCTCCGCTTCGCGACCCTCGCCTTTTCGGCGCGCGGCCATGGCCTGCACGCCCGACGAGAGGCCCATCAAAAACGCGGACGACACGAAGGCAGCGAAGCTGCTCATGCCCACCGCCGCGAGCGCGTGTTTCCCCTGCGACCCGACCATGCCGGTGTCGATGAGGTTCATCGCGTTCTGCGAGACCATGCCCCCCATGATGGGGAGGGCGAGGTCGAGGATCTTCTTCGTGCGAGGGGCGAGCACGGCAGGCCAGCGTGACACCTTTTGACCGGGGCGAGAAACGGCCTCTGCTAGAGTGGTGCCATGCTCAGTCGCGCGACGTGGAGCTTCCTCGTCGCGGCCGGGGTCGCCACCGCGGCCTGTCAGGACCCGACGCAGATCAAGGTGAGGGTCACCACCCAGGCCATTCCCTGCGGGGAGGAGGCTGGCGAGGTGGGCTCCACGGTATTCCTGTCGGGTGCTTCGGCCACCGACTTGCGCGACGAAGTCATCACCGAGAGGTGCGAGGCGCAGCCCGGCGGGGCGAGCATCGGGGACCTCACCTACATCCCGAGCGGTGACGACGAGGCTCGCTTCACGGTCGAGGTCTACCTCGGTCTCGGCGACCGCCGCGCCGAGTCATGCCCCGCAGCCTGCGCTAGCGACTGCGTCGACGGCTGCGAGGGATGCATTCGAGCCAGCCGGCGAATGAGCTTCGTACCCCACCAGAAGCTGCTCATGACCATCGTGGGCGACCTCGCGTGTGATGGGGTCTGCTGTGACGGTGGCTCCACTTGTGTGGATGGGTCGTGTGTCTCGAACGAGATCGCGCCCTGCGCGGAGGGGGACCCCGAATGTGGGGATGGCGGCGTCGGTGGCGGTGGTGGTGGTGGTGCAGATGAGGTCCGCACCGTGGTGGGCGTCTACGACGTCGCGCTCCAGAACTCGGTGACGGCGCATCTTCTCGGCCACATCGAGGGCGGGGAACGGCGACAGGGTTACGTCGCGGCCCTCGACGCGACAGGCGCGCAGCCTCGCGCGATGCGTTGCGCGTCCGAGGGCGGAGACGTGACCATGATCTCGGCCGTTCCGGGACAGGGACGCATCTACGCGCTCGGGCGCTGGGACGGAACCGGCCCCCTTCTGTGTCGCGAGGGCGATCTCGAGGTTCGCCTCGATGGCGAGCGCGAGAGCCAGGGTTTCGTCCTCGTTCGGTCCTTGCGTGCCGACGAGCCTCCGCAGCTTCATCTCGTGGGGAGCTGGGCCTCGTCGTCGACGGTGGAGCTGGCCGACATCGCCTTCGTGTCCTCGAGCCAGATGCTCGTGGTGGGTTATGCGAACGGTGCCTTCTTCGAGCCCGGGGGCGCAAACCCGAAGCCGGGCACCGGCCTGTTGCTCGTGCCGTTGACGCGCGACCCGAACGCCGGCTTGACGCCACGGAGCGTCTCGATCTTCGCCACCACCAGTCCCTTCCTCGACATCGGCGCGGTCGGTCGTCTCGACCAGGTCGGAGCGCTGGTCGCGGGGCGCATGGACGCCGGGCAGATCACCATTGGCATCGATGCGGGCAGCACGGCTGGATCGCTGCAACGGGACGTGGTGGTGGCGCTGGCCTCCAGCAACTTCGACGAGCCGCTTGCGGGGGCGATCACGGTGGTCGAGGTGGAATCGGACGAGCTCGAGCTCGACGGCCTGGGCTACGCTGGCAACGGGGGAGATGGGTTGGGCCTGCTCGCCATACGCCATGGGGGTGACATCTCCGTCCCCTCGGTCGCTCTTCCCACGCTCGGGCCCGGCTGTACCATGCTCCCGGTGCGCGTCGACGGTTCGGGAGACCCGGAAGTGGCCCATGCGTACGGCCCTTGTGAGCGCATGCTCGTAGGGCGTTCCAACCTCGGGCGGGATCAGGACCTGGTCACGCGCGTCGTGGCTGGCGACTGGAGCTTCGGCTGGTCTGGTGGGGCCGGGACGACCGCGGGGCCGAATCACCTTCTTCTCTCGGAGCGGGCGTCAGTGGCCGGGATGTATCAGCTCGGCGACCCGAAGCAGCTCTACGTCGGCGGGACCACGGCCGACGAGAGCTTGCTCGATGCCCAGGGCTTCACACCATGCGATGGGCCCCAGTTCGTGTGGGGGGACAGTGGTGAGCGCCCCTTCCTGCGGTGTTACGCCTCGCCCTGAGATGATGCGAGCTGCGCCCGCGCACGCTTCAAGAGTGCGACCATGGCAGCGCGGGCGTCGGGGCCTTCGACGAGCGGGGTGTCGAACGCGATGCGGGCCGGACGAGGTCCGTCGTCGGTCTCCACGCTGAGCTCGAAGCCGAAGCGGTCGACCGCGGTCATGGTGGCGCGCTCGGCCCAGGTCGCACGGGTGAAGGCCTGGGCGTAGGCGACGAGGGCATCCGCGTGGTCCTCGTTCATGTGGTCGATGATGCCGCGAGCGCTCTCGGCGATGGGGTCGGGCCGGGCCGCCTGCCATGCCTCGGCCTCGACCCACGACATGCGTCCGTAGCCGCCGATGTAACGAATGCGGTCGACCGCGAGCCGATAGAAGCCGAAGTCTTTGAAGTCGACGTAGTAGCTGGCTTCGGGGTGTCGCATGAGGAAGGCTTCGCGCACCTCGACCGCGTCGGTCGGACGGCAACGACCGACGAGGGTGACCCGACCGTTCGCGAGCGGGTCGTCGGCGACGTCTTCGCTCACGAGGAGGGAAGCGCGGTCGTCGCCCTCGAGGTTGTGGGTGTGACTCGCCATCTGGCTCACGAGGAAGACGGGGTCACCTTCGAAGAGTGCGAAGGTGACGTAGGAAGGGTAGGGGAAGCCGTCGTCGGTGAGGGTGCCGAGAGCACCGGTGCGCTCGCCGGCGACGAGGGTTCGCGCGCGCTCGGCATGGCTGGGGGCAGCCACGTCGTCGTCGGTGAGGGGGAGCTCCTTGGATGGACCGTGGTTTCTCGTCACATCGCAGAGCCTACACCGGGGTGGCTACCCTCGGGGGCACACAAGCCCTAAGCTGTGCGGCGTGTCGGACCTGAAGAACCTCACCGACGAGCTCACGTCGCGCGCCGCGCTCGCGGCCGGCAAGGATGCGGCCCAGCGTGCCGTCGAAGACCTGCTGAGCACCGAGGAGGAGAAGGCCGCGCGCGACGCGGAGCGAGCGGCCAAGAGCAAGAGCCGTCGCAACAAGTACCTGCTCTACGGCGGCATCGGCCTGCTCCTGGTGATCGGGGTGCTCGGCTTCCTCGTGAGCTACTGGCAATACTTTTTCCTCGCGGGCCTCCTCGGCCTCACGGGGCTCTATGGTCGCTATCGGTGGCAGCAGCGCAAAGAGGCCAAGGCGGTAGAGGCACCCGAGGCCGAAGCTGAGAAAGCGCCTGCGCTGAGGATCGAGACTCCCCCCGAAGAGGACGCGAAGGAGAGCGCCGCCGAGGCGGCCGCCAAAGCGGAAGAAGCCCGCCGCCTCGCCGCTGCGCGCGCCGCCGAAGAAGCCCAAGCCCGCGCCGAAGCCGCTGCCCTCGAAGAACAAGAGATCGACGACGAGCTCGCCGCGATGAAAGCACGCCTAGGCAAGAAGTAGGTTTCTCGGGGCTCGGTCTCGACCTCGGTCTCGTCCTCGGTCTCGTCCTCGTCCTCGTCCTCGTCCTCGTCCTCGTCCTCGTCCTCGGTCTCGGTCTCGAGGACCTCGAACCTCGAACCTCGAACCTCGAACCTCGAACCTCGAACCTCGAACCGCCCCTAGTCGTGGAGAGCCTGGCTGAGCTGAGCCAAGCGCTGCCAGAAGGTAGGGAAAGACTTGGTGACGCAGGATGGGTTTTTCACCTGCAGGGCGGCGCGGAGGCTCACGAGGCCGAAGGCCATGGCCATGCGATGGTCGTGGTCGGGATCGAGCAGGGGGTTGGGCTCCCCTCGGTCTCGTCCCGGGGTGATGTCGAGGCCGTCGTCGTGCACCGTGAGACGAAAGCCGAGGCGGCCGAGCTGGGTGGCGAGGACGGCGACGCGGTCGCTCTCTTTGATGCGGGTGTGCGCGGCGCCGCGGATCACGGTCGGGTGATCGACGAAGAGGCAGGCCGCGACCAAGGGCGCGATGAGGTCGGGGGCGTTGGTGAGGTCGAAGCGGTAGGTCCCGTTCGGCGGGGGCTGTCGCAGCTGGGTCAGCATGTCGGCGAACGCCGCGTCGCCCTGCAGTGAAGTACCTGGTGGCATCAAGCCCGGAACCTCGACCTCGGTGCCGGCGATGAAACCGCCTGCAAGAAGAAAGGCCGCCCCACTCCAGTCGGCTTCGACGACGAGCTCCGACGCACAGTAACGTCCCGACGTCACCTCGATGTCGCGCTCGGACAGGCGCGGGGCGACGCCGGCCCGTGCCATCATCGCGGCCGTCATGGCGAGATAGGGTCGACTCACGACCGCACCCTCGAGGTGGATGCTGAGGCCATTCGGAAGGCGAGGGCCGACCATCATGAGCCCGCTGGCGTATTGGCTCGAGAGCGAACCGTCGATACGGACCCGACGGCCCGGCGCCGTGCGTCGGACGAGGGTCACGGGCGGACAGCCCGGCGTTTCGAGGTAGCGACCTTCGACGCCGAGCTGGCCGAGCGCCTCGACCAAGGGGCCGAGGGGGCGCTTGCGCATGTGCTCGTCGCCGTCGATGGTGAGCGCACCCTCGACCAAGAGCGAGAGGCCTGCGCCGAACCGAACCGCCGTCCCCGCGTTGCCGAGGAACACCGCTTCGGTCGGCGCGTGAAACTGACCTCTCTCGGTCGGCGGCGGCTCCACCTCGAGGATGCCTTCCGTGGCCGTGACCCGACCCCCGAGCGCGCGCACCAGCTCGCTGAGATGGCGTGCGTCGTCGCAGTCGAGCGGATCCACGATGCGGGTCGGACCGTCCGCGAGGGTCGCGAGCACCAGGGCCCGCTGGGTCATGCTCTTCGAGGTGGGGGCGACGAGCCGCATCGCGCGCTCTCAGCCCTCGGCGTCGTCGCTGGGGGCTTCGGTGTCTTCGCCGTCGGCCGGGCCTTCGCCGTCGGGAGAGGCGCCATCGACGGGTGCTTCTTCGTCGGGGGTGACCCCTTCTTCTCCGGGCGGAGGGCCCGCACCGTCGCCGATGCCGGGGCTTCCGTCGGGTCCAGGCGGGTTGGTCGCGATGGGGGGATCTTTGGGTTGACCACCGCCGCACGCAGAGGCGAGGGCAACGGTGGCGATGAAGCTGGGAACCAGGACGCGTTTCATGCTCCGCAAGCTAGTCGCCCCATCGGATGACGTCAGCTCTTCAGCTCGCTCGGTTCGATGGCCTGGTCGAAGAACCAGCTCATCTGGGCCGCGCCTTGCGCCCGCCACATGGCCTCGGGCGGCAAGAAGCGCGCGCCGCCAGCTTCTGCCTGACGTCGCAGCGCGAGCGCTGGCTTGCCGAGTGCGAGGTCGAACACCACCGACGCCCCGACGGGCACGTCAGGCCAGGGGGAGGCCGTCTCTCCCGCGACCGGCGTCGCGTTGACCAGCACGTCTCCCACCCAGTCGCCGCGGGCGCTCCACGCCACGGCCGAGACCCCGTCGAACCGCGCTGCGAGCGACGCGGCTGCTTCATCGCGACGGCTGCTCACGCAGACTTGCAATCCCATCCGTTGCGCCGCTTCGACGGCCGCCGCCGCCGCTCCACCCGCGCCGAGCACGAGGGCGGTTCCTCCCGCCGCGAGCGCCGTTCGCAAAGGTACCTCGACCCCCGCCACGTCGGTATTGGTGGCTTCCCATCGTCCGGACTTCAGGCGCAGCGAGTTGGCCGCGCCGAGCCGCGCCACGAGCTCATCACCCCTCGCCCGTCGCGCCGCCTCCTGCTTGAGCGGCATGGTGACGCTGAGGCCGACAGCACCGAGCCTCTCCAGCAAGGGCAGGGCGCGGGCGAGGTCGAGGGTCACGACGGGCAAGTAGCTCCCGACCGCGAGACCCCGCGCCCGAAAGAGCGGGGGATAGACGCTGGGTCCCGGAGAGCCGAACACCTGTGGCCCGCCCACGAGCGCAGCGAAGGGGGCGAGTGCCGCCTGGGGCAGCCCTTGGTGCGCCGCGCCCGCTCGATCGAGCTGTCCCGGGGCGGTGGCCGTGCGGGCATCGGCCGCGACGTAAGTCCAAGCGGAACCGAAATGCGGATACCGCGCGCGCGACACCAACCCCGCGGGACCCATGCCGATGAGGACCGCGTCGCCGTCGATGCTCCGTCGCGCGTCGAGCAGCACGTCGAGGTGCGCGGCATCGTCGACGGCGATCGCGAGCTTGCTCACCGCGCCCTTCGCGTCGCCTAGCGCTCGGGCGAGGCGCATCACCTCCATAGGCTCGTCGGCGGCCGTGAACCGATGGAACGAGCGCACCATCCGGTCGGCGGCGAATCCGGAGAGCTCCGACGACGGTACGTCTCCCTCGACGTCGACCCAGCGCACCCCGAGATCGAGTCCCCGTTTCAGCCAGCCGAGTCGCGCCGCCTCGTCGCCCGCATAGGCCCCGCCCTCGCGCGCCGGGCGGCAGCACAGCAGCAGGCGCCCCGCGTGCCGCTCGACGAGCGCCCACAGCCCGTCGCCCCAGGCGTCGGTGAGATGGTCGAGTCGCAGCTCGTGCAGGTCGGCTTCTTCGTCGAGTCGAGCCGATAACGCGGCGAGGCTCGTCTCCGCTCCCGTGATGCAGAGCAAGGTCAGTTGCCCCAGGCTTCGCGGAGCTCGTCCACGGTCACGGGCGTGGTGTACGCGCCGTCGACCGGGGCGATCTCGCCGATCCGTGAGGGGAGCGCACAGTGGATGGCGCCGTCGCGGTTCTTCTTGTCGCGCGAGAAATAGGGCGCTGCCGTCACGAAGGGACAGGGGGGGCGTGTGGGAAGACCCAGCCGCGTGAGCAGCGCGACCAGCCGCACGAGCGCCTCCTCCGAGAGGCGACCGCGCGCGAGCGCCAATCGCGCCTCGATCACCATGCCCACCGCCACGGCCTTGCCGTGCGGCATGGCGTGGGAGGTCGCGTGCTCGATGGCGTGACCCACGGTGTGACCGAAGTTGAGGATTTTGCGTCGCCCGTGCTCGCGCGGATCGTCGGCGACGACCTGTGCCTTGATGCCCACGCAGGTGGCGATGACATCGATGGGCGGTCGCAAGCTCGCGGCCCCTCCATTGGCCGCCCAGGCTTCGAATGACGCGAAGAGCGCCGCGTCTTCGATGACCGCGTGCTTGATGGCTTCGGCCAGACCGTTGCGCAGCTCGTCTGGAGGCAGCTGTGCGAGGGCGGCGGTGTCGAGCAGGACCGCGCGCGGGTGGTGGAAGGCGCCGATGAGGTTCTTGCCGTCGACGGTGTTGACGCCGGTCTTCCCGCCGACAGAAGCGTCGACCTGCGCGAGCAGGGTGGTCGCGACGAAAACGTGGTCGATGCCCCGCATGAAGGTCGCGGCCACGAAGCCGGCGACATCGAGCACGATCCCGCCGCCGAGACCGACCACCACCGCGTGCCGATCGAGGCCCGCGCGCAGCATCGCGTCTTCGAGGGCCTGCTTCGTGCCGCGGGTCTTGGAGGCTTCTCCGGGCGCAAAGCTCAGCTTGAGAACCTCGACCCCGCGCTCGCGTAGGGCGGCCGCGACGTGCTCGCCAAACATGCCCAAGGTGTTGTCATCGCCGATGAGGGCCGCCTTCTTCCAGCTCGGCGCCCACACCTCGCGAAGCCCTTCGACGAGGTCCGGTCCACAGAGCACCGGATAGGCCGGGGCTCCACGTGGATGAATCTCGAGGATGCGGCGCATACTCCAGTGTAGTGAATTAGCGGAGAGATGCCCTCACCCGGTCAGCACCAGCTCGCGCCCGAGCGGTGGGCGTCGGCTTCGAGCAGCTCCTGCACGTTGGCCGCCACCACGCGGTAGCCAACATTGCCGAAGAGCTTCTGCCGGCCTCCATCGAGCACGTAGGTCGGGCTGCCCGTGATGGACAGGCTGTCCTTCTCGAGCAGATCGCCGCTCAGCGCGGCCATGGCGGTGCCGTCGGCGAGGCGCTTCTCCACGGAGCCTCGCGCGACGCCCTCGGCTTCGAGCAGTTCGAACAAGACGTCGAGCTGTCCCACGTCGAGCGCCTCCTCGAAGAAGGCGAGGCGGATCTTCCGGATGAGCTTTGGCAGCGCCTCGGCGTCGCCGTGCTGCCCATCGGCAACCATCCCTCGCACGGCGCAGAGCACGAGGTGGGCCTGGTTGGACGACTGAGGGCACACGTCGGTGAAGCAGCGCTCGCTCATCTCGGTGTGGTCGAAACGCGCTGCGACCGCACGCATCCGAGCAGCGTAGGTGGCCGCTGGGTCGGTTGCATCGCCCGCGTGCTTCTGAATGCGGTTGGGCACGTCGCCGTAGACGTTGAGGAAACGGTCCAAGAGCTGGATCTTGCCCCCCATCTGCGCGCGCAGCTCGTCGACCCGCACCTGGCCGGCGTAGGCCCAGACGCAGAGGAGGTCGGAGAAGTAGACCACTTCGAGGGGGGACGTCGTCATCGGCCGAGACGCTTACCACGCTCGCCGGCCTCCGCCACCCGAGCTCCTCGTGCTCGGGGCCATGCCATTCACGCGAGGGTCTGAGCGCACGGTCTCGCTCTCGGTCTCGGTCTCGCTCTCGGCCTCGAACCTCGAACCTCGAACCTCGAACCTCGAACCTCGAACCTCGAACCTCGAGCCTCGAACCTCGAACCTCGAACCTCGAACCTCGAACCTCGAACCTCGAACCTCGAACGCTGACGAGGTCGAGACCGAGAACGCTCCACCTCCCCCTATCCGTACGGCATGAGGGGGAGCTGCGCCGTGTGCTCAGTACCAGCGCACGGAGGGGAGCCGTGGGCGGATCACCCGCACGCTGGTGCCGGGGCCCCAGGCGTAGGTTCGGCGGCCGCATGCGCCGGCGCGGGCGAAGAGGGCTTCGGATCGGCGTGACCAGTTGTCGAAGCGTGCGAGGTCTGGTCTTAGATCGAGGATGGCGTCGCTTCGCTGGGCGTCATCGACGCGGGCGGTGAGCCGACCGTGCTCGGCGGTGGCGAGGCGCTCGATGGCGTGAAGCTGCGATAGCAAACGGTCGAGGCAGCGTGCCTTGGCCCACTGATGACGGCTGCGGGCCAAACGGAGCCACCGCTGCGTGGTGGCGCTGCGCCAGCCCATGCGTTGCACGTGGCGCTGCATGACCTGGAGGCCGGAGGACGGGTTGGGGGCGCGGGATGCCTGCGCACGGGCGGCGCCGGAGCTGGCCACGGGGGCCGCCTCCGCCACCGACGCGAGCGTCGAGAGGCCGATCGCCGCGCACCCGAGGAGGGTGCGGATCGGGGGTCGCATGACTCGAGCGGGATTCGGTTGTTCCGTTTCCCGCGCCCCCCAGGACGTTCACGACAAATGTGTCTTCGGGTCTATGGTGGGCGCCATGACCGAGGACTTGAGCCGGCGCATCGTGCGCGTCGTCGAGCTGTCCGACCCACGGCTGGAGGACTACCAGAACCTGCGTGACCGCGACCTCGCGCGCCGTCGAGGGGCCTTCATCGCCGAGAGCGAGGTCGTGCTCCGGGTGCTCGTGACCCGGCCCGAGCATCGCATTCGCTCCGTGCTCCTCGCCGACAGCCGCCTCGACAAGCTCGCGGATGCACTGGTCCAACTACCACCCGAGGTGCCCATCTTCGTCGCCCCCCAAGAGACGCTCGACCGCGTGGTGGGGTTCCACATTCACCGCGGCGTGCTGGCCGCCGTCGAGCGTCCCGAGGCACGCAGCCCCGAGGCCCTGCTTCGAACCCTCGGCCCGGGAGCGCGACGGGTGGTGCTGCTCGAGGGCCTCACCAACCACGACAACGTGGGCGGCATCTTTCGCAACGCCGCGGCCTTCGGCGCCGATGCGGTTTTGCTCGACCACGCGACCTGCGACCCCTTCTACCGCAAAGCCATTCGCGTCAGCGTGGCCGGGGCCCTCATCGTGCCCTTCGCCCGCGCGAACGACACCGCCGATCTCCTCGCCGCCCTTCGTGGAGCCGACTTCACGGTCTATGCCCTCAGCCCCCGGCCCGACGCGCTCGATCTGGCGCGGCTCGAGCGTGTGCCCGAGCGGGTAGCGCTTCTGCTGGGCACCGAAGGCCCGGGGCTGCGTGACACCTCGATGGCCGCGGCCGACGCCACGCTCCGCATCGACATGGCGGGGAGCTTCGACAGCCTCAACGTCGCCACCACCAGTGGGATCGCCCTCCACGCTCTGCGCACCGCGCAGATGGCCACGACCGACGGACGAGGCTAGCCTCGTAGAACTGCCCATGGAGTCCGCGTCATGAGCGCGTTCAGCGCCGATCTGGTGCACGCCGCGATGGAGGGCGTGACGAGCGTGCTGCCGCTGTCGCCCGACGGCCATCGCGTGGCCCTTCAGATCTGGCTCGAAGGGGACGGCCATCTCGACCACGTGCTCGCCATGGGGCAGGTCGCGACGGGGATCGCGCTCGCGGTCGTCACCCGCCGCCGCCTCGCCCAGGCCATGGCGGCCGGTTTGAGGGGACTGGCCCGCCCGGCGCTGCTTCAAGACACCGAGCCGGGGCGGGACGCGGTGGCGATCGTGGTAGGTGCCGTCGCGGCCGCGATCGTCAGCCAATTCCTCGCCCCCACCATGGTGCACAACCGTGTGCCCTTGGTCGCTGCGGCGGGCTTTCTGGTCACGGCTCTCGGGCTCCTGAGCACGGCCTGGAGCCCCCAGCCCACGACCGACGCGCCCACGTTGGGCGCTGGGCTTCTCGCTGGCCTCGCCCACGGGGTGGCCGTCGTGCCAGGCCTCTCGGCCACCGCCGCCGCCTTCGTGGTTCTACGGTGGTCGTCGGTGCGCCGCTGGGCCGCAGCCGAGCTCGCGCTTCTCATCGCCTGTCCCGTCTACCTCCTCAACGGGTCACGCCATCTCCTCGAAGCCTCGGGGCAGCTGCCAGCCTCGGGGGTGCTGGTCGCAGCGGCGACCGCGGCCTTCGTGGCGGCCATTCTCGCGGCGGCGGTTTGGCGGGCGCTCTGTGATCGGCAAGCGACTGTTTTTGTTGGCGTTTGGTTGGCGACTCTCGCGCTCTCGGCCATCGCCTACGACCGCGCGCTGCCCGCGCCCGCGGAGGCCCTGCCCATCGAGGCCCGAGCTGGGTCGGATCCCGCCGGGATTCGTACAGATCGCGGTGCGAACGTGCTAGGTTCCCGCACGATGACGCCGTGCGGCAAACGACCCCTCGCGATCTAGCGCGACTGGTCACGCCCCGGCCATCTCAACACCCGCGCCGCGTGGCGGGGGACCGGTCTCCGGCCCCGACCCATAGGCCCCAGAACCCAACGAAGGAGTGCCCGTGAACTCGGCCAAACTCACGCTCAACATCGATGGAAACGAGAAGTCGCTCGACCTGCCCGTGGTGGTGGGATCGGAAGGCGAAGTAGGCATCGACATCGCTGCTCTTCGCAAGGAGACCGGCGCGGTCGCGCTCGATCCCGGCTTCGGCAACACTGGCTCCTGCACGAGCGCCATCACCTTCATCGATGGCGAGAAGGGAATCCTCCGCTACCGGGGCATTCCCATCGAGCAGCTCGGTGAGCACTCGAGCTTCGTGGAGACCTCGTATCTGCTCATCAACGGTCGACTCCCGACCAAGACCGAGCTCGAGGCTTACTCCCACAAGCTGACCATGCACTCGCTCATCCACGAGGACATGAAGCATTTCTTCGATGGGTACCCTGCGAGTGCCCATCCCATGGCCATCCTCTCCGCGATGGTCTGCTCGCTCTCAAGCTACTACCCCGAGGCCCTCGACGCGACGAACACCGAGGTCTTCGACATCACCGCGGCACGACTCCTTTCGAAGGTGCGCACCATCGC
>JAUHZF010000065.1 GCA_030426145.1 Polyangia bacterium
CCCCGACCACGGCGCCGGATACCCCGGACCCGGCCCCCGCCGTCGACCCACCGGCCCCCGTCGCTTCCGCAGCCCCTTCGGCGGCCCCTGCCCCCGTCCCGCCGGCCGAGCCGCCTCCCCTTCCCAAGGACACCACCGTGCTCCACGTGGGTGACTCGATGGCCGACGCCCTCGGCTCCAAGCTGAGCCCCATGCTGCAGGAGCTCGGCATCAAGGCACCGCTCAAGGCGAAGGAAGCGACCTACATCCCCCAGTGGGCCGGCTTCAAGATGAACTTCCAGCAGCACCTGGCCTACTACGACCCCGACTTCGTCATCGTGACGCTCGGTGGCAACGAGACGGCCATGCCCACCCCCACCGACCGCATCGAGCCCATCAAGCGACTCGTGAAGCAGATCGGCGATCGGCCCTGCATCTGGATCGCGGCGCCATTGTGGCCTGGCGCCAAACACAGCGGCATCCTCGACGTGATCCGTGAGAACTGTGCCCCCTGCATCTACGTCGACACCAACGAGCTCATCGAGCCCAAGATGAAGGTCCTCGGCGACGGCATCCACCCCACCATCCCCGAGCGACGTCGCTGGGCGCGCTACATGATCAACTGGCTGCGCGCCGCCCGCGACCCGAACGGCCCCAAGCCGTGGTCGCTCAAAAAAGAAGAAGACATCGTCGCGCCGCCCTCTGAGCCTCCCCCGCCCGAGAGCAAGGAGTAGGCCCCCGAGCCTCAGCCGTTGTCTTGGCAGGCGGGGATGTTCTCGACGGGGAGGTTGCTGTCGAGAACGATGCCCGTCGTCCAGGCGCGGAAGCCGGGCACATCGGGACCGGGTTGCCAATTGACGAGATCCGTCGAGGTGACCGTGCCTGCGCCCCGCCTCCCGATCCACAGCTCCCCGGTGTAGATGCACTGGCTTGGGAAGTTGGGTACGTCGTGGAAGGTCCAGGCCACGGCGTCGGGACTGCTCACGTAACCGTCGCTCACGCCGGCGATCCATTGGCTGCCATCCCAGACCGGTTCGCCGGAATCGACGATGACCGTGTCGCATGGGCTCCAGGAGCTGCCGAGGTCTTGGCTCAGCTCGCAGTGGTACTCGAGGGCCGAGCCGTTCCACCATCGCCCCTTGGCGATGAATACGCCGCCGCCGTAGGTGACGTTCATACTGTGCGGCCAGAGGTTGTGGAGTGTCCAGGTGCTGCCCTGGTCGGTCGAGACGGCCACACCCAGGTCGGTTCCCGCCACGAAGACGCCGTTTCCAAAGGTGACGTCGCGAACGGCAGGCAGTGTCTGTGGGGGATCGATGCCCACCCAGGTGAGCCCATCATCGACCGACTTCATGAGGGCACCGTTACCACCACCAGCGATCCAAACCCCGTCGCCATAAGCCACGCCGCCAGACCAGTTGGTGCACGACGCGGGGTAAGGCTCGCCCGGGCATGCGTTCGTCGGGTGGAGATCCTCTTCCCAATGAATGCCGTCCACGGACCGCATGACCATGGAGTTGGCGTCGCCTCCGACGGCGATGAACACCCCATTGCCATAGGCGACGTTGCGCAGCAGGTCTGGACTGTGGTCGTTGCCCGTCGACGGGTTGCGGCAGGTGTTCCAGCTCACACCGTCGGAGGTCGCGAGCCGAAGGCCCCAGTTTCCGACCGCGACCACCGCCGGCACGCCCTGAGGCGCACCACCGCCGTTGCCGCCCGCGGCCTCACCTCCGGCGCCGGTCGTGCTGCTGCCGCCCGAGCCGACCGTGGTCGTCGCGCCTCCGGTCCCTCCCCCGCCAGAGCCAGGGCCAGTGGTCTCCTCACTGGCGTCACTGCACCCCCACCCAACCAGCACCACGAGAGCCCCGAGAGCCGTCCGCTTCATGGTCCACGCATATCACGGACCGGTACCGCTTTAACCTCTCGAAGGCTCAGTGCTCGTCGAGGCCACTGACCCACGGGTAGTGGTCCATGAGGTTCACCTTCTTCACTCGGCCATCAGCCCGAGGAACGGGGCGACGGCGTGCGCACGTCACTTGCCCCAGGTGCTGCCGCCGCCGTACGTGCTGCTGCCACCACTGCAGTCGCTCATCGCGAGGATGAGGCAGCAGATGATGATGATCACGATGATGATGATCATCGTGCTCGAGCTGCCGCCCGAGGAGCTGCCCATCATGGTCGGCGGCGGCGCCACGCCGAAGGCTTGGAGCTCGCTCGGGTCGACCGGGGTTCCGAACGAGTAGTTCACTTCGGTGGGGGTCTTCTCGCGACTCACCTTGCCGCCTGGCCCGACGAACTCGGTGGCCTCGACCATCTCGCCGATCTCCACCCGCCAGTAGAACTCACCGATGACGTAGTCCACCGACGCCATGACCTGCTGCTTCCAGGTGTACTGGTTGCCGCCGAGCATCACCCCATTGCCGGAGTCCATCACGTTGCCGGTCTCGATGGGCTCGATGAACTGCCAGTTCCCGTCCTCTTCCATGAGCCAGCGGTAGCCGACCTTGTCGCCGCCGAAGAGCAGGTACTCGCGCCAGCTGTAGGTGATGCCCTCCACGACGCAGGAGCGGATGACGAAGCCGGTGACCACGTAGTCCGTGCCGCGGAAATTCCCGCGCGCCCCCATCGGCAGGTAGGGCTCGATCGGCGGCCTGGGGGCCGGACCGAGAGCGCTCAGGGTGCCGGAAGTGATGTCGCTGGCCGTGCCGCAGTACTGGCAGACCACGCGTTGGGCGCTGCTCGACGCGATGGGCAGGCTCGCGCCGCAGTTGGGGCACTCGGCCGAGGTGACCTTGGCTTCGGGTGCCTCGAGCGGCATGCCGCCCTCGAGCTCGACCGTGTTGGGGTCGAAGATCCGCCCCACGTAGAGCGCAGGGGGCTCGGTCCCATCGCCGTAGTCGATGGTGCCGAAGGCGCCTTGGGGACCGCTGACGTCGATGTAGTGGGTGACGACACCGGGTTTGGGCACGTTGGGCAAGGAGCCCTGGCCGCTGACCACCCGCCGCTGGCCGATCTCCTGCACCACGAAGAGCCCGTGCTGCCCCAGATCGACCTGCTGCCCTACGTTGAGGCTGCCCTGCGGGGGCAAAGGAGGCGGGTTCTTGTCCTCAGTGGTGGCGTACCAGCGCCCCTGCGCATAGGCGACCCAAGTGGTCCGGTCCTCCCGCGGGAACCAGATGAGCATCTCCTCCCAGGGCGCCCCGGGGGCTCCGGCACGGTCCATCTGGACGCGTCCGGTGACCTCGAACCACTCGCCGCTCCACTTGCCCTCCGAGCCGTAGGGCATGGTGCTGGGCACCTCGAGCAGGTCGGCCATGCGACCCTGGGCCTCGACCCCGCCCTTGTCGGAGCGCACGACGACGCTCTTGCAGTACTCGCAGACCACGGACCGCGCGCCGGCGAACTTGAAGATGACGCCCGCCCCACAGCTGGGACACGTCGCTTGCCGGTCGAGGTTGACCACGGAGCGCATCATAGTGAAGGCTCCGGCGGGTTCGCCACACCCTTCGTGGAAGGGCTGTGGCACCCTCGGCCGCCCCGATGCTGCCGCGTCGCTACGTCCCCCCGGTTCTACTCGCCTCCGTCGTGGTCATCGCCACGTCAGGGCTGGTGTACGAGCTGCTCGCAGGAACCATCGCCAGTTACGTGCTCGGCGACTCCGTGGCGCAGTTCAGCATCGTCATCGGGCTCTACCTGTTCGCGATGGGGGTGGGCTCCTACCTCTCGAAGTACATCGAGCAGCGGCTGCTCGAACGTTTCGTCGAGGTCGAGCTCGCCGTGGCCCTCGTCGGTGGCGTGAGCGCGCCGCTTCTCTTCGCCGTCTACACGTCCTGGGGCGCCTTCCGCGCCGCGCTCTACATCACGGTGTCGGTCATCGGGATGCTGGTCGGTCTCGAGATCCCGCTGCTCATCCGACTGCTGAAGTTCCGGTTGGAGCTGAAGGACCTCGTGGCGCGGGTGCTCGCCCTCGACTACGTCGGCGCCCTGGTCGCCAGCCTCATGTTCCCGCTCATCCTGGTGCCCAAGCTCGGCATTCACCGCACGAGCCTGGCGTTTGGGCTCCTCAACGCGGCCGTCGCCCTCGCCGCCACCTTCCTCATGCCCGTCGAGCACCGCTCACGGATCCGCATGCGCATCCAGTGCGTCGCCGTCATGGCCGGCCTCATCTTCGGGGCCATCTTCATCGACAAGGGTGTCGTGCGTGCCGAGTCGGCCTACTTCGGCGCCCCCATCATCTACAACGCGCAGTCGCCCTACCAACGCGTCGTCATCACGCAATCCCCCCGCACGACGCGGCTCTACCTCAACGGAAACCTGCAGTTCTCGTCCGACGACGAGGCCCGCTACCACGAGGTCCTGGTCCATCCCGCGGTGGCCGTGCTGGGGCGAAAGCCGCGACGCGTGCTGGTGCTCGGCGGAGGAGACGGCCTCGCCGTACGCGAGCTCCTCAAATACGACGGCATCGAGCGGATCCTGCTCGTCGACCTCGACGCCAAGGTCACCGAGGTCTTCCGCAACGTGCCCGTCGCGACCCAGCTCAACCGCGGCTCGCTCAACGACCCTCGGGTTGAGGTTCGCAACGAAGACGCCTTTACCTGGATCCAGCAGAGCGACGAGCCCGCCTTCGACCTGGCGGTGGTCGACTTCCCCGACCCCTCCAACTACGCGCTCGGCAAGCTCTACAGCCTCACCTTCTTTCGTTATCTCCGCGAGCGGGTCGGCGTGCACGGCGCGGTGGTGGTGCAGTCGACCTCGCCCTACTACGCGCGCAAGGCGTTCTGGACCGTGGCCACGACGATGGAAGCAGCCGACTTCCACCTGCTGCCCATGCACTGCTACGTGCCCAGCTTCGGCGAGTGGGGCTTCTTGGTGGCGGGACCAGAGAGCCGGGTGAAGCAAGCGCCGCGCGAGCTGCTGCTCGGGCCCGACAAGCTCAGGTTCCTCGAGCCGAGCCTGCTACCCGAGATGGTGCAGTTTCCCCGGGACATGTCCCGGGTGGAAGCCCCGGTGCAGCGGCTCAACGACCAACCCCTCGTGTCGATCTACACCCGCGAGTGGGACAGCTGGAAATGATGCGCCGGCGCGAGCTGCTCCAGACCACCGCCGTGGCCTGGTTCGCCGAACAAGCGCTCGGCGACGACCGCCGCATCACCGGGGAGCTGAAAGGCGCCTCCCACGCGGTCGGCCACCTGCTACGAACGGCCATCGAGCGCCCCCCTTCGAACCCTCCGGAGCGGGCCGAGGTGGTCGTGATCGGCAGCGGGGCCTCCGGTCTCTCCTGCGCCTGGCGCCTCGCGTCGGTCGGCGTTCCCACCCGCATCCTCGAGCTCGAGTCCTTCGTGGGCGGTACGAGCACGTGGGGGGAAGACGGGGTGACCCCCCACCCGTGGGGTGCGCACTACCTGCCCGTCCCCGAGCCGGGCGCGAAAGGCGCGCTGCGCCTACTGTCGGAGCTCGGCGTGCTCACGGGTTGGGACGCGGCCGGACGCCCGCGGTTCCGCGACGAGATGCTCTGCCACGCCCCCGAGGAGCGCCTCTTCTACCGGGGCCAGTGGTTCGACGGCCTCGTCCCACGAAGCGCCCTCAGCGCCTCCGAGCGCCACGAGGTCGACCGCTTCCTGAGCATCGTCGAGAGCTTCTCCGAGCGGCGAGGACGTGATGGCAAACCCGCCTTCACCCTCCCCGGCGCCCTCAGCTCCACCGACCCTGAGCTCCTCGCCCTCGACCGGCTCTCGATGGACCGATGGCTCCGCGAGCAGGGGTTCTCCACGCCGCTGCTGCGGTGGCTCGTCGAGTACGCGACCCTCGACGACTTCGGTGCGAGCCTCGAGCAGTGCTCTGCCTGGGCCGGCTTGCTCTACTTCGCCGCCCGCGCCTTCGAGAGCGACCAGCTCGGGGGCAGCCGCTACCTCGTATGGCCCGAGGGCAACGGCTACCTCATGCGCGGGCTGCGTGACCTCGCGCGGCCCGAGATCCAGAACGCCGCGCTCGCATATGCCCTGCGCGAGACCCGTGACGGCGTGGAGATCGACTACGTGGACGTGGCCACGGAGACCACCCGACGCATCACGGCACGCGCCGCGGTGCTCGCGGTACCGGGTTTCATCGCGCGCCGTCTCGTTCCGAAGGCACCTCCTCGGCTCGAGCGAACCACCTCCAGCTGGCTGGTGGCCAACCTCCACCTACGGCGCCGCCCAGACGCGACCCAAGCGTGGGACTCCATCCTCTACGGCGCGCGAGGGCTCGGCTACGTCGATGCCGACCACCAGCGCCTGCGCGACGGCGAGCGCACCGTCTGGACCTACTTCCGCGCGCATGGGGGCGCCGACACCCCAGGGATCCGACACGGGCTATTGCAGAAGAAGTGGGCCGCACACGCGTCGTCCGTCGTGGCCGACCTCGCGCCGGCGCACCCCGAGCTCTCCGGTGAGCTCGAGCGCATCGACCTGATGGTCTGGGGTCACGCGATGCCGCGTCCGACCCCGGGTTTTCTCGGCGACACGCCCTGGTCCCACCCACCGATGCTCAGTCGTCGCATCGCCTGGGCG
This sequence comes from Polyangia bacterium, assembly GCA_030426145.1. Classification (GTDB taxonomy): domain Bacteria; phylum Myxococcota_A; class Polyangia; order Polyangiales; family Polyangiaceae; genus JAPYTK01. The sequence goes on from JAUHZF010000065.1 coordinate 6,528, forward strand.
CACGTCGACCTCACCGGCTTCGCGCTCTTCGAAGAGGCCAACGCTCACGGCCTGCGCGCGGCCGAAGCCATCTGTGACGCGCTCGGTGTGGAGCGGGGAGAGACCTGGCTCGGAGCGTGAAGCTCAGCTCACTTCGATGACGGCCTTGCCGATGGCCGTCCCGCGGAGCTGCACGACGTCGACCTCGTAGGCACCGACCTGAACCGTGAAGGTGATCGGAGGTGGGCTCTGAGGCTCGCCAGTGGGAAGCTCGCGGATCACGCGCTCGAGGATGAGCTTGCCGCTCGGAGAACGCACGCGGATCTGGAACGGCGGCTCCGCCATGTCCACCAGACGAAAATGAAGCTTGGCCTGCCGATTGGGTGCCAGCTCGTCGCAGTTGGCGATCACCTCAATCTCTCCGTGGCTGTCGATGGTCGCGGACATCTTCGTCAGTGCTTTCTCGGATCCCTACCCATAGTCGATGAGCCGGCCACGCCGCTACGTCACGTTGAGCGTGGCCTCCCCCGAAGCTCTCCCGTAGAGCTCCTTGATGAGAATCTTGTAGGTGCCGACGATCGACACCGTGAATGTGATGGGCGGTGCGCTCTGAGGCCGCCCCGTGGGCAGCTCGCGCAACACCCGGTCGACGACCATCTTGCCGCTAGGGTCCCGGATCTTCAGCGTAAACGGCGGTGAGACGTCGTCCCATGACCGAAACACCAGCTCGGCGGACGAGCCAGCGGTCAGAGCACCTGTCTTGCAGATGCTCTCGATGTCGCCTTTGCTTTCGATGGTCGCAGTCACGGCCAACGGCTGGGTCGAAGAGGAGTGCCCTCGAGGACACCCCTACACGTCGGGGAACGGGGCATCCTAGCCCACACGACGATCTGGGGCGAGAAGACGTCAGCTCTCCGGGGGATGCCAGCGCAACCGCGGCTTGCGAGCGGCGAGCGCCTCGTCGAGTCGTCGCATGCGCGTGAGATGTGGAGCCTGCTTCACCAGATCGGGCTCACGGTCGGCCTCGTCGCGGATGGCGCGCATCGCCGCCACGAACTCGTCGAGGGTCTGCTTGGTCTCCGTCTCGGTGGGCTCGATCATCAGCGCGCCCCGCACCACGAGCGGGAAGTAGACGGTGGGGGCGTGGAAGCCGTAGTCGAGGAGGCGCTTGGCGATGTCGAGGGTTTTCACCCCGGTCGCCTTCTCGATCTCCTCGTCGCTGAAGACCACCTCGTGCATGCAGTCGAGGTCGCTGGCGACGGGGTAGACGTCCTTGAGCTGGCTCCAGATGTAGCGGGCGTTGAGCACCGCGAGCGCGCTCGCGAGGCGGAGCCCATCGGCGCCCATCTCCCGCATGTAGCAGTAGGCGCGGATGAACATGCCGAAGTTGCCCTGGTAGGCGCGCATGCGGCCCACGCTTTGCGGGCAGTCGTGGTCGAGCACGAAGCCTTCCGGCGTCTTGGTGAGCACGGGCCGGGGCTGGAACGGCGCCAGGGCATCGGTGAAGCAGATGGGCCCGGCCCCCGGACCACCACCACCGTGCGGGGTGGTGAAGGTCTTGTGCAGATTGATGTGGACCACATCCACACCGAGGTCGCCGTAGCGCGCCTGGCCCATGATGGCGTTGGTGTTGGCGCCGTCGCCGTACACCAGGCCGCCCTTGTCGTGGATGAGCTTGGCGATCTCGGGCAGACGCGTCTCGAAGAGCCCCACGGTGTTGGGGTTGGTGATCATGAGGCCGCAGACGTCGTCGCCCCCCTCACGCTCGATGGCGGCGAGGACCTCTTCCGGGTGCGCGAGCCCATCCTTCGCAGCGGGGATCTTCACCGCCTCGAGGCCGGCGAGCGTGCAGCTCGCGGGGTTCGTGCCGTGGGCACTCTCGGGCACGAAGACCTTCATCGGCGCGCGTCCTTGCGCGCGGTGGAAGGCCTTCATCATCATCAGGCCCGTCAGCTCACCCTGGGCCCCCGCTGCCGGCTGTAGCGAGCACTGCGCGAGCCCGGTGACGGCACAGAGGATCTCCTGCACCCGCCACATCACCTCGAGGCTGCCCTGCACCAGGTGGTCGGGCGTGAGGGGGTGCATCGCCGTGAAGCCCGGCTGCCGCGCGGCCCACTCGTTGATCTTGGGGTTGTACTTCATCGTGCACGACCCCAGCGGGTACATCTGGGTGTCGATGCAGTAGTTCTGCTTGCTCACCCGCACGAAGTGCCGGAAAGCTTCGGGCTCGCTCACCTCGGGGAGGGCCGCCGGCGTCGCGCGAGCCAGCTCGCCGAAGTGGGCCTCGGCATCCACCTCCGGCACATCGAGGGCCGCCAAAGAGGCGCCACGACGCCCAGGCGCCCCACGCTCGAAGATGGGCGGTTCGGGAAATTCAACGCCACGCTCAGCCCCGCGAAAGGTCTCGCCGCTCATGCCCGCAGCCTTAGCATGAGCAGCGCTGCCTGCGGAGTGGTTGCGTGGGGTCGAGCCTCAGAGCTCGGGCGCGTCCTCGTCGTCGCCGTCTTCGGGCTCGGCAGGAGGCTCGGGGTCGCCGCTCTCCTTGTTGCCGCTATCCCAGTCGCCGCCGCCCACATCGGAGGTACCGGAGCCACCGATCGACTCCAGATCCGGATCGACGTTGCGCTGCTTCACGGCATCCCACGGGGTACCGACCTCGTCTTCGCCACGGCCGAGCTCACCCTTGATGACGTCGTCGACGTTGTCGCCCTCGGGGCGCGAGTAGACGAAGTAGCCCTTGCCCTTCTTCTTGGAGTTGGGGCCGACGAGACCGTCGATGTACTCGGACCACTCGAACTTGAGGAGGTTGCCGTCGGCCGTGCCCTCGAGCTCGCCCCACTGATCCTTACGAGGACGGAGCCAACGACCCTTCACCTTCCCGCCCGACTCCTCCATGTGCAGGTAGCCGAAAAGGGGGCTGTAGTAGACGCCCGACCAATCCCCGTCGTCGGGCATGCTGCCCGCCGTCACGTTGGCCGTCTTCGCCGCGGGCTTGCCCGGACCGCAGCCGAGGGCGAGCGTAGCGACCAACAACATGGCCAGGAGCGCAAAGAGCTTCGTCATCACCGGCTTGGCAACCATGCGCGCAGCCTAGTCGCCCCCATCGCCCGGTGGCAACGACCCACCGGTGCTAGGGTCCCCGGCCGATGTCATCCACGCTCCGCGCCGTGCTCGACGGCGACCCCCTTCCCCCCGACGAAGCGCACGACCTGTGGACGCGCTTCAGCGCCTACATGGACGAGAACCAGGGCGACTTCGCCGGGTTCGCCTCCGCGCTCGGCTTCGTGGAGGCCAAGGTCGGTATGGTCGACGGTCAGCCGACACTGCAGCTCCGGAGCGCGGACGGACCGAAGCCGTCGAACAAGGCGAAGCCGGCCCCGACCAAGCGAAAGAAGCCCAAGGGCGCCAAGCCTCGGCCCGCCGCCGCTCCGAGCGCCCCCCCCGAGAAATCGCGGCGCCCAAAGCCCAAGAAGGCCAAGCGCGAAGACCGTGGGGTCGACATCGGCGACGTGAAGCCGACCCGACCCCGGCGGAAGGTCTAGCTCAACCCCGCGCCAGGTAGGCGGCCATGAGCTCGTCGAGGCGTTGGGGCGAGCCATGCCTGTGGCCGAAGACCATGGCGGACCCGGCCGCGCTCTTGGCGCGGCGTGGCGGCGGCGGACGCTTACGGGCCGGCGCGGCAACGTCGACCGCCGGTGGGGCCTCGCTCGACTCGGGCGAAGCGTCGAGCGGCTGCTGACCGGTGGGTCGCATCCGTCGTCGAGGTGCGGAGCCGCCCCGCTTGGTGGGGGGCTCCTCGCGGTCGCCCACGAAACTGTAGGTGCCACCCGCGGGTTTGGCCTTGGGGGGCGCGCTCGGAGCTTTGACGACGCGCTCGATCTCGTCCTGGAACGCGCTCTCGTCGACAGCCGCGGCCCGCTCGAGCAGCTCGATCGGCGCCGAGGGCGGTGCCGCGTCCATCTCCTCGACGATCTCCCGCGGGTCGGGCGGTGAGTCGGGGTCGGGGTCGATGAGGTGGTCGAGGTCGCCGTCGCGCAGCGAGATGACCATTCCCTTGTGCTGCTCGCGCATGAGCGAGCGCACTTGGTCCGCGATGTCCGCGGTGCCGTCTCCCACGAGCTCGGCGTAGGACGTCTTACGCGTCTTGATGATGCGCCCGCCATCCGCAAACAGGTGCGTGATGACGTGCGGGCGCTTGCTCCCCGAGTCCTCGGTCTGCACGTGATAGACCTGACCCTTGTAGGGGATGTTGTTGTTGTAGCCGAGGAGCGGTCCGCCAGACTTCAAGGCGCACCATCCTACCTCAATCCAGGCAGGCTTCCAGGTCCTCCTCGGTGGCGGCGTTAGGCACACACTGGAGCACATCTTCGGTGATGCGGCGGCCAACGCACCCGTCGAGCTTGTCCTTCTTGTCGGACAGCGCCTGCGCCACGAGTCGTTCGACCTCCTCGGGATCTTGGATGTCGTGGGATTTTGCCGCCAATTCCGCGCTCTTGCGGAAGATGACCTCGCACTCCTCGCGGGTGGCTTCGTGGCCACAGCCGGTGGCAGCGGCGAGCAACGCCGCAAGCGGCAGGGCGAGGCCGAGCGGGTGAATCGAGGAGGGACGGGGGGCCGTAGGACACTGGCGCATGGCGGTCGATCCGATCAACGGAGCCAGGAGCGCCGAATGCGCGAATCTGGCCCACATGGGACGTGCTGCTAAACTTGCACTGTGTCAACGAAAGAGGGGTCCGACCGGCCGCAGGGCGTGGGCGATGCATCGCCCACCTCGCGTGACGGTTCGCGCTCCGGCACGCGCCGGCGTCCCCAGCCGCTGCCGGAGGACCATCTGGAGCGGGCCATGGCGTCGACGACCCCACCCGAGCGGGCCCGCTGGGCCTCGACGGGCCTCGCCCACCCCGACCCCATCGACGACACGACGCACGCCATGTTGCTGCGCCAGCTCTACCTCGCCCACTTCGAGCAGGAGCACTTCGATCGCGCTTACGAGCTGGCGACACAGGCCATCGCGTTCGACGTGCTCGTCGACGTCGTCCACCAGGACGCGGCGCGGGCGCGCCAGGCGGTGGGTGATGTGGAAGGTGCCGTCCAGCACCTGAGGCTGGCCGCCCGGCTCGCCCCGCCATCGCGCCGTGCGTTTCACCACTGGACCCTCGGCTCGGTCCTATTTCTCGCGGGACGCCACGACGAAGCCATCGCCTCGCTCGAACGCGCCTCGCGCTGGGGCACCACCGACAAGCCGCTCTATCAGGGCCACCTCGCACTCGCGAAGTGCCGCGCCGGTCGCCCGGTCCGCAACCTGGCGGGCCTCATCGCGCGGTTGGAGGCTTGCCCCGCTGGCCAGGGCTACGGCCGCTTCGTGCTCGGGCAGCTCGCCTACCAGAGCCAGCGTTTCTCCGACGCGCGCACCCATCTGCGTAACTTCGTCGATCGGACCCGGCAGGGTCAGCCGGCCATGCGCATGGCCATGGCGGGGGAAGTCGAGATGGCCGAAGCGACCCTCGCCGAGCTCGACGCCGCGTCTTGAGGCGCGTGCGCGGTCCTCGGACGCGTGTCATGAAAGATGGGAGCGTAACCGAAGGGCGTGAGGTGCGTATTGCCGGGGTAGCAAGGGCTCGCCCGGCCCGGTAACCTCTGACCGTCGGTCATCGTTCGACCTGGACGTCCTCCCCCCCGATTCCCCCACTATGAACATTGCCCTCATTTACGCCTACGCGCTGGGCGGCGGCATCATCCTCAACGTGATGCCCTGCGTCCTCCCCGTGCTCACGATGAAGGTGTTCCACGTCGTGGAGCAGGCCAAGGAAGACCCTGGCACCAATCGTAAACACGGCATCGCCTACAGCCTCGGCATCCTCGCCTTCTTCCTGGCGGCGGCGGCCATCGTGCTGGGCTTCAAGTACGTGGGCCAGACGCTCCTCTGGGGGCAGCAGTTCCAGAGCCCGATCTTCGTCGGTGGCCTCACGACCGTGATGTTCGTCTTCGGTCTCAACGCCCTCGGCGTCTTCGAGTTCACCGTCGGGATGTCGCACAGCGGCGGAAGCGGCTACCTGGGCACCTTCATCAACGGCATCGTGGCTGCGGTGATGGCCACGCCCTGCACCGCTCCTGGCTTCTCGCTCTTCCTGCCGTTCGCGCTGAAGGGCGACACGCCCGTCTACCACACGCTCGGCGTCTTCGTGGTGTTGGGCTTGGGCCTCGCCTTGCCGTTCCTCATCGTCAGCTTCGTCCCCGCCGTAGCGCGCCTCTTGCCCAAGCCTGGCCCGTGGATGAGCACCTTCAAGAGCCTCATGGGCTTCACCCTCATGGCCGCCACCATCTGGCTCTACAGCACGCTGCAGTCGCAGCTCGAGGGCGAAGCCGCCATCGGCTTCCTCTCCTTCCTGCTCGTGGTCGGGATCGCACTCTGGGCCTACGGCAAGTGGGGCAGCTTCGAGTACTCCGACCGCACCCGGTGGATCTCGCGCGTGGTGGCCCTCGGCCTCATGATCGGCGGTGGATTCTTCTTCATCGACTTCACGCCCAAGGCCAAGGCCGAAGTCGCCTCGGGCACGCAGGCGCCCATCAAGGCCGAGGACGGCACCTTCAAGGACCCGCCGGTCGTCGATGCCGACAAGAAGAAGATCATCTGGACGCCGTATTCGGAGGAGGTCGTGCAGGCCAACCTCAAGCGCGGCCGCCCCGTCTTCATGGACTTCACCGCCGACTGGTGCGCGAACTGCAAGGCCAACGAGAAGGCCTTCATCGAGACCGACACCATCCGCGGTGATCTCGCGAAGACGAACATCCTCCCCGTGAAGGCCGACTTCACGAACGAGGACGAGGAGATCGAGAAGATGATCGAGGACCTCGGCCGGGCCGGGATCCCCATCTACGTGATCATCACCCCCGACGGAAAGCGCAACCTCCTGCCCGAGGTCATCAACACCGAGATGCTCTCCAAGGCGCTCAACGAGGCGAGCACCAAGTTCCCGCCCGACAAGTACAGCCCGCCCAAGGCCGGGAAAGAAGCCGCGGTCGTGCCGGCTGCAACGCAAGCCGACGGCTGAAAAGCGCCCCCCCTCGCTCGGCCGCCCGCCTCCCATCGCGAGGACAGGGCGGCCGCTGTCGTTGGTGGCGTGGCTTCGCGTTGCAGCGCCCGTCTTCGGAGCGGTATTCTGGAACGTGACTTTGCTTCGACGACTTCTTCTCCTCAGCCTGTTCCTGCTCGCGACCGCGGTAGGCTGCAACACCACCGAAGACACGACCTCGGTCGTGGTCGGGGTGACCAGCGACTTTCCTGCGGGAACCGATCTCACGTCCCTCGAGGTCGAGATGACGGTCGATGGCGCCGTCACCTCGACGGACGAGGTCACCCTCGGAAGCGGAACCACGGAGTTCCCGGCCGAGTTCGCCTTCGACGACGTGCCCGTCGGCAGCACGGTTGCCCTCACCCTGCGGGGCAAGCTCGACGGTCAGCTCGTGGTCGTGCGTCGGGTTCAGACCACCACCCAGGCGGGGCCACGACGGCTGGTTCGCATCCACCTCGAGCGCTTCTGCCAACGCCTCGACGACGGCACCGGCACCGTCGGCCCCACCTGTGACGAACCCGCCACCACCTGCATCAGCGGCGTCTGCCGCTCCCCCGAGGTACCGCTCGAGCAGCAAGAGGCCTACGACCCCACCTGGCCCGACCAGGGCGACGACCCGTGCAAGACGGGCGGCGCCCCCGAGCTCGTCGTGGGGGAGGGACAAAGCGACTTCTTCAGCGCCGAGGACAGCATGGTGGCTCAGGTCGAGGCCGGTCCCCAAGGCGGCCACCACATCTGGATCGCGGCCCGGGTCCGCAACGTGAATCGCTCCCAGACCCGAACCACCGTGGGCGCCGAGTTCCCGGGGCTCGGGCTCAGCATCTCGCCGCTGAGCGTCATCTTCACCCTCGACCTCGACGAGGGTGGCTTCTGCAAGATCTTCGGCCTTCGGCTGTGGCTCGACATCGACGGCGACCCCATCGCCGACATGCTCGGGGAGCCCGTCGACGTGACCGTCACCATGGAAGACACCGACCAGGCGGTGGCCACCGGGACGCACAGATTCGTGCTCTCGAACGACATCCTGTGAGACAAACCCACCGCCTTACCCACTGAGACTGAGACCATGCCCGTTGCAACTTCCTCTGCAATCTCGAAGCGATTCACCCTTCCCGGCGCCGTCGCCTGCGGCGTCGTCGTGCTCGCAGCCGCGGCCTGCGGCAGCGACGATCCGGTCGACCCCACCGGCGTTGGGGGCGCGGGCGGAAGCGCGACCGTGGGCAACACGGGTGGGTTCGATCCCGTGGGCGTGGGCGGCTCGGGGGGTGCGGGCGCCAACATGAATGAGGGTGGCACCGGCACCATCGGCTACGGCTCGGAGAGCGTCTTCGGCGGCGACGCCAACGTGTTCGTAAAGGACGTGGCCATCGACGGCGCCGGCAACGTGGTGGTGGTCGGGTCGTTCTCTGCAGGCGACGCCAACCTCGGCGGGGCGGCCTTGTCGTGGGCGGGCGGCACCGGCGACGACGTCTTCGTGGCCAAGTACGACGGCAACGGCACCCACATCTGGTCACAACGATTCGGCGACAACTCCAACGAGAGCGCGCTGGCCGTCGCCCTCGACGGAAGCGGCAACATCTGGGTCAGCGGTCAGTTCCGCAACAACATCAACTTCGGCGGCACCAACCTCAGCGCCACCGACAACCAGTTCCCCGACATCTTCCTCGCCAAGCTCGACCCGAACGGCGGGCATTTGTTCAGCGCCGCCTATGGCATCGGGGCGGGCTACACCGACGTGGGCAACGCCCTCGCCACCGATGGCAACGGCAACGTCATCATGGCCGGCGTCTTCCAGACGAGCATCAACTTCGGCGGCGGGGTGCTCAATGCCGCTGGCGGCGCGGGGGACCGCGACATGTTCGTGGTCAAGCTCGACCAGAACGGAGGCCAGGTCTTCGCGCGCAGCTTCGGCGATGGTGCCGTGCAGGAAGCCCTCGGGGTCGCGGTCGCCTCCAACGGCGTGGTCGCGGTGGTGGGCTACAGCCAAGGCGACGTCGACTTCGGCGGCGGCACCCTCACCCACGGCGGCTCGGGCGATCGTGCCACGCTCGCCGTGCTCGATCAGAACGGCAACCACATCTTCAGCCGCCTCTACCAGGGCGCCGGCGACAGTCGCCTCGTGAGCACCGCCTTCGCCGCCAACGGCGACGTCGTGACCGCGGGCACCTTCCGCGACACCATCGACGTCGAGGGCGAGACGGTCGAGGCCCAGGGCGGCAACGACGACCTCATCACGCTCCGCTACGACGGCGCGGGCAACATCGCCTACCACACGCGCCTCGGTAGCAACGGCGTGGAGAAGGTGGGCGCCGTCGCCGTCGACAGCATGGGCTACGCCTGGCTGACGGGGTGGTTCAAAGACACCCTGTTCATCAACAGCCAGACCTCGCTGACGGAGAACGCCGTCAACAACGACGGCTTCCTCATCCGCCTCGGCCCCCCGGGCAACGCCTTTGCGGCGACGCAGTTCAACGCCACCGAGAATGCCCAGGGCCGTAACCTGGCCATCACGAGCAGTGGCGACGTTCTCGTGGTCGGCGACTTCACCGGAGAGCTCGACTTCGGTGGCGGCGCCATCGGCACGGGCCTCGTGTCCGATCTGTTCCTCGCGCGCTTCACGCCCTGAAGGGTGAAACCGGTAGGGGAGGGTCTCACACGTCGACCCACCCCTCCGGGTAAACGCTGGGCACCCGGCCGAGCACCTTGCTAAGGTGACGGTCGCGCACAACGCGCGACGCGAACACCATGGTCAACGTCGAGTGTACGGGGTGCGGAGCTCCTTACAGCGTCTCCGAGAAGCGCATCCCCGCCAAGGGCCTCAACATGAGGTGCCCGAAGTGCGGCACCAGCTTTCTCGTCGAGAAGCCGGGTGGCGGGGACGCTCCTCCGTCGGCCCCGCGCCGCCAGGCGGGCACCGCCCTCGGGCACGCCCCTCCACCGCGCAGGCTACCGCCACAGCCGAAAGGGCCGCCGCGGCCTCCGCCGTCCAAGAAGCCGCTCTTCGGCGATGGCGGGGATGATGAGTTCTCCGTCGATGGCTTGATGCGCGCGGCCGACAAGGGCCGCGGCTCCACGTCGCTCGGCGCGGGGGCGACCGCAGGAGGCTTCGGGGTCCTCGACATGGGCCTCCCCGGCGAGGCGGGCGGCGACGTCGATCAGGGATGGGGGGCCGACCTGCCCGCGCGGTCCGACCAGGCCGACCTTCCCATGCCGACAGGTGGCCACCAGGAGGCCCCGCCCTTCGACATCGATATGGATCTCGGAGGCGGCGGCGGTCAGGCCCCCCCCTTCGACGTCGACCTCCCCATGCCGGCCGGCGGCCACGAAGCCCCTCCCTTCGATGTCGACCTCCCCATGCCGGGCGGAGGCCACGAGGCCCCTCCCTTCGACGTCGACCTCCCCATGCCGGGCGGCGCCGCCGACTACCCCAGCCCGGCCGACACTGATCTCCCGATGGCTGCGCCTCAGGCGCACCTTCCCTCCCCCGCCCATGCCGGCCTGCCCATGCCGGCCGAAGCGGGTCTGCCCATGCCCCACGATGCCGGCCTGCCCATGCCGGCCGAGGCGGGCCTGCCCATGCCGGCCGAAGCGGGCCTGCCCATGCCCCACGACGCCGGCCTCCCCATGCCGGCCGAGGCGGGCCTACCCGTGCCCCACCACGCCGGCCTGCCGATGCCCGCAGACGCAGGGCTCCCGCTGCCCGCCGACGAGGGCCTGCCCATGCCCGCCGGCTACGGCGACCTGCCCCTGCCCACCGATGGCGAGCTGCCCCTGCCGGCCGCCCACGGCGACTTGCCGCTTCCGAGCGACCAGGACTTCCCGCTTCCCGCTGGCGACGGCGACCTGCCCCTGCCGGCCGATGGTGGCGACCTTCCGCTCCCCAACGACTACAACCTCCCCGTCGGCACCAACGCCGACACCACGATTCCGCTCGAGGGCGGCGAGGCGATGCAGTTCGCGCTCGACGGCCAGGACATGGGGGGCGAGTTCTCTGGTGACCTGAGCAATGCCCAGCTCGAGTCCCAGCCGCCGCGCCCGATGGGCGATGGTGACTTCGGCGTCGGCGGTGAGTTCGGCCTCGAAGAAGGTGGTGGCGAAGCGATCCTCGAAGACGACGCGCCGCAGCAGAAGATCAAGAAGAAGCGGATCAGTACGCTTCGGGTCCTCATCGCGGCGGTACCACTTCTCGCCATCGCGGGCGGTCTGCTCTCACTCACCCCGCTCGGCCCCTATGGGATCTACGCCATCAAGGATGCGCTCAGCGCAGGCGACTACGCCTCGACGCTGTCCAACTTCCGGGGCGTGGCCTCGACCGAGCTCGACAACGACACGGCCGTGACGGCCACTGCGCTCCTGCAGCAAGCACAGACCCAGCAGGCCGAGATGCCGCGCTACGTCCCGATGAAGGCCTACACCGCCTTCCTCGCCTTCATGACGTGCGTGCGCTTCGGCAACGACAGTCAGCGCATGGCGGTCGGTCGGCAGCTCTTGGCTGAGATCCCCGCCGAGAACCAAGAGCCCCTCGTTCAGCTTGCCCGTGCCGCCAGCGTCGCCGCCGAGGGTCAGCTCGACACGGCCAAGGCGCAGTCCGGTTCCGTGGTGCTCATGCTGCCGGGCGACGTCGACGCGATGGTCCTCCAGGCAGAGATCGCGCTCGCGAAAGAGGAGCGCAAAGAGGCCATCGCGCTGTGGACCGCGGCGGTGAAGGCCCACAAATCGGCTCGCACGCAGTACGGGCTCGCCCGCTCCTACTTCCTCAACCGTGAGCTTCCGAAAGCCCTCGAGACGGCCGAGGCCGTGCTCAAGGCTTCCAAGGATCACGCGGGCGCCCGCACGCTCATCGCCCACGTCCGATTCCTCAGCAGTCGGAAGGACGAGAAGGTCGTCGAGCTGCTCGAGACCGTCACCGGCAAGGGCCCCGTTCGTCAGGCGGCGAGCCGCTCGGAGCTGGTCATCGCCTTCAGCCTCTTGGGCGACGTCTACCTCGCGCGCTCCAAGATGACGAAGGCCGAACAGGTCTACGCCGAAGCTCTCAAGCTCGACCCCAAGAGCGAGCGCGCCCTCGTCGGCAACGGCGAGCTCTTCTTCGCCGCGGGCCGATACTCCGAGGCCCTCGCCCGCTTCGAAGCGGCGTCGCGGGTCAAGGCCGACAGTGTGACCGCCCTCGTCGGCAAGTCCAAGACCAAGATCGCGCTCGAGCGCGCGAAGGAGGCCAAGGCCGAGCTCGCCAAGCGCGAGAAGTCGAGCAATCACCCCCTCATCGGTTACTGGCTCGGCAAATCGATGGAGGCCCTCGGAGAGCGCGACGAGGCCGAGGGCGTCTACCGGCGCGCCATCAAGAAGGGCGCCGGTCACCCCGACGTGGTCTACCCCTACGTCGCCCTCGCGGCCGTGCTCTCCGCCCGGGGCGAAGAAGAAGAAGCCGGCAAGGTGCTCGCGGAGGCTTCAGAGAAGCTCCCCGACAATGCCAAGCTCCACCTCGCCAAGGGTGAAGTCGCGCTCTCGTCGGGACGCGTCGACATCGCCAAGGGCGAGCTGCAGAAGGCACTCGAGCTCGAGCCGGACAACTCCCGCGCGCGCTTCAAGCTGGCCCAGACCCATCGTCAGGGCGGCGAGTTCGAAGCGGCGCAGAAGCAGCTCGATCTGGTCACCAAGGCCGACCCCGAGTTTCCCGGGCTCGCGCTCGAGCAAGGCGTTCTCTTCGAGCGCATGGGCCAGAACGAGAAGGCCCTCCAGATGTACAACGACGCCCTCAAGAAGGCGCCGAACGACATCGACCTCAAGCTCCGCGTCGGCTCGACACAGGTCATCAGCGGCTACCCGAAGCAGGCCATCCCGATGTTGCGCGAGGTGCTGAACAAGCGCCCCCAGTCAGCCGAAGTGAACCACTTCCTCGGCCGAGCGCTCCTCCTCGTGGGCCAACCCCCGCAAGAGGCCCTCCGCTACCTCCAGCAGGCCACACAATACGACCCGAACCGGGCCATCTACCACCTCTACGTCGCCTGGGCAGCCAACGAAGCCGGTCAACCCTCCATCGCCGAGAAGGCCATCGACAAGGCCCTCTCCCTCGACAAGCTGATGGGTGACGCCTACTGGCAGCGCGGGATCCTGCTCCAGAAGCGAGGTCAGACCCTCGACGCGCTCGACGAATTGCAGAAGGCGCTCGAGCTCAACCCCACCCGCCACGAAGCCTACGCGACGATGGCGCGCTGCTACCAGGACCAGTCCGACTACACCAAGGCCGAAGAAGCCTGGCGCAAGGCCATCGAAGGCACCGACCTGCACCCGGAGTGGCACTTCCGACTCGGCGACATCCTGGTCAACAAGGGCGACAAGGAAGGCGCGGGCGAATACCTGCGAAAGGCCGTCGACCTCGCCGAGGCGCGGGGCAGCAAGCCCGGCTGGCTGTGGAAGGCGAACTTCCTCCTCGGCGAATCGCTGCGCGCAACCGACAAGCCGCGCGCCATCAAGGCCTACAAGGCCTTCCTGCAGCTATCTACGTCCGAGAACGCCTACCGCGCCGAGGCCAAGAAGGCCCTCGAGGCGCTCGAGGGCAACTGACCCGCGGGAACCTCTGATAGGCTGAGCTTCGTGCGTAGGTACGCCCTCACGCTCGTCTCGGCCCTCGCCATCGGAGCCTGCAGCTTCGACTGGGACGACCTCGATCCGCGGGGTGGAGCCTCGAGTACCGCCGACACGACCACGACCACGTCGGCCGGTGGGGGGGGCGCAGGTGGCTCGAACGCGACCGGTGGGGGCGGCATGGCCCCGGCGCCGTGGTTCGACCCTGGTCTCTCACGCCGCCGCCCCCTCACCGCTTCCGGAGTTGGGTCGGCGCTCGCCGACTTTCCCGTACTGGTGGTGCTCGACGACACGCGCATCGACTACGACGCGGCCGCGGTCGATGGGAGCGACCTGCGCTTCGAAGCCGAGGGACAGGTGCTGGCCCACGACGTCGACCATTGGGAGCCAGGGGCGGTGTCGACGATCTGGGTTCGCCTCCCGAGCCTCGAGGCCGGCGCCGCCTTCGCCATGTACTACGGCGGCGTCCCGAGCACCGACGCCGTGGCGTCGAGCCAGACCTGGAGCGCGAACTATCTCGCGGTGTGGCATCTCGACGACGATGGTGTCGACGCCACTGGAAACGGGCACGACGGCACCCCGGAGAACGTCAACGCAGTGCCGGGCTTCGTCGGCCTCGCCTACGACTTCGAACTGGTCGGCACCAGCAAGGTGGTCATCCCTGGCAACCTTCCCACGGCCACGGCCTTCGTGAGCGGGGGAACGGTCTCCGCCATCGTGCAGGCGCGCAGCCTGGGCGCCAACGGCAAGGGCCGTATCCTCGAGCGAGGCGGCAATACGAGCTTCGCGGGAGGGTGGGGGTTCACGGTCAGCAACACCCAAGCCAACACCTTCGCCTTCGGCCACGACTACGACATGAACTTCGGCTACTGGCTCAGCCCCCCCAACACCGTGGTCTTCGACACCTGGCAACACGCCGCGGTCACCGCAAACGTCACGGACCAGACCGTGGTGCACTACCTGGACGGCGCACCCCTGGCGGAAAACATCTTCCAGATGGGCACGGTCGCCCCCGAAGCCGTCGAGACGCACATGACGACCATCGGCGCCCGCATCAACAACGTGAGCCGTAACTTCGATGGCATCATCGACGAGGTGCGGCTCTCGAGCGTAGCGAGGACCCCAGCGTGGCTCGACGCCGAGGCCAAGGCAGCCCGGGACGAGCTTCTCACCTACGGCAGCGAAGAGACGCGCCCCCGGTGATGGGGTGACGAAACCGCGCCCGGGCCAACTTGTGCTGGCCCTGCGCGGCGGGGTTTGCGATGAAAGGCGCCGTGCCCGACGGATCCCTCATCGGCCTCATCATCAACCCGAGGGCCAAGCAGCACCAGCGTGACCCCAACCTCGCGCACCGGCTGCAACGGCAGATCGGCGCCGAGGGCATCGTGCGCGCACCGAGCTCCTTCGACGAGCTGGGCGAGGTCGCGATCGAGTTCCGCCAGCACGGAGTCGAGTTGGTCGGGATCGCAGGTGGCGACGGCACCAACCACGTGACCATCACCCACCTGCTGCGGGCCTACGAGGGAGCCAAGCTTCCCTACTTCGCGCTGCTGCGAAACGGCACGATGAACACGGTGGCCAACAGCCTCGACATCCCCCGGATGGGTCCCGAGCGCCTCCTCGCGCGCTACCTCAAGAGCTTTCGCCGTCGCGCGCTGACGCCGATGCGTTTCGTGGAGCCCAACGTGCTTCAGGTGGGTGACCACTACGGCTTCATCTTCGGCACCGGGGCCATCTATGGCTTCATCGCCGAGTACAACATGAAGGATCCCCGCAGCCCGGTCTGGGCGGCCGAGGTCCTCGCCCGCACCATCGGTTCGGCCGTCACGGGCGGCGAGCGGGTGAAGCGCGTGGCCCAGCGCTGGACGGGACGCGTCGACTTCCCCGACGGTACCCTCTTTCCCGAGCGCGACTACTTCACCGTCGGCGCCAGCACCTGCGGTCAGATCGGCCTCGGCTTCAAGCCCTTCTACCGCAGCGGCGAAACCCCCGACCGCTACCACATGCTCGGCATCCACACCTCGGTCGCCGGCTTCATCGCTGGCCTCCCCAACGTATGGCGCGGTCGCACCCTGGGCGGCCACAAGACCTACGAGCGCCTCACCGAACGCGCCACCCTCGTCCCCGCCGGAGGCACCGTGCCCTACACCCTCGACGGCGACGTCTACGTGCACGAAGGCCCCCTCGACGTAGCCTGCGGACCCCGCCTCCGCATCGTCACCCCGTAGAACCAATGCCGTTCGGTTTGGGCACGGGGCTCGATCGAACTCGACCTCGAATCTCGGTCTCGCTCTCGCTCTCGCTCTCGCTCTCGCTCTCGACCTCGAACCTCGAACCTCGAACCTCGAACCTCGAACCTCGAACCTCGAACCTCGAACCTCGAACCTCGAACCTCGAACCTCGAACCTCGAACCTCGATCTCGACCTCGAACCTCGAACCTCGAACCTCGAACCTCGAACCTCGAACCTCGAACCTCGAACCTCGAACCTCGAACCTCGAACCTGGGCCCTCGAACCTCGAACATGGGCGTTGGCATGGCTTGGGCGTGCGTCTGCCCACACTGCTGACGCGGAAGGACACGATGGCTGTCGTTGAGGTGCCGCAGGCGCACCTGTGAGGGGGGAAGGACAGCGGTCGTGTCGTTGGGAGACACCAGGGTCGCTGCGGGTCTCGCTGTGGCGACGTTCGAGGTCTGCAGGGGTTGAACGTCGACGAAGTCGATGCTCAGCGCGCGCAGGGTGGGTCTGCGGGGGTTGAACGTCTGATTCCTCGACGTTGAAGGTCTGCAGGGGTTGAACGTCCGCCTGGCTCGCCCGCTAACGCACGCGATGAGCGTTATCGCGACGACTCCGCGGAGTTGCGGGCTTCCGCTCTTGGCCTCGCTCTCGCTCTCTGCGACGAACCTGGGCCCTCGAACCTCGAACCTGGGCGCTGGCGGGGCTTGGGCGTGCCTCTGCCCACACTGCTGACACGGAAGGACACGAGGGCTGTCGTTGAGGTGCCATAGGCGCCCCTGCGAGGGTGGAACGACAGCCATCGTGGCGTTGTGAGACGCCAGTGTCGCCCTTTGGGGACCACGACGACGAAAACGCTCACGAGGGCGAGAACGAGAACGCTCACGAGGGCGAGAACGAGAACGCTCACGAGGGCGAGAACGAGAACGCTCACGAGGGCGAGAACGAGAACGCTCCAAGTCCCCCTATCCGAACGGCATTGCCCCTGACTTGAAACTCACACTCAGCACCTGTCCTCGTTGGGTCGCCGCAGCTGCAGCGCTCAGCGCCGTAGAAGGCCGAGTTCCCTCCGGATGAGTTCTCGCCCTCGAGTGTTCCGGCCACCCGGGGGCCCATGCAAGAACGTAAACGGCCGCCTCCCTGGCGTGGGAAGCGGCCGCGTCTGGTCCCGGTCAGCTCAGTTGCCGACGATGACGATGTCGTCGAGGCCAAAGTCCTCATCGCCAGAGTTGAGGCTAGCCGTCACGATGAGCGTGAGCGTGCTTCCCGTGCCCGCGATGGCCTTGGTGAAGGTCGCAGCCGTCGGCCCAACCGCAACTGCACCATCGCCGGTTCCGTCGAGGTTGGTGTCCTCTCGGAAGAGGCCGTTCGTGGCCGTATCGCCTCGGAACTCGATGATGTTCACTGGCTGACCACCATCGATGACCACCTCGAACCTCAAGAAGTCGGCAGTGTCCATATCGTTGTTCATGTCCTGAGCAAGGGCCTCAGCGAGCTTGAACGAGATCTGCAAGTTGGTGAGATTCGATATGTTGAGGTTCTGCCACTGCATGACCGCCGGCAGCGTAAGACCTTCGCCGTCGCCGTCCTGAAGTGTCAGGAAGTTTCCGGCAAAGCCCATGTAGTCGCCGGTGATGTTGGGCGCAGTGCCACCATCGAAGTCACCGCCAGTGGTTCCGTCCGAGATCCCCCAGTAGTCGTTGGTTCCGTCGGAGAAGAACGTGGCCGCTACCGCGTTCCCATCGAGCTTCACGAAGCCGAGGTCGTCGGCAAAATCCTCGTTGAGGACGGTTGTCGGCATGCCGCCGCCCGAGCCGCCCATGCCGCCCATGCCCATCACTCCGCCGGCGCCCCCCATACCGCCGGCGCCCATCATGCCGCCCGCGCCGCCCATGCCGCCCGCGCCGCCCATGCCGCCCATGGCCATCATGCCACCCGTCCCGCCAGCACCGCCCATGCCGCCCGCGCTCGACGAGCTGGAGGAAGAGCTGCTGCTCGACGACGAGGTGCCGCCGCCCGCGCTGCTGGAGCTCGTAGCCATGCCAGACGACGACGAGGTCGTGGGCACGCCGGAGCTGCTGGAGGTGGTGGTGTCGTCCTCGTCGGTGTCATCGGTGCAGCCCTGCACGCTGGTCATGGCGAAGAGGGCGCCCATGCCGAGGGCGAGCAGGCTGTTGGAAGAAAGTCGCATGGTTGGGGTCTCCTATGGTCTAGGGCATAGCCAGCTCGAGGCCGGGGCGCCAGTGGCGGGACCATAGGAGCCCCGTGTGACATGTGGCGCTCAGCGAAACGACAATCGCCGAGCGCGTCGAGTAGGACCTTCAGGGCTTCAGCGAGATGCCCGCGACGTCACCACCACTCGGCACGTCGACGACCACCGTGGTCGCTTCCTGGTCTGCGGTCACGAAGTCGGCCGTGGAGTGAACCTCCGTCTCGTTGCCCACCACGAGGTCACCCCGTGCAAAGATGCGCGAGCCATCACTCGAAAACAGAATGCTGTTCACGTCTGGGTTGCCGCTGTTTGCCGAGGCAGCGAGGATGCGAACGCCACCCGCCGCACCGGATGCCGGCACGATGAACGCAGACTGATCGTTGTCGATGCCCATGGCATTCACCTGCCAATCCGCGATAACGGCGAGGGTCGTCTGGTCGGGACTCCAGACGATCGTGCCTTCACCCACAGGACCACGGAACTCACCTACGACCGCCGCCGCCTGCACGTTGGACTGCAGCGTAGAGGCGGCCATCCCGACGTCGGTGGCCACGTACACCTGGTAGAGTTCTGCATTCGGAGCGTCGGCGCTGAAGGCGATCTGCGTGCCGTCAGGAGAGATGGCGAAGTCACCGACCTCCGCTTGCCCATTGCCGTTGGTGAGCGCGGCGGATGCGGCAACCTGCTCGAGGTTCTGTCCGTCGACATCGGCACGGAACAGGTAGAACGCGCCGCCAAGGTGCGAGCTTCGGAAGTAGATCTTCCCACCCGCGTCGACCTGCGCACCGGAACGCACCTCCGACCCGTCCAGCGTCATGGCTTCCGGGACGAGGGGCACCGGAGCCGGCACCGTCAGGGTGACGTCGGAGGTGTAGAGGTTGTCTTCACCATTGTCGACCAGGTCTCCGTGGTAGGCCACGGTCGTGTTGTTCACCCAGGAGACGCTGTAGGCGTCCTGTGCGCTATCCATCGTCTCCTGGCTGACGAGCTTCGGCGCATTGCTACTGCCGTCGGCGTTGGCCACGAACACGATGTTGTGCCCGTTGGCGTTGATGTTCCAGTCAGCGATGAACGCAATCTGGGTGCCGTCAGGCGACCAGGCCATGTCGGCCACCCCGACGGTGGCAGCACTGGCTGCCGCCACCACGGTA
Organism: Polyangia bacterium; assembly: GCA_030426145.1. Taxonomy (GTDB): domain Bacteria; phylum Myxococcota_A; class Polyangia; order Polyangiales; family Polyangiaceae; genus JAPYTK01. The sequence goes on from JAUHZF010000065.1 coordinate 25,760, forward strand.
GGCGCGCCTGAGCCGTCAGCATTGTAGACGAGGATCTGCACGGGGTTGCCATCCGCCTCGAGCGCGATGGCCATCTTCGTGCCGTCCGGCGAAGCCACGACCCCATCGATATCGTTGATGGCGGTCACCCCCATGAGGGCCAGCTTCTGCGCCGTTCCCGCGGGATAGCTGATGATGCCGACGTCGTCGGTGTTGTCGGTATCCCAATCGCCCCAGACGTAGGCGGCAGCGTCGCTCGTGGCACCGCCCATGCCGCCCATGCCGCCCATGCCGCCCGCGCCCATGCCGCCCATGCCGCCCATGCCCATGCCGCCCATGCCGCTGGAGGTGGAGCTGCTGGAGGAGGAGGACGACATGTCGCCTCCGACCCCACTCGACGTGGTGGTCATGCCACTGGACGTGGTGGTCGTGGTCGAAGAGGACTCGGTATCTCCATCGTCGCTTCCGCACCCGGCAATGAGGGCAGGAACGAGGCCGACGAGGGACACAAGAGCAAGCGTGGTCGAAGTGAGGCGCATGAGGTTCTCCTTCCGGGAGCCATCCATCGCTCCTCGGAGCCGCGGAACCTACCCCGCAGTTGTGACAGCTCGGCGTCATCCGACGCAAGAAGTACGACCGACACCTACAAATCACATAAGCCCTTGAATCTACGTCTCTAGGTGGACTCTTTTTCTAGGACCTGGGGCTCGGTGCGAGCGACCCATCAGCTCGGGCCGCCCTGATGCCCACCGGCAGCCGCCCCACTCCGGAGTCGAGTAGACGCTCAGAAGCGGCCGAGGAGGGCGCCAGCGGGGCGGATGGCGAAGACCGAGAAGGAGGCGTCGACGTCGCCGACGGTCGCTTGGGCCCAGTGCATGTCGCCGGCGAGCTCGAGGGCGGCGTAGAGGTAGCGGAAGCCGATGCGCAGGCCGAAGAGGCCGCCGGCCTGGGCGTGCCAGCCCCGGATCGATTCGACGCCGACGATGGTTGGGTCGAGGGGATCCTGTGGGAGGTCGCGCTGGCCGTTGAGGTACTCCATGCCGACGCGAGGACCGAGGTAGAACGAGTAGATGTCGGCGTCGCTGCGGTAGCCGAACAAGAGCGGGATATCGCCGCCGAAGCCACCTACGCGAACGCCGAGGTCGTCGCGGCGTTTGGGGAGCAGACCCGAAGCACCGAGCCCGACCGAAAAGGCGAGGCTGTCCTCCTCGCCGAAGGGGAACGATCGCCTCAGATCGGCGCGAATGGATCGCGCCGTGTAGAGCAGGCCGGCGTCGTACTCCCCGCCGAGGCCCAACCGTCCACCCACCCACGGGGCGAAGCCGGGCGATACGGCGCCCTCTTCGACCGCCGCCTCTGCCACGTTTTCCGGGCCGAGCTCGGGGGGAGCCACGTTGATGGATCCAGAGAAGCCAGCGCCCACCGTGACCTCGTCCTCCTGAAGGGCGTGCGCCGTGTGCATGAGCGGCGCTGCACCGCCGCAGGCGGTGGCACCGAGGCCCAGCAGGGCCAGTGGGAACAGGCGTGAGGTCGCGGTCATGACGGTGGCCTCAGGCCCGCCATCCTACGCGAGGACGGTGTCGAGGCCCTCGACGATTCGCGCCACGGCCGCCTCGTTGACCGCGCACATCGCCACCCGCAACGCGCCGCGCGTGGGGATGACGTAGATGCCCATCTCGCGAAGAGCCGCTGCTTTGGCTTTGGGATCGTCACAGAAGACCGTGGTGAAGAAGCCACCCTGATAACGGGGGTAGACGATGCGCTCTTTCGGCCCCGCGAGCTCGTTCCAAGCTTTCACCCGGCGGTCGAGCATGTCGACGAGGGCTTGGCGCTCGGTCTTGACCTGCTGACTCAGCACCGGGTCGGTGAGCACCCTCGTGATGCCCGCCTGGCCGCCCGCGTTGCAGTTCGACCACAAGCCACGGCACGAGAAGGTGATGGCGTTGTTGATTTGGTCGCGCTGCGCAGCGTCTGGCACCGAGGCCACCAGCGCTCCGACCCGGAGTCCGTACTGCGCAAACGACTTCGAGGCCGACCAGGCGAACAACACCAGCAAGTCGTCGGCGAGCTCGGCGAGCGCCTTCACGGCCGCCTCGAGCGCGTCGGGGGCGTAGTAGGCGTAGGCCACGTCGAGCAGCACGATGAGCGGTCCCGTCTTGGCGTGCTTGCGCAGGACGTCGCTCGTCGCCTTCCACTCGTCGGCGTCGAGCGAGTAGCCGGTCGGGTTGTGGCAGGGGGTGTTGAGGATGACCATGCATCGCCCCTGCGCGGCGAGGAGCTCGCCGATGCTCGCGTCGAGGGCGGCGGTGTCGAAGCGGCCGTCCTCGGCGAACATGTTGAAGGTGGTCAACTCGCGCCCCGCCTCGTCGGCGAGGGTCTGGTAGGGGCCCCAGTAAAAGGAGCCGGTGAGCACGGTCTGACCCGGCTCGAGGAAGTCGTCCATGGCCATGCGCAACGCGCCCGAGCCGCCCGGCGTCGATACGCAGACCGACACGTCGTGCAGCGAGCTACCCGCGAGGAGATCGTCGATGACCGCCTGGCGAAAATCGGGACGCCCCGGGATGGGGGCGTAACCGGCTCCGACCCGCGAATCGACCTGGCGTAGGGCCTCGACCACCGCCGGCATCGTCGCGAGGTTGCCCTCGTCGTCGAGCAGAGCGCCGATGGTTGCGTTGATGACGTCTTCACCGGCCGCGATGCGCTGCTTTGCCTCTGCGTTGAGGGCGAAGATGGGGTCGTTCCCCGGGCGCTGGCGTCGCGACGCGATGAGAAAGTCCATGGAGTTGTCGGCTACCATGAAGGGGTCATCGCCGCAAAACCCGCCGAGAGCCCCGCGAGGAGGCCAATTCGGACCCATTGCGCGGTTCGCGCGGGTGGGTCTGGCGCACGCAGCTCGTCCTCTCTAGTCTCTGCGTCATGATGCGTCGCCTCTGCTTCACCACGACCCTCTTCGCGCTCGTCGCCTGCGGGGGCTCGTCGAGCGAGTCGCCTTGGCCTCGGGAGCCAGCCAACCTCGATGGCGATCCCAGCGGCGAGAACGCCCCCGACGGCAACGTCATCGACGTGACCCAACTGCCCAACAACTACGACGAGGGCGAAGGCGGCGCCGGCGCCGACGACGACGAAGACCCCGAAGCGGAGTGAGCCGTGGGCCTGGTCTCGCTGTGCATGATCGCCCGCGACGAGGCGGGGATGATCGGGCCGTGCATCGCATCGGCTCGGCCGCTCTGCGACGAGCTCATCGTCGTCGACACGGGCAGCACCGACGAGACCGTCGCCATCGCCGAAGCCGCCGGGGCGAAGGTGATCCCCTTCACCTGGTGTGACGACTTCGCCGCTGCGCGCAATGCCTCCATCGCCGCCGCCACCGGCGCGTGGGTCCTCGTGCTCGACGCCGATGAACGTCTCACCCCGGAGAGCCCGGCGCGCATCCGCCAGGTGATCGAGCAGGCCGGCGACAGCTTCGATGCAGGCATGCTCAGGCTCCACGACGCCGACCGCCTCGACGCCACCCCGGCCGAGGTCCTGTCCGGCGCGGCGCGCCTCGCCGAGCCGATGTACCTGCCCCGCCTCCTACGCCGCACCGATGACCTCGCCTACGAGGGCGTGGTGCACGAGTCGGTGCGGACGTGGTCTGCGCGCCACGGCCATCGGCAGCTCGACGTCGAAGGCGACATCATCCACCTCGGCGCCGTGCCCTCGCATCGCTTGGTGCGCGACAAGGGCACCCGCAACCGGCGTCTGCTCGAGAAGCGTCTCGCGCTCGAGCCCGACGACTTCACGGTGCACGGCTACCTCGCCCACGAACACATCGGCGCTGGCGACGGCGACGCTGCCTGGAAGGTGATCGAGGCCGGGTGGTCCGTCTTCCTCCAGAGCGAGCCGAGCACCCTGCGTTCGGTGCTTCGCCTCTTCGCGGCCCGGGCGCTCGTCCAGATGCAGCGCGGCGACGCGGAGGGTGTGCTCGCCACCTGCGATGCCACCGAAGCCTACGAAGGACGCCACCCCGACGTCTCGTTCTTCCGTGCCCGCGCGCTCGAGCTGCGCGCGTCACAAGACCCCGACCAGCGCCAGCGGTACCTCTCGGAGGCCGCCAGCCACTATCGGCAGACCATCGCGCAGGCCGACGACCTCGTCGCTCAGCGCTACGTGCGGGGTGCCAGCACGTGGGCGGGTCAGACGCGACTCGGCACCGTCGAGCTGATGCGCGGCCGTCTCGATGACGCGGCGGCCGCCTTCGACGCTGCGCTCACGACCACCCCCGACCCGACCGAAGCGCGCCTCGGCGCGGCGGAAGTCGCCGTGGCCCGCGGCGATCTCACCGCGCCTTCACCAGCCTCGGCGCTCGACGCCATCGCCCCTGACTTGGAAACAGGCCGGCCCGACGCGTGGCTCATCGCGGCGACCCGACACGAAGCCGCTGGCGACCTCGACGCCTTCGCCCGCGACCTGGCCCAAGCACGGGCTGCATCGACCGGCGGCTACTTCGCGGGTCACCGCCACCGACTTCACACCGCCGCCCACCTGAGCTTGCTCGCCTATCGCGATCAACCAACGCCAGGTCCCGGCAGCCTCGGCGCCGCCTGCGCACTCATGTCCGGCCAAACCTGCTCGGCGCAGCTCGACCCCTACGAGCGCCCTGCCCTCATCCGCCTCGTCGCCAACCTCCTGCGCAACGACCGGCCGGAGCCGGTCGAGCGGCTTCTGACCGACGAGGCCGCGCGCATGCTGCCCGGCATCAAGGCGCTGGTGCTCGATGTGATCTCGAGCTTGGGCATGTCGGTGGAGGAAGCGCCGTGAGAGCCCGCGTCGCCCTGGGACTGCTCGCTTTCGTGGCCTGTCGCGAGACCATGGCCCCGCCCCCACCCGCCACGCCGTACACCTATCCCCACCGCTATACGTACCCGGGTGGCTCCCCCGCGCCGCCGGTTCCGCCGCCTGCGCCGAGTCCCTACCTGCCGCCACACGGGCCACCGCCCTCTGCACCCGAGATCAGCGGCGGACCGAGCTCAGGCCCGAACCATGCTCGTGACATCGCCCCGCCCGCGGCGCCCTTCCAAGCCGGTGAGGCGAGCTACTATCACGACAGCCTCGCCGGCAATGCCACGGCAAGCGGTTCTCCGTACGACCCGACGAAGCTCACGGCCGCGCACCGCAACCTACCCTTCGGCACCGTCGTCGACGTGGTCCGCAAAGACGGTCGCTGGGTACGGGTGACCATCAACGATCGCGGCCCGTATCACGGCGGTCGCGTCATCGATCTCTCCCGGCGCGCGGCCGAGCGCCTCGGCCTCACGAAGCGCGGCGTCGCCCCCGTGAAGATCTACATCATCTCGCGCCCACGCTGAGGCGCGCCGACGCTACCCTCAGCGGTAGAAGGTGCCGCGGGTGATGACGAAGCTCTGCTCTTCGCCGTCGCGCTCGATGACCACCCTCACGTTGGTGCCCACGTCGCCCCGCAGCGTCTGCACGGCCATGGGCACCGACCAGCCTTCGATGTCCTGGCCGTCGATGCTGAGAACGCGGTCGTACCGCTTCAGGCCCGCGCGTGCAGCCGGGCCATCCTCGACCACGACCCCCACCGCGATGTGACCCTTGCGGGGGACGAGCACGGCTCCAATGCCGGTGAACTCGGTCTTGTCGCCTTCGGTCAGCTCGATGTCGAGCTGCGCCTCCCCATTGCCGTCGGTGGTGATCCCCGACAGGACCCGTGACGTGAAGCCCTTCTTGAAGGCGCGAATCGAGAAGGGTCCCTTGGGCATTCCGGGGAGCTCGTAGCGGCCATCGACGTCGGTGGTGGCCGGGCTCATGGTGTTGGGCGCCGTCATGCTCAAGCGGTCGACCGAGACCCTCACCCCTTCGATGGGCTGACCGCCCGCATCCGTCACGGTGCCGAAGAGCACACCGCCGAGCCCGGCCTGGATGCGGATCCCCTCTACCGGCTCACCATCCTCGACGGTGATCTCATCGCTCATGGCGGGGGGCCGGCCGTCGGCGGAGGCGACGAGGACGAAGCGGCCTGGAGGGAGCTTGTCGACGAGAAAGGTTCCGTCGTCGGCCGTCTTGCCCCGCGAGCGCACGAACTTCCGAGCCTTGCCGTCGGTGGGAAGATATTGCTCGACCGACACCTGCGCCCCCGGCAGGGGGTCGCCGTTCTCGTCGACGACGGTGCCCGAGATCCCGGCCGGCGCGCGGAGGTCGAGGTCGTTGCCCTTCCCCTTCTTCACCCGTCGGGTCTTCGATGCGCCGAACAGCGGATGCGTTGCGCGGACCTCGCAACCCGCCGCTCGAGGAGGCAGGGAGTACTCCCCGTACATGTCCGTCACCGCCG
>JAUHZF010000066.1 GCA_030426145.1 Polyangia bacterium
CCTCCTCGATCTCGAGGCCTTCCTCGAGCGCGGTGCGGCAGATGGCGTCGGCCTCTTGCGGATCGACCTTGCCGTCGGCCCAAGCGATCGCAGCCAAGGCCATGAAAACATCTCGTCCCAGCTTTTCTTCTGACATCGGTCCTCCCGGGTGGGCGCGCACGCTAACGCCCGTTCCATCTGGGGGGAAGCACGGCGCCGTCTTGCAGGGCTGAGGGGCGCGGCTTAGACTGGCTCTCATATGCGCGCGCTGGTGGTGACCACGCTGATGGCAACGACGACCGTCGGCTGCTCTGCGACCGTCGAGGACCCCGTCTCTGGCGAGGAGACCGGCGTCGTGCACGGGGCCGTCGTGGTCGAGCGCACGGTGGCGGCAGATGGTCGTGCAGCGTCGCAAGCGCGCGTATCGGCTCGGTTCATGCGCCTAGAAGGCATCGACGCCTCCACGGCGGAACGGGTCGTCGCGACCCGCCGCTTCCAGCCGGGGGAAGCCGTGGGCTGCCGCTGGCTGGCGACCGACGAGGCGGCCTTGCCGGCGTCGGCGAGTGGATCCATCGAGATGGTCGATGTGGGCGACATCGTCGTGCACGCCCTCGACGGCGGACGGGACACCCCGCTCGTGACCCGCGCGTTCCCCGACGTGGGCGATTTGGTCTCGGGGGTCGTGTACACGTCGCGCGACGACTCCTGGCTTCCCGATGCCGAGGGCTACCTCATCGAGGTCGCAGGCTCGGACGAAGTCGATGGTTTCAGTCTGCGCCTCGACGCACCCGAGGTGCCCGCAGCCATGAGCTTCGACGGCGTTGGCCTCGCCGAGCTCGACGCCGTGCGGCCCGGTGAAGCGGTCGAGCTTCGCTGGACGCCTGGCGGCCCGAGCGACGAGCTCTACGTCGACATCGTGCCCGTCGACGTGAACGACGGAGCCCCGTACCGCTGCGTGCTCGAGGATGACGGCGCGGCCACGTTCGTCACCCCCGGCTTCGAGCCCGGGGTCGCCCTCGACGTCGAGGTGCATCGCTACCGTCGTGTCGATGTCGATCGCACCCGCAGCGCGGGACTCGATCTCGACGACGCGATCCTCGAAGTCGACGTGGCCGCGGCCACGCGCGTGACGGTCACCGAGTAGCCATCCGGCGTGGTGGGAACCGAGGCTGAGATCGAGGCCCTCGTGGCCGCCGGCGACCTCGAGGGCGCCGCCGATCTTTGGCTCATCGCCGGGCATCCCGGGCGCGCGGCCGTCCTGCTGGAACGCGCGTGTCAGTGGGACCGCGCGGCCAAGGCGGCCCTCGAAGCTGGCGACCCCGGCTCTGCGCTTCGTCTGATGGCCATTTCAGGCGGTGGCGGTGACGTCGTGAGGAGGGCCATGGAGGTGGCGGCGGAGCTTCCAGAGGCCCGCCGCATCGCCGCCGACCTCGCGGGTCGTGGCCACCACCAACAGGCAGCGCGTCTCTACGAAGCGGCGAAAGACGACCTCGCGGCGGCCGAGGCCTACGCGCGCGCAGGCGACGTGACGGCGGCGGCGCGGGCTTACGATCGCGCGGAGCGCCCTGCGGACGCAGCTCGCCTCCTCGAGGCGGCCATACGCGATCTGGCCCGGAGTGATGGCGCTCCCCTCCGCGTCGAGCTCGGGGCGCTCTATGCACGACACCGCAAGCACCAGGCTGCGGTGCGCGTGCTCCAGCAACTGGACCGGCCTCGGCCGCGACGAGGGCTCGTGCTCCTCGCGCATGGCCTCGAAGCCCTCGGTCTTCGGCAGGCGCGCAAGGACCTGAGCGAGGAGCTGGCCGAGCGTGGGATCACGGCCGAGGACGTCGCGGAGGCGGTGACGGCGGCGGGCGAGGGGGCCGAGGCGCTGCTGTACGGCCGCTACCGCATCGAAGAAGAGGTGGCGGTGACGCCTCACGCGCGACTGATGCGCGCGGTGGATACGGTGTCGGGCGACACGGTGGCGGTGAAGATCCTGGCGTCGCAGGGGCTGGGAACCGGACGCGACGCTCTCGCACGGTTCGTGCGGGAGGCCGACGCGCTGGCCAAGCTCCGCCACCCCAACGTGGTCCCGCTTCACGACTTCATCGACGCTGGACCCGCGATGGTGCTCGCCTGGATGCCGGGCGGCTCGTTGCGCGACCTTTTGGATCGAGAGCCGGTGTCGCCGGCCCGCGCGGCGGAGATCGCCCGAGGGGTGCTCGATGCGCTGGCCGAGGCACATCGTCTCGGGGTCCTGCACCGTGACGTGAAGCCTTCGAACCTGCTCTTCGACGGCGGGGGTACGGCACGCCTGGCCGACTTCGGGGCGGCGCACCTCGACACCTCCCAGGCCACGGTCACCGTCGGCGCCATTGGAACCGTCGCCTACATGGCGCCCGAGCAGCGCGAGGGGAGGGCAGCCACCGTGGCGTCCGACATCTTCGCGGTGGGCGTGTTGCTGCACGAGATGCTGACCCGACGGCTGCCGAGCGGTGACCCGGCTGAGATCCGACTCTCGCTGGAACATCCAGACCTGACGCCGGCCCATGATGCGGTGCTCGCGCGTTTTCTGGAGCCGAGACCCGAGGGGCGCTTCGCGAGCGCGCTTCAGGCTCGTCGCGCCGTGGAGGCGCTCGAATGGTCTACGCGCGTGGTCGAGCAGTCGCGGGCGGCGCTGGGTCCGTCGCCGCGACAATCCGACCCACGCGCGGGCCGACTCGGACCGGCACGACGGCGTGGTGACGCCCACGACCTGTGGCTCGAGCGGGACGTGCAGCTTCTCCCGTGGACCGAGCTCGCTCGGGCCGGCGCGATCGCTCGCATCGGGCACCCCGCCCTTCCGACGGTGCTCAAGGTCGATGCCCAAGCCGAGCAGATTTGGGTCGAGCTACCTCGCGGCCGACCGCTCTCACAGGGGCTGTCGTTGCCGCCTGCGGAGCGCGCGGCCCTCGCTGCGGCGCTCGAGGCACTCCATGCCGAGGGCCACGCCCACGGAGCTTTGGATCCTGCGCACGTCTTCCTCTACGCGGGCCGGGTGAGTGTCGCCTACGCCACCTCGGAGGGCGCCGCGCCCGAAGACGACCGCCGCGCGCTCGACGCCTTGCCGTGATCCGTCCTCACCGACCGCGACACTCGGATCAGGGTCTAGGTGAAACCCACGCGGGCGGACGAACCGTCGTTACGACATTTCAACGACTTGTCGGCTGGCCCCTCGATTGCAATTCCCGGGGACATCGCTTGCTTGGCTTCATGCGACGTCTCCCTGACGTCGCCTTGGCTTCTTCTTCTGTTCCTTGGCTTCGACGTCCTCACGGGCGTGCTTTGCTTTCCTTGACCGTATCTTGACTTGAAACGACACCACGCTGCCCTAAGGACGTGGTGAGGGTGCCCAACGTGTGCCGGCGGTTCCAACGTGGACCGTCGGCACACGATCTTTTTGGGGCCACGGTCTCGTCCTCGTCCTCGCTCTCGTCCTCGCTCTCGTCCTCGAACCTCGAACCTCGAACCTCGAACCTCGAACCTCGAACCTCGAACCTCGAACCTCGAACCTCGAACCTCGACTAAATAGGTGACCGTCTATTCGCTACAAATCGTCGCGAAGCGACGCCGTTTGGGGAGGGGCCCCTCGCGTAGCGAGGGGAGGGGCCTTCTGAAGCTTCTGAAGGCCCCTAGCGATTGGAGGAAGGAGTGAACAGGGGGTGTGTTCGCGGAGCCTCGACTCGTCCTCGCTCCCCCAGAAAGAGACAGAGCGGGGCGAGTCGAGGTGTAGCGAACCCATGGGAACGTATTTAGGGCTTGTTCGTGGCGGACGGCGCCGTGCTGGGCGGCTGCATGTTGGAGGGCAGCGCACTCGGGGCGAGCTCCTCTTCAGTGCTGCATCGACCACGGCTGGGCGACTCGGCGATGCCCCACCAACGGGTGCCGTTGCTGAAATGCAGAATGGCGTGAAGCCCAACGACGTAGACGACGGCGGCCAGGAGTCCGCAGGCGATCGCGACCATGCGACGAGGGCCGGGCAAGACCCGCGGCGACCAGCGCTCGGCGGCGGCGAACCAACCGAAGCCGACGTGGAAGCAGGTCACGGCCCAGCCGAGCGCGAAGACCATGGCCCAAAGTGGGATCCCGCTCCGCGTGGAAGACAGGAGCTGCACGAGATGGTCGTAGCTGTCCGCCGGTGCGACCTCGCCGCGCCACTGGGGCAGGTGGACGCGAGCCCAGTGAAGCAAGGTGAAGGCGAGGACCAAGAAGGCGCTGCGCCGGTAAACGGGGTACAGCGGGTGTTCGCGGATGGTGTCCGGTGTGGCCGGATCCGCCTTCGCGTTGTTTCCCTTGCGCGAAGCGAGCAGGATTCCGTAGCCCCCATGAAACGCCAGCGCGCCCAAGACCAGTGCCGTGAGGACGCTTCCGAGCGGCCCGTCGGGACGGGCCGCGGCGAAGGCCTCCGGGCCCACCAAGGCCTGCTGGTACCGCCACAGCTCCCACAAGAGCCAGGCCGTCAGCGGAACGAGGCCCGTCACGGCATGCAGCTGGCGCGCACGAGAGATCACGTGGGCGAAGGGTCGAAACGTCGCCACCCGGTGTCAAGTTGGCGCTGGCTTCCGTTGGCGGTGGCGGCCTCGATGCTGGCCTGCGGCGGAGGCGCTGCGAGCGGTCCGGTGCCGGTGGCGTCCATCGGCGCGAGCCAGCGGGCCGAGCTCGCCTTTCGGCCCTTGATGCGCCGCTGGGTGCTCGGAAGCGACAACGACCGCCAGCGGCTCGACGAAGAGCTGGCCGCCTTCGTGCTCGAGTTCCCCGACGACCCGCTGCTGCGCTTGGCCCAGGTACTGCGTGCCTTCAACGCGCTCGATCGAGGCGACCTCGATCGCGCCGAGACCCTGGCCAAGGGCGAGGGCTCCAAGGCCAATCGGTCGCCCCTGCTCGGACCGCCGGGGACCGCACAAGATCTCGCGAACCTCGTCGTCGGCTCGGTCGAGCGCCGTCGAGGCCGCCATCCCCAGGCCCTCGAGCGACTCGCGCCGCTGCACCATCGGCTCATCGACCCCTTCGCTACGGCACGCCTCAACGAGGAGCTCGTCCTCACCGCGCTCGGTGCCCAGCGCTACGACGACGCGATCCGCTTCATGGAGGGGTGGCGCAGCGAGGCGGCGCCCGACCAGGAGACGGAGATCGTCGCCGAGATCAAGAAGCTGATTGCGGACGTGCCCAAGGAGCGCCTCCGCGCAGATCTCGAGCGCCGCTCGAAGCTGGGGATCATCGAGTCGGGGATCGAGATGGCCCGCCTCGTCGCGCAGCAGCTGGCGGTCTATGCGGTCTGGGATCGCGACAGCGAGCTCGCCCGCCTCCTCGTCAACGACTATGGGGCCTTGCTCGAAGGCTACGGCGAAGCCGTGGCGCGATTGGCCGTCGACGTCACGCGGGGGCGCGTGACCGCGCGCACCGTCGGCGTCGTCCTATCGCTACGCACGCCCGCCCATGGCCGTCGCAGCGCCGATGCGGTCGCAGGCATGGCCTTCGGCATGGGCCTTCCGGGGTCGGGGTCGCGACTCGTGACGCGCGAAGCCGATGCCACGGGCGAGTCGGTGCGCCGCGCCCTCGCCGAGCTGGCCGGCGAAGGCGCCGCGGTGATGGTGGCGGGCATCGACCCGCTTCACAGCGCCGAGGCTGCGGCCTACGCGCGCGACAACTCCATCCCCATCATCGTGATCACGGCCGCTCCCGCGAAGTTCGGCTCGCCTTTCCTGTTCGAGTTGGGTGAACCCTTCTCGAGGACCACCGGGCGGCTGCTCGCCACCGTCCAGGGCAAGCCGGCTTTGATGGGGGACCCCGCCACGCTCGAACCCACGACGGAGCGCACGTCCTTTGCTTGCCTCGAACCACCATCGCCGGCGGCTATACGTGGGAGTGGGGTCGATGCGCTCGTGCTCCGCGACGGAGCTTTCTGTGACCGCCAGCTCTGGGCCGTGGCGGGCAACGCGCGGGTGCCGGTGTGGCTCGGCCTCGGGGTCACGCCCCCCGGTCGTGGCAAGGCGCGGCAGGGGCTGGCGGCAGGGGTGTTCCCGGTCGACGCGAGCGCGCCGGACCCGCGACTCACGGCTTGGCTCCGCGACCACACCGGGCCGCCATCGTGGTGGACCGCGCTCGGTCGCGACGCGGCGGTGCTGGCCAACGAGGCCGTGGCCGACCTCGCCGAGAGTGGCACCGACGTCGAGGAGGTTCGCGCCCGGCGCCTCGAGGCGACGAGCGCGCTCGGGGCAGCCCGGGCAGAGCTCTGGACGACCGAGGCCAGGGGCTTCGGCGGAGAGCAGCGCATCGAGCGCGAGGTGAAGGTGTGGTCGAGGTCGCCTTGAGCCGCCCGTCGCGAGAGCCAGTTCCGCTGCCATTCGATGGGGAGGGGCTCGCTTTTGGTCTCCCCACCCGACGGGCCACGGTCCGTCTCGCGCGTCGTCTCGGAGCGGCGCTCGCTCCCGGCGATCTCATCCTCCTCACGGGTGCGCTCGGGGCGGGCAAGACCTTCTTCGTGCGCGCCCTCGCGCGCTCCCGCGGCGTGGCGGGCCCCGTCACCAGCCCGTCCTTCTCGTTGGTTCACCACCTCGAAGGCGGAGATCTTCCCCTCATCCACGCCGACCTCTATCGCCTCGGCGATCCCGAAGAGGTCCATCACCTCGGGCTGCGTGAGCTTCGAGACGACGCGGCGATGCTGGTGGAGTGGGGCGGACCCCATCACGAAGACCTCGGCGGCGGGGGTATCGAGCTCATCCTCTCGCTCGATGCGGTCCATGGCCGGGTGGCCAGCTTGAGGCCACTCGACGATGCAGGCCGCTGGCCGCACATCGCTCGGGCGCTGCGACGTGCCCATGCTAGGTAGGGGGCGGTGGCCGACGAGGAGAAGCAGAAGAACGGCATCGGGGATGCGCTCAAACGCATCTTCGCCCCCGTTCTGTACATGCTCGACAACGTCGGCACGGTGGTCCAGCTCACGGGCCGCACCCTGATGTGGTTGGTACGTCCGCCTTATCGGCCAGCCCAGTTCTTCAACGCGATGGACTTCATCGGCGTGCAGTCGATCTTCATCGTGGCCCTCACGGGGCTCTTCAGCGGCGCGGTGCTCGCGCTGCAGATGAGCTATGCGCTGCGCGCCTTCAGCGCCGAGGGGCGTGTGGGCGGCATCGTGGCCGTCGCACTGTCCCGTGAGCTCGCGCCCGTCTTCGCCGCCATCATGGTCACCGCCCGTGCCGGTAGTGCGATGGCCGCTGAGCTGGGCAACATGCGCGTCACCGAACAGATCGATGCCATCACCACGATGGGCGTCAGCCCGGTGCAGTACCTGCTCGCGCCTCGGCTCTTCGCGAGCACCACCATGGTGCCTCTCCTCACCATCCTCTACATGACGGTCGGCATGACGGGGGCCTACGTGGTGGCCGTCATGTGGCTCGGCGGCGACGCCGGCATCTTCATGCAGAGCATCAAGGACATCTCGGTGCCCGACGACATCGAGATGGGACTCATCAAGGCCACGACCTTCGGCTTCATCGTCTCGGCGGTGTCGTGTCGACACGGCTTCTACGCCAAGGGCGGCGCCAAAGGCGTCGGCCTCGCGACCACCCGCGCGGTGGTCGAGACCTGCATCGCGCTCCTCATCGTGAACTTCATCCTCACCCAGCTCCTCATCGAGCTCTGAGCCATGTCATCCTCCTTCCTGAGTCGCCTTCTCTTCGCGACCAGCAACCCGCACAAGCTCGAAGAAGTGATCCCGATCCTGCGCCCCTGTGGCATCGAGGTCTTCGGGCTCGACCGCTACGAAGGTCCTGAGCCAGAGGAGCCCATCGAAGATGCCGATACTTTCGAGGGCAACGCGCGGCTCAAGGCCATGGGCTACGCGGCGCAGACGGGGCTGACCTGCTTGGCCGAAGACTCGGGTCTCGAGGTCGACGCGCTCGACGGGGCACCAGGGGTCTACTCGGCGCGCTACGCCGGAGTCGCGGGGGATCGGGCGAGCCGCGACCGCGCCAACAACGACAAGCTCCTCGCGGCCATGCTCGAGGTGCCGGATGGCCAGCGCAGGGCGCGGTTCGTCTGCGCGATGGTGGTGGCGCGACCCGACGGCACCATCGTGGCCGAGAGCCGGGGAACCTTCGAAGGCGAGATCGTACGCACCCCCCGCGGCAGCAACGGCTTCGGATACGACCCGTTGTTGTGGATTCCGGGCGAGGGCCGCACCAGCGCCGAGCTCTCGCCCGACGAGAAGAACGCGCGTTCCCACCGTGGCGCTGCGGCGCGGGCCCTGGCGACAGCCCTCGCTGGCCGGTGACACTCCATCGATCGTAAGCTCGACCCCATGCGCCTGCGGACCCTCCTCGTCGTGACCCTCTTTGCGGGCTGCCACGTCGTGTCGGGGCTCGATGGGTTCGCGGTGGCCGACGACGACGACGGAGGCGCCGGCGGTTCCGCTGGCGGCGGGGGTACGGGGGGAAGCATTTCGGCGTGTGGCGACGGTGAAGTCGGCCCCGGCGAAGAGTGTGATGACGGCAACCAGCTGCCCGACGATGGCTGTTCACCGTTCTGCCGGCGCGAGTGCGAGAGCGGCGGCCGCTACTTTGCGGGCAACGGCCACTGCTACTGGCGGCTTCAAGGACGAGACACGTGGCTCGAAGCCGTGAACCGCTGCGCGTCGATTCCTGACGCGTATCTGCTCACCATCGTCGATGCGGCGGAGCGGGACTTCATCGATGAGGTCTTCGTCTTCGGCGACGACACGCAGCCGTGGACGGCGGCCAATGATCGGGATCAGGAGAACGTGTTCGTGCACGAGGGCAGGCCGCTCGAACCCGTGCCCACCGACCTCTGGTACGGCGACAACCCCAACGGGGGCATGGTTGAGAACTGCGTTGGGCTCCGCTTCATCGACGGCGGCGACGACAACGACTTGCTGGCCGACACCGAGTGCAACAATCAGCTCCGGACCATCTGCGAGCGAGACGCGCTCATGCCGTGAGGCCGAGGGCCTCGAGCACCTCGGTCGCCACCATGGTGGCGAGTCGCTCGTACATGTCTTCGCCCTCCTCCGCGGTGGCTTCAGCGGGGGCTCCCGTGTAGGCCTGCTCGATCCCCATCGCGGCAAAGGTCGTCTGTCCTTGCTTGATGCCGGAGGCGAGGCTGATCTCGAGGGCAGGCAGTGCCCGGGCACGCTCGCGGTCGACGGTATCGGGGTCCTCGGCGAGCACGAGAGAGGTCTCGTATCGGCCCGCGTGGCAGTTGCCTCGTTTGTACTCGTCGGACAGCGTACGCCCCCAACGGCGGGTGAGCGGGCAGGCTACGCTGGCCTTGCCTTGCGGCGCGTCCTCCACCGCGGCGCGTACGGCGGCGTCGTGCTCTGGCTCGAGGTGGTTGTTTACGAAACAGACGTGGTCGAAGCCTTCTCCGAGCAGGCCATCACGAACGGCGACGAGGAAGGCGGTGAGGGTCGCGGCGGGAATGGACACGGCGCCGGCGAAGCCGTCGGCGTAATCGGTGACGCCGTAGGGCACGGCCGGAGCGAGCAGCGGCATCACGCCCGCGGCGCGCAGTCGATCCTCGCTACGCACGATGGCGCCGAGGCTGATGGTGGTGTCGGTGCCGAGCGGCAGATGCGGGCCGTGGGGCTCGACCGAGCCCACCGGGACGAGGGCCACGAGAGGCTCCGGCGCGTCGACGAGCGCCTTCAGGGCAACCGTGGTGAGGGTAGCGAGGTGCTGCACGCGATCACCACCCGACCGGGTTCTCGCCGGCAGCCTCTCGACGCTTGAGCTCTTTCTTGTCGACCTTGCCGCGATCGTTCTTCGGGAGGTCGTCGACGAAACAGACCCAGCGCGGGTACTTGTGTTTGCTGAGCGCGTTCTGCACGTGGTCCTTGAGGCTCTGGGCGAGCGTCTTGGCCGTCTCGTCGTCGCTAGGGCGGTGCTCGTCGCGGAGCACGATGAGCGCCTTGGGCTTGATGAGGCCCTGCTCGCGCTCGGCGCCGATGACGGCCGCGGCCGAGACCGCCTCGTGCTCGCAGAGGCAGTTCTCGACCTCGAGCGGCGCGACCCAGATCCCGCCCACCTTGAGCAGGTCGTCGGCGCGGCCCTCGAACCAGAAATAGCCCTCGGCGTCCTTTCGGAAGAGGTCGCCGGTGCGGCACCAGTGCCCGTGGAAGGTGCGCCAGCTCTTGTCGCGATCGCCGTAGTAACCGAAGGCGACTGAGTCGCCCTTGACCCAGAGCACGCCCGTCTCGCCGAGGGCGACCTCCGGGGCGCCGGGCCCCTCGGCGTCGGCGGGTAGGAGCCGCAGCTCGTAGCCCTCGACCACCCGCCCGAGCGATCCCGGCTTCATGTCGCCGGGCCGGTTGCTGCAGTAGATGTGGAACATCTCCGCGGAGCCGATACCGTCGTAGACCTCGCCGCCGAAGCGCTCGATGAAGCGCTGGAGCAAGGCGGGGGGAAGCGCCTCTCCCGCCGAGAGGTGGAAGCGCACACAGGACAGGTCGAGCGGCGGCTCACCGGCGGCTCGGCGAGCGTCGTCGGCGTCGAGGAGCTTGCCCATCATCGTGGGCACGTTGGTCACGATGGTGGGGCGGTAGCGCTCGATGGCGGCGGCGAGGCTGTCCGGGGTCGGCCGCTCGGCGAAGAGGCCTACGGTGGCGCCAACCCGGAAGGGGAAGAAGAGGTTGGTGCCCGTGGCGTAGCCGAAGAACAGACGAGGGATGCTGACGCTCACGTCGCCCCTGCGGTAGCCCACGGTGCCCACCGCGTAGCGCTCGGTGTTGAACGCGAAGTCGCGGTGGGCGTGCATGGCGGCTTTGCTGCGACCGGTGGAGCCAGACGTGAAGAGCCAGATGGCCGGCTCGTCGCGCTGCGTCTCGCGATGACTCGGTGCCTGCTTCTCGAGGCGAGCGCGGCCGTCGGCGAGCGCATCGACGAGGGTGGTTTGACCGGCAGGGGCCTCCACCGCGGCCAGCACGTCTTCGCCGGTCGCCGCGTCGTGGCCCACCACCACGTGACAGCCGACCTCGGCCGCGGCGTCGCGCAGGGCTTCGGCGACCGAAGGCACGGTGATGAGGGCCGCCGCCCGGGTGTAGCGCAGGAGGTAGTCGAGGTTGTCGGCGCGCGGGTTTCCCATCGCCACCACCGCGCCGACCCGAAGGGTGGCGAAAATGGCCCAGGCGAAGGCGGGGGTGTCGGGGAGCACGATGAGCACCCGCTGCTCCCGCTGCACGCCGACCCCCATGAGGTGGGCGGCGAGCGCCTCGGTGTCGCGTGCGACCTCGGCGTAGGTCTGGCTGCGGTCGCCGAACCGAAGGGCCACGGTATCGCCCAGTCCTTCGCCGAGTCGGTCGAAGAGGAAGTAGTCGGCGAGGTTGAAGGTCTCAGGTACGTCCTTCATGGCCGGCACCATAGCGCGACTCGGCTGCGACTTCGGGGCACAATGCGCGCGTGACCGAGCAACAAGCCAAGTGGCCCGAGGGCCGACGCGTCGTGGTCGAAGCCCTCGGCGAGACGCCCCTCGAGGCGATCGACCAGAATCTGAAGATCGAGGTGCAGGCGCCACCTCGCATCGAGGAACGAGGACCACGAGAGGTGGTGCTGCGCGTGCGGGCCTCGGGGATCAACTGGGTCGACGTGATCATGACGAGCGGCCAGTACCAGCACGTGCCTGCGCCTCCCTACACCCCTGGCCTCGAGATGGCGGGGGAGATCCTGTGGTGTGGTTCGGAGGTCGAAGGTTGGGAGCTGGGGGACGCCGTCATCGTGGACGGGATCCTCGCCGGACCGCGCTCGCTGGGTGACTACCGTCGCTGGGGAGGCTTCGCGACCTATGCCGTGGCGCCCGTGGAGGCGCTCATCCCGAAGCCGAAGGCGCTGTCGTTCGACGCCGCGGCGACGGTCCTCGGCGCCTTCGAGACGGCCTACCACGTGCTCGTGGTACGCGGTCAGGTTCAGGCGGGAGAGACGGTGCTCGTGCTCGGCGCTTCGGGCACCACGGGCATGGCGGCGGTGCAGGTGGCCAAGGCGCTCGGGGCCCGCGTGATCGCGACCGGTCGCCGGGCCGACAAACTCGAGCGGGTCAAAGAGCTCGGCGCCGATCACGTGGTGGTGACGGCGCAGGAGGACGGCTCCATGCGGCGCTTCCGCGACGATGTGAAGGCGCTGACCGGTGGGCGCGGGGTGGAGGTCGTTCACGACGGAGTAGGCGGGGAGCACTCGCTCGAGGCCCTGCGCTGCGTCGACTTCGGGGCGCGCTACCTGGTGGTGGGCTGGGCCGCGACGCCACTGGTGGCGCGCGGGAAGGGCAAGCGAGGGGCGCCCAACGCCAACGTCCTTCCCACGAACCTCATCATGATGAAGGGCCTCGACGTACGCGGCTGCCCGGCCGTCATCTCGGCTCATCGCGACCCGAGTCTGGTGCCGACGCGTCGCCGCCAGATCATGGAGTGGGTCGAAGCGGGGAAGATCGCGCCCCACGTTTCGGCGCACTACGACCTCGACGACGTGGCGGACGGCATGCGCGCCAAGTTCGAGAGCCGACACGTAGGTATGGTGACGCTGCGGCCTTGAGCTAGCTCGTGCTCGGTCTCGGCCTCGAGCTCGTGCTCGGTCTCGAGCTCGGTCTCGGTCTCGGCCTCGAGCTCGTGCTCGGTCTCGAGCTCGTGCTCGGTCTCGAGCTCGGTCTCGAGCTCGGTCTCGAGCTCGGTCTCGAGCTCGGTCTCGGTCTCGAGCTCGTGGGGGGGGCGGAGGCGTTGCTTCAGCCGCCGTCGATGTCGTCGAGGGAGACGTCTACGGACGGTTCTTTCGGGCGGGGGGGCAGCGCCGGCTTGCGTCGGGAGGGGGGCGGCGGACGTCGGGACGGCGGGGGCGGAGGACCCGAGGGCTTGGAGGGGGACGGCGCCGGGATGGCGGGGGCGGCCATGACGGTCGTGGCCTCGTCGACGATGGGGCTGACCCGCGCTTCGTCGGCCTGGGCTTCGTCGTCGAGCTCGGTTTCGGCCTCGGCCAGAGCCGCCCCTGGCCGGGAGGCCACGGCAGGGGGGACCATCGACGGCACCGGGTTGGGCTGGTCGAGCTCGAGGGGGTCGAAGACGCGTTTGGCGTCGGGCGAGAGCGTCTCGATCTTGGCCTGAAGCTCGGCCTTGGAGGCGAAGATCTCCACCCGTTGGTCGTCGGCGAGCACCCGCTTGAGCACCAGCTCCGTCGGAGACAGGGAGTGCTGGCTGATCTCTCGCACCACCGGCGCCATCTCGTCGACGAGGCGCTCCACGAGCACCGACGGTTGGGCATGGCGCGCCAAGGGCTTGTCGTCGAGGCGCGCGGAGCGCAGGGCCCGGCGGTTGTTGCGCAGCTCGGCGAGCGATGCGGTGAGCTTGCCGAAGAGCTCTTGCAGGCGTTCCACGTCCTCCGCCTCGGGTTCGGACGGGTCGGAGGCTTTGCCCTTGTTGAGCCTGACCACTTGGCTCGGCACGCCGTCCCGGAAGGTGATGTCGAAGCCGGTGTCGCGCTCGGCCACGTTGGTGCGCAGAACGAGCACGGCCTCGTCCCCTTGGTGCTGCACGGCGACGACGTGGTCCTTGGTGACCTTGTAGCGCTTGGGCTTGACCCGCTTGCGGATGAAGCCAGACATCTCGGGCACGTCGATGGTCATCTGAGGCATCAGCCGATCGATGCGCAGCGGCGTGTGCAGAAGGTGCTCAGGCGGGATCTCGAGCTCGATCGACCACCCCAGCTTGAGACCGGAGACACCGACGAGGTCGGCGCTGGCCTTGCCGGCGTCGTCGAGCCGGTAGTCGACCCATTGTCTCGAGGTGGGGAGATCGTGCTCCAGCAAGAGGCGCTCGAGCCGAATGAGGTTGCCGGCCCGCTGGTCCTTGATCTGGGCCTGTAGCCGCGCCAGTTCGCGCTCGAGCCCCTTCTCGATGGCAGCCTTGCTGCGCTCGATCTCGCCGTGGGTGAGGGCGCGAACCTGGTGCACACACTTGTTGGTGAGGGGAGCGTCGGTAACGGTGAGGCACTGATCGACGGTGGTCGTGAGCGCACGCTCGACGGACGCGATCTGCTCTCGCTCACGGGCCGCGTCGCGCTTCTTCTGCTGGCTCTCATCCTCGAAGCGCCGCACGCGATCGCTGCTCTCGAGCACGCCTGCGGCGAAGTCCACCGCGGCCTTCAAGAACTCGAGGTAGTTGTGGTCGAGCGTCGACTCGGTTGCGTCCCCGTACAGGTAGCCCAAAGCGGTCCTCCCACGTCGAGCGTAGTGCAAAGTCGACTCTCGCGTCACCGAGATGACGCGTGTCGTGCTCCTCGATCAAGCTCGAATTGTGCCAACCATCGCCAGTTGCGGGACCTATGAGGCGTCCATCTCAGGCCAGTGCGTTGGGAGCCCGGTGGTTCTCACGCCTCGTGCCATCCACCACCGCACGGTTCCTACCGGGTGGAGCTTTCAAGAGCTCGTCGCGGGGAATCGGCGGTGGGGCCCCCCGAGGGCCAATGCCAGAACAGCAACCGGTTTGACGTCGGTGTGATCCCTGGGTTCTCCGCTGCTGACGGCCACCCATGTAGGTCAGTCAGAGGCTGACATTGGGGCGCGAAGGTCCTCATACGATGTGCACGATGGGCCGTCCGCCGCTGAGGTTGCTTTGCCTCCTCCGCAAGCGGCGTCGTGTTGTGCCCGCAGGGCGGTCGACGCAGTCGCCTCCGCCTCCTTGCCAAGGGCATGACAGACGCGCCTCTGTTCCAGACGTGCACATCGGCGCACTGCGGCCGAGCCCTTCGCCGCAGCCTCGGCGAGCCTTTCGAGGGGCCGCGTACGATCTCCCATGACGTCGTAGGCCTTGGCCTCGATGAGCGCGATCAGCCCGGTGTCCTCTTCAGACGCAGATCGACTGAGCATGGCTGTGGCCTCGAGCGTGCGGTCGAGCTCGAGCATGTCGAGTCCCACAAATGCCACCTGCCACCAGATCTCTCGCGTCTCGGCAGGAGGCATTCGCAGCTCGGTCACCTGCTCGCGACACCCGCCTGCCCGGCACGCTCGTAGCACGAGGTAGGCGACGCGCCGCGTCGCGCGCTGAGTGAGCAGTGCATCCGACCCCAGCTCTCGTCGCCGGATCAACGTCGCCTCCTTCGCCCGCTCCAGCGCTCGCTCGAGGTGTTCTGACGTGCCGGCCCCGAAGAACTTCACCTCGTCGATGCGCGACTGAACCAGCCGGACCTCAGCCGCTGCCAAGGCGAGCCCATCCGTCACCGCCAGGTCGTGAGCTTCCGATGCCCGCGTGCTGGCGTCGTCGACCAAGCCCTCGTCAGCGAGAACGAGCGCCTCGGCACTCATCAGCGACACGAGCACGCTCGAAGGCGCGTCGGGTCCTACGTCACGGCGGACTGCTTCGATGGCAGAGCGAGCACGCGCGTCCCCGAGTCGGGCGAGAACCATGGCCCGAGCGAGCGGCTCGCGAGCACCCGGCGGCACAGCATCACCCTCGCGATTCGCAGGCGAGCGGCAGGCCACCGCCTCCGCGCCGATGTCTCCGATGAGAGTGCGCGCGCGCTGGACCACCTCTTGGTCGGCGCTTGCCAACAACTCGGCAACGACGCGCTGCTTCGTGAGGCTGACGTCGAGGCAACTCGTGATGCGTGCATATTCGCTCTTGGTGATGAGTTCTCGCTCGACCGCATCCCGACACGTACTCTCACGAAGCATCGTCCACGACTTCGTGATCTCGTCCATGCCCGTTACGACCCGTTCGACGCGTTCTCGTTCGACGGATGCCCCCGCCGACAGCATCCCCACCTGGACCTCGGCACGTGCAGACTCGCCCCAGAATCGTTCCACGTCGCGCTCGAAGTCGCGACAGACGCTTTCTTCGGACGTAGAGGGAGCCTCAGAGCCCGCGGCAGATGGCAGCATGGCGGGACCGCACCCGGCAAGTCCGACCGACAACAGCAGCGCTCGGCCTGTCAACGGCACGCTGCCGGGTCCTCCAGATCCACGGTCGCACCTGCGCCTTCTCGGAGCTGCTCGACCAGGCTTCGCTGCCTCGAGAGCTGGGCATCGAAGCACGAGACCTTGGCGCGATACTCTTCGGCAGTGATGAGCTTCCGCCTGAAGTGGTCCTGGCACACCGCCGTTCGAAGCATCGTCCAGTCCCGGGTGATGTCGTCGAGTCGCGTAATGGTCTCGCTCGTGTTCGAGCCCGCGACGGACCCGCCGTAGCCGAGGACCTCCGCGCGGACCTCCGCGGACCAGAACTTCTTCACGTCCAGATCGAAGTCGCTGCATGGGTCGGCCGGACCGGAGGCCGACTGAGCATGCGTCGACGCGCCTCCGCAACCCGCAGCAGCAACCAAGAGAACTCCTGCGAGTCCCCGAAGAGCACGGCTTTCCTTGCGACGCTGCTGCATGGGCGCACCCTAGCGCGGAGGGGGCGAAGACTCACGTGCGCAGAAGACCCGGAACGAGCGCGAGCTGGCGCGAGCTATCGTTGCCTGTCTCGCGACGGTCATTTCGAAGTGCTCGAAGCCTGGGCCCCGGGTGTGATTGAATCCAGACATGGTGCGAAAGCACGTCTTGTGGCTCGGCGTCGTAGGCCTGGTGGGGTGCAGTCTGGACTGGGCGAGTCTCGATCCGCGGGACGACGACCTGACGGACGCATCTTCGTCCGGCACGACCGGGGCGACATCCGGTGGCGGCGGCGCGACCGCGAGCAGCAGCGGGTCGGTCGGCGGAGCGTCCACGGGGGTGAGCACCGGAGGCGCCGGTGGTGCGGGCGGAGCCCCGGACTGCCTCATTCTACTTTCGGATCCCTTCACCACCTTCGACCCCTTGCTCTGGGACGTCGAGACCGACTCCGGCACATGTGTGGCCGAGTTCGGACCATCGGGCCTCACGCTGGGCTGCGCCAGCGACGACAACGCGCGCTCGGCGGAGCTTCACTCCGACCTTGCCTACGACTTCGAGAGTTGCGGGGTTGTGGTGGAGGTCGAGTCGTTCGTCACCGGTATGACGAGCGCCTTCGGGCTCGAGCTCACGGGCGTGTCCCAGCGCTACGCCTTCGAAGTCGAAGGCGGGAGTCTGAAGTCCATCCAGGTCATCAACAACAACACGAAGTCGGCCTCCACCAGCTTCAACCCCGCCCTGCACCGCTGGTGGAGGATCCGCGGCGTCGACGGCTGCGTAGCCTGGGACACGTCATCGAACGGCAGCGTGTGGGATGAATTCCGACGACGATGCGACGCCTCCCTCGGCGAGCTCGAGGTAACCCTCTACCTTCGGGCCGACAAGGACGCGCCGAACTCCACCGTCGGATTCGCGGGCCTGAACCAACCCTGACCAACACGCTGGGCTCGTTGTCGGGCTCGAACCTCGAACCGCGGCTACACGGGGGACCCCGTGAGGCTACGGCGGGACCTCGAGACCGGCGGCCATCACGCCGGCGTCCGTGGACCAGGTGACGACGGCACGCCACCACCACAAGCACCGAGAACGCCGACGCCGAGTGCCAACGCAGCGATGCCGATCAAGGGTTTTCGACTTGGTAGACCGGGCCGAGGCGGGCCACGCCACACTCGACGCCGTACTCATAGCTGCCCAACCAACGTGACGAGCGTGGCGGCCGCCGGCCGTCCTCACGGAGCGAACCTAACACCGATCCGCGAGACGAGAGACGGCGGCGACCCAAGGTGACGAGCCGCACCCGTGGCTCCGCACCCTCATCGAGGTCCGCGGCTCGCTGGTATCGGCTGGTCACACCCATGGCACGGCGGGGCGTCGTTGTTTCGTGCAGCAGCGAGACTACCTATCCCGTCAGCTCCGTCGCATCGTCGCAGCTCTCGCTCGCGCACTGGGAAAGCTCGAGACGAAGGATCTCGGCGCGGCGCGAGACGCCATCGTCGACGCCTATGGTTCGCTTCCTGGGTTCGACCGCAAGCTTCTCGAGGTGCTCACCACGACGACCGTGGCCGAGATGCTGCGTGAGGACGATCTCGTGCGGGCCTTGGCGCAGATCCGAGGCGCCGAGGCTCTTCTGCTCGAGGCCGAAGGCGACGAGCAGCGTGCCCTGCACGCCGCCGACCAGGCCCTGCTGCTCTATCAGAAGGTCGGCTTCGGCACCCGCGAGGAGGATACCGCCATGGCTGCCCGTCTCCTCGCCTGCATCGACCGACTGGAGTCGACCTGAACCACCGCACAGGTGACCAAACGCGTCCCATGTCGACCGGTTCCATCGCCTCTCGGGGCTGACGGAACTCCTCAGACGGGAGAGCGTCGGATGCTTGCTCTGGTACAGAACTGTGTCTCCCGCGGGCGGTCGCGCCTCCGTACCTTGAGGCGATGGAGGTGTCGGCAGCTTGGTGATGCGTTCGTGGTGGTGGTTCTTGATGAGCCTCGCGGGGTGCCACGCGCCGGCGAGGTTGATGCAAGAGGTGGTGGTGCCGTCGCCTTCGCCTTCCTCGCAGGCGATGCCTGGCGTCGCCCGCGCCGAGCGAGTGACGCCACCGGCGAGTTCGAGGCTGCGGGCAAAACTGGCCCGCTATGGGTTCCTCTATGCGCGTCCGCATCGAGCGGGCGATGCGCCGATCAACCCAACGCAGTCGGGCGAGGTGTCCTCCGGGGAGGTGGTCTTCGTGGAATCCGTTTCCGACCAGGCGGTGCGGCTGCGATTGGGCGGCGACACCTTCGAGTTGCTGGCCTACGCCGATGTCCGGGACCTGGAGATGGTGGTCAAGACCACGACCCGGCTCGGCACGGCTGAGCAGCCGGGCAGCGACGACACCGAGGGCATCTTCGTGCGTGCGGGCACCCTCGTCACAGCCCAGCCCTCAAAGGGTCGGCAACCCGTCGCGCTCGAAGGGAATGGACTCACGATCGCCGGGACGCTCCCGTTGAGCGCCATCGATAGAGTGTACGCCCCCGATGACGCTCCGCAGACCCACACGAGGGAACTACTGGCCCATACGCGCGTCGAGCTTCGCGACGGTCGCCTGCTCCTGCACACCGGGCCGGAGAAACTGCGGGTCGACATCGGCGAACGCGACGGGGATCGGGTGGCGGTCATCCACCGTGGATGGGAGCTCGAGGTGCGGGGCTGGGTCTCGTCCGGGTCGGTGGGCCCGGCTGGCCCGCCGCCGAGGTGGTGCTACGGCGGTGGCAGCTTGGTCCGGGCTCCCGTTTTGCGTCTGCAGAAGGGCACACGCCTTCATGCTGCACCCGGTGGGTCGCCCATCGGTCGGGTCGACGAAGAGACCCCGGTCGCCGACCTCGGTGCTCTCGATGGTGGCCATCGGATACGGTTGCATGAGCGTCGGTTCCGCTTCGACCTCTGGATCGCCGACCCCACGTAAGAGCCCGAGCTCGAGCCTCAGTCGTCGCTCGTCCCGAGTGCCACGGAGCGGGCTGTAGCGGCGGTGACGGCGTCGATGACGGCGTTGCGCAGACCTCCAGCTTCGAGCGCGGCGACACCGGCGATGGTGGTGCCGCCCGGGCTGGTGACACGGTCTTTGAGCACGCCCGGGTGCAGCCCCGTCTCGAGGTGGAGCGTGGCGGCGCCGAGCAGGGTTTGGGCGGCCAGCTCGGTGGCCACGTCGCGGGGCAAGCCGGCGCGCACGCCGCCGTCGGACAGCGCTTCGAGAAAGAGCATGACGTAGGCGGGGCCGCTCCCCGACAGGCCCGTCACCGCGTCCATCGCTCCCTCGGGGACGCGTACGCAGCGCCCGACGGCGGTGAACAGTCGCGCTGCGACGTCGAGGTCGTCGCTGGTGGCGTGCGGCCCGCCCGCGATGGCGGTTGCACCCTGAAGCACCATCGCGGGGGTGTTGGGCATGGCGCGCACGATGCGGGTTTCTGGGGCGAGGCGACGCGCGATGCCCTCGATGGTGGCGCCCGCAGCCACGCTGATCACCAGCGCGTCGGCAGCCATGGCCGGGCTGATCCCGTCGAGCACGCTGGGAAGGATGTGAGGCTTCACGGCGAGCACCACCGTGGTCGCGCCCTGCACGGCCTCGGCGCCGGAGGCGAAGGCCTTCACCGCGTAGGTCGTCACGAGATGCTCGCGCCGCGCTTCGCTGGGTTCACCGACCGCGATGGTCTTCGGGTCGGTGCCCGCCGCGATGAGGCCCTTGATCAGGGCCTCCGCCATGTTGCCTCCGCCGATGAAGGCCATCCGGTTCGACATGGGCCGAGCTTAACCCTGGTGGGCCAGTGAGGGCGAAACTAGCCGGTCGGGGAGGGGCGGGACGGCCACCTGCCCGATCGGCCGGCGACGCGAGGGCCGAGATCGCCGATCGGCCAGCTTTCAAGCGCGCGGGGCGGCTTACCTTGAAACCATGCCCGAAACCCTACCCCTGCTTCCCCTCCGACGCGGCGTCCTCCTTCCGGGGATGGTCACGTCCATCCCCGTCGGCCGGCGTCGTTCGCGCGACCTGGTCGAGCACCTGCGCGAAGGGGACCGCTTCGTGGTCGCCGTGCAGTACGACGCGCGCGTCGAGTCCCCCGCCATCGCCGACCTGCAGCCGATCGCGGTCGTGGCCAAGGTGCGTGACAAGCGCCTGCGTGGCGCGAAGAACGCGGTGATCCTCGTGGAGGCCATCTCCAGGGTCGAGCTCGAGGCGGTGCACGTCTCCGAAGCCTTCCACACCGCAGAGGTCTCGCCGGCCGAAACCCAGAACGGCGAGACCGTCGAGGCGGCGGCGCTGGCCGAGAGCCTGCGCGACCTCGTGCGGGAGGTCATCAGCGACGACGGCTCGCGAGAGGCCCTCGAGCAGGCGTCCTCGGAGCTGAAGCCAGGGGGCCTCGCCGACCGCGTGGCGGCGATGGTCGACCTTCCCGCGGAGGCGAAGGTCGAGGTGCTGCTCGCCCTCGACGTGGAGTTGCGACTCCGCCGTGTCGTCGAGCTCTTCAAAGAGGCACGGGCCCGGGCGGAGCTGCAGGAGAAGATCAGCTCCGAGGTTCGGCGCGACGTCTCCAAGACCCAGCGCGAGGCGCTGCTGCGCCAGCAGCTCAAGGCGATTCGCAAAGAGCTCGGCGAAGGTGACGACGGCGAGGATGAGGCCGACAAGCTGCGCCGGCGCGTCGAAGAGGCCGATCTCCCGGAGGAGGTCCGAAAGGTCGCCGAGCGCGAGCTGCGACGTCTCGATGGGGCCCAAGGGCCCGAGGCGGGCGTCATCCGGAACTACCTGGAGTGGATCGTCGACCTGCCCTGGAATCAGCGTGCAGAGGCGCGCCAGGACATCGACGCCATCGCGGCCGCGCTCGACGCGGACCACCACGGCCTCGACGATGTGAAGCGTCGCATCCTCGAGCACATGGCCGTGCTCAAGCTCTCCAAGGCCAAGGCGCGCGGCACCATCCTCGCGCTCGCGGGGCCGCCCGGTGTCGGCAAGACCAGCCTCGCACAGTCGGTCGCCGATGCCACCGGCCGGCCGCTCGCGCGCGTGTCGCTCGGCGGCGTGCGCGACGAGGCGGAGATCCGCGGTCACCGCCGTACCTACGTCGGCGCGCTGCCGGGGCGTATCCTCAACGCCCTGCGCAAGGTCGAAGCGAAGAACCCGGTCATGGTGCTCGACGAGATCGACAAGCTCGGTCGCGGCTGGCAAGGCGACCCGGGGGCGGCGCTGCTCGAAGTGCTCGATCCCGAGCAGAACCACGCCTTCACCGACCACTACATGGAGCTGCCCTTCGACCTGTCCGAAGTGCTCTTCATCGCTACCGCCAACGACCTCTCCGCGTTGCCTCCCGCGCTACGGGATCGCCTCGAGATCATCGAGGTCACGGGCTACACCCTCGAAGAGAAAGTCGCGATCGGTCGTGACCACCTCTGGCCAAAGCAGCTCGACCAGCACGGTCTCGAGCCCGGACTACCCATCGGCGACGACGCGCTCCGGCTCATCATCGCCGAGTACACCCGCGAGGCGGGGGTTCGGCAGCTGTCGCGCGAGCTGGCCAAGGTCTGTCGCTCGGTCGCCCTCGAGGTGGCCCGCACCGAAGGGGCCAGTCCGCCCGAGCTCGATGAGGCGCGGCTCCGCACCATCCTCGGTCGCCCGCGTTTCCTCGAGGAACGCGCCGAACGGGACCGACCGGCCGGGGTTGCAGCCGGCCTCGCTTGGACGCCGGTGGGCGGCGACGTGCTCTACGTCGAGACCACCGCCATGAAGGGCAAGGGCAAGATCGAGATCACCGGACAGCTCGGTGACGTCATGAACGAGTCGGCGCGGGCGGCACTGGCCTACCTCCGCACCCACGCCCTCTCCCTGGGCATCGACGACACGTTTCTCGAGCGTCACGACCTCCACATCCACGTGCCCGCGGGCGGCGTGCCGAAGGACGGTCCTTCGGCGGGTGTGACCATGTTCACCGCGCTCGCGTCCCTCCTCTCCGGGCGGCGCGTGCGGCCCGACGTGGCCATGACCGGGGAGGCGTCGCTGCGGGGGCGCGTGCTCCCGGTGGGCGGCATCAAATCGAAGGTTCTCGCCGCCCACCGCGCCGGCTTCACGCGCATCATTCTGCCCGCCCGCAACGAGCGCGACCTCGACGACATCCCGGCCACCGTGCGCGACGACCTCGACATCGTGCTCGCCCACGACATGCGCCAGGTCCTCGAAGCGGCGCTATCCGACGACCATCGAGGCGACGTCGGGGATCACGAAGGTGAGTCCGCGCCGGAGGCGTCGCATACTGGCCTCGCCGAAGGCGTCACGGTCGCCATCGAAACGCCAGCCGCCTGACCCGGCGGCTCCTCCCTGCGAGCGTGCGCGGCGGGTCCCATCTCCTCATCTCCCAAGCCCACGGGACCCGCCGCGCCACGCTTGCCACTTCGTCGTGGTTGGCCCTTCGGGGAAGGCTCGTTCTGCCATCGCTCCGGATGGCCTGCCCTCCGGTCGACGTGATAGCGTCGAGACGGGGAGTCACAGGCCGTGCAGTTGCAACCAGGCGCCGTCATTGCGGAGCGATTCCGGCTGATCCGTCAGCTCGGACGCGGTGGCATGGGTGAGGTCTGGGCCGCGCAGCACATCAGCCTCGACATTCCCTGCGCGGTGAAGTTCATCCACGCCGAGTCGGCATCTCGGCCGGAGACGAGGGCGCGCTTCGAACGGGAGGCCAAGGCTGCGGCGCAGCTGCGCAGCCCCAACGTGGTCCAGATCCTCGACTACGGCGTGTCGGGCGAGATGCCCTACATCGCCATGGAGTACCTCGAGGGGGAGGCGCTGAGCGCGCGGCTCGAGCGGCGCGGCAGGCTCGCCCCCGCCGAGACCTACCGGATCGTGGCCGGAATCGCGAAGGCGCTGCAGAAGGCCCACCAGGCGGGCATCGTGCATCGCGATCTGAAGCCGGAGAACGTCTTCCTCGTGCCCGACCTCGACGGTGAAGTGGCGAAGGTCCTCGACTTCGGCGTCGCCAAGCAGCACGACACGCTCAACTCCAACACCCAGACCGGCGCGCTCTTGGGTACCCCCTACTACATGAGCCCGGAGCAAGCCCAGGGGGTCAAGGAGCTCGACCATCGCGCAGACCTCTGGTCGCTCGGGGTGCTCGCGTTCCGATGCATCACAGGCGAGCTTCCCTTCAAGAGCCAGGCCCTCGGCGATCTCCTCATCAAGATCGTCACCCACCCCATCCCGGTTCCGAGCCAGCTCAATCCGCAGAGTCCGCCCGGTTTCGACGTCTGGTACGCGCGCGCTGCGGAGCGCGACCTCAGTCGGCGGTTCAGCTCGGCTTGGGAAATGGCGGAGCAGCTCGGCGTTGCGCTCGGCTTGAAGGCGGGGACCCTCACCCCGGCCGCGCCGGCGCAGTCGCCGGGGCTCGACCGCACCGTCATCGCGGGCGACGACAGCTACCCGGCCATGCCCTTCGCCCAGTCGGGCGCGTCGCAGGCCGACGTGCAGCCGTCCCCAGCGGGGTTCGGCGGAAGCTACGGCGCCGTGCCCGCCGGTTCGGTGTCGTCGCATTCTGCTGGTGTGACGGGCCAGTCAGGCACGGCCCACGCGCCCGCGGCATCGATGCAGCCCCCAGCTGGGGGGCTCGGCGCGACGCAGATCTCGACCGCGCCCTATGCGCATCAGACCCATGGGCAACAAATGCCCAGCGGCAGCGTGGGCGGGGTCACGGCCACCGCGACCCCGCGCCGCGGTGGAGGTCTTCGGCTCGCGCTCGTGCTCGCGAGCCTGGCCGTGGTCGGGGTGGTGGCCGGCGTGCTCGTCATGGCGCGCGGTGATGGCTCCGATGCAGACGCGACGCCGGCCGTCTCTTTCGATGAGGTCGAGCCAGACGCATCGCAACCCGACGCTCGTGAGCCAGAGCCCGAGACGGCTCCGAAGCCGTCGACCGAAGCGCCGGCCGACGCCCCCGACGAGACGGAGGTGGAAGACGCATCGCCCCCTGGCAAGGACCCCTCAGCAGAAGGTGAGGGGGGAGCCTCCGCCGAGGCGCCGCCTGCGCCCGCGCCCAACACCGTCGCGCCTACGCCTCGCCCCCGGCCCCGTCCTTCACCCAAGACGCCGCCTAAGCCCAAGGGTTACGATCCTGGTTTCTGAGCCATGCACCGCATCGCCTCTTTCACGCTGGTCACGCTCCTTCTCCTCCTCCTCACCACCGCGGCAAGCGCCGACGACGCGGCCGACAAGTCGACCGCCCGCGAGCTCGCGATCGATGGTGCGTCGGCCCTCGAGGCCAAGGACTACGAAACGGCGGCCGACTGTTTTGCCCGTGCGGAGGCGCTCTTTCACGCTCCCACGCTGGTTCTGGGGCTTGCACGGGCGCAGGCCGGACTCGGGAAGTACGTGGAGGCGCGCGAGTCCTACCAGGCGGTGATCCGCGAAACCCTCGACGACGAAGCGTCCGATGCCTTCCGTGACGCGAAGGCCCAAGCCGAGAAGGAGATCGTCGAGGTCGAGGCCAAGATCGCCTGGATCATCATCCGGGTGAAAGGGCCGAAGGACGTGCCGGGAGCCAAGCTCGACGGTGAAGAGCTGCCCGCGGCGGCCCTCGGGGTACGGCGTCCGGTCAATCCTGGAGAGCACCGGCTCGAGGTGAGCGCGGAGGGCTTCGCCCGCGGCGTGCAGACCTTCGAAGTGACGCCCGGCGAAGGGCGCGAGGTCGTGATCACCCTCGAGGAAGCCCCCGACGATGTGACGCCGGGCGAAGAAGGTGATGGCCTGAGCCCACTCGCCATCGCTGGCATCGGAACCCTCGGTCTCGGAGGAGCGGCCCTCGTGGTGGGCGGCGTGATGGGCGGCCTCGCCCTCGGCAAGCACGGCGACCTCACCGATGCGTGCGATGAGGCGTCCGTCTGCCCCGCCTCGGAGCAAGGCACGCTCGATGACTTCCGTACCTTCGGAAACGCGTCGACCGGTCTCATCGTCGCGGGGGGGGTGCTCGCCGCCGTGGGCGTCACGCTCCTGGTCGTCGGTCTCGGCGATGAGGGCGACGAGGGCCCCGACAGTGCTCGTGTCCTGCGCCTCACGCCCCTGGCCGCTCCGGGCTTCGCCGGGTTGTCGGTCCAGGGCGCCTTTTAGATCGCGTTTTCGAGTCTCGAGTTTCGAGCACGAGCACGTAGGGGCGATTCAGGGGCTGCCCCCGGTACCGTCGGTCCCGCCGCCGCCCGAGCTACTCATGCCGCCGTCGCCGCCCCCGCCGCTGATGCCGCCCTGACCGCCGGAACCACCCCCGGTGCCGCCGGCCCCGCCGCCTCCGTCGGCGCTGCTCACGCCGCCGTCGCCGCCTTCCCCGTTCATGCCGCCCTCCCCGCCGGAAGCCCCCCCGGTGCCTCCGGCGCCACCGTCGGAGACGACGCTGCCATCGGCCGGGTTGACGAGGCACATGCCGCGGGTGCAGGTGAGGCCTTCGTCGCATTCGGAGTTGCGGAGGCAAGCGTCACCGGGGACGCAGCCTCCGTACGATAGGACGCTGACCAGGAAGAGTGCGCCGAGGCCCGCCACGAACAAACGCATGGGCGATGACAGTGCATCGCCCATGCCAGTGCACGCCAGAGCCCTAGGTCCTCGGAAGGTGGGGAGGCTCCCCCCCGCAACCGTCAGAGGCTTGGCGGTTCGTCAGGAGCCCGGCACTTCGAGCCGGCTCTGATCGGGTCCGATGCGATGGACCTTGAGGGTGTTGGTGTGAAGCCCAGCACCGGCGGGAACGGCGAGGGTGACGACGAGCTTGTCTCCGTGCGCGACGAGACCGCGTTGGATGAGCAGGCGCTCGGCTCGTTCGATGGTCGACTCGGTTCCTTCGTTGTCTTGGATGTCGAACGGGATGGCAGTGACGCCCCAGTAGGCGGCGAGACGGTGGCAGGCGTCACGGTCCATGGTGAGGGCGATGATCGGCACGGGGGGGCGGTAATCACTCAGCAGCGTAGGGGCGATACCGTGGATGCTGATGGTGCAGATGGCCCGGATGTTGGGAAGCGAGCGGGCCGCGGCGGCGGCGGCGTGCGCGATGGCGTTGGAGGTGTTGGGAATGTCGAGGGGGGCCATCTCGTGCAGGGACTGGCGGTACCGGCTCGACTGCTCCACCTCGCGGATGATCCGACGCATGGTGTCGACCACGAGCGCGGGGTGCTTGCCGGTGGCGGTCTCGGCCGAGAGCATCACGGCGTCGCTCTGATCGAGCACGGCGTTGGCCACGTCGGAGGCCTCGGCGCGGGTGGGGAAGGCGCTCTCGACCATCGACTCCAGCATCTGGGTCGCGGTGATGACGAGCTTGCCGCGGCGATTGGCGCCCTCGATGGCCTGCTTCTGGATGAGTGGCACCTTCTCGGGTCCCATCTCCACCCCGAGGTCACCGCGGGCGACCATGATCCCGTCCACCACGTCGAGGATGGCGTCGAGCCGTTCCACGGCCTCCGGCTTCTCGATCTTGGCCACGATGGGGGTGTGTTTGCCGAGGCTGCGGAGCCTGTCGCGCGCATGCGCGATGTCGTCGGGCCCACGTACGAAGGAAAGACTCACGAAGTCGACGCCGAGCTCGGCGCCGAAGGCGAGGTCGTCGAGGTCCTTGGCGGTGAGGGAAGGCGCCGAGACGGCGACCCCAGGGAGGTTGATGCCCTTGCGGTCCTTGATCGGCCCGCCCACTTCGACGGAGCAGGTGACCTCGTCGCCATGGAACGCGGTGACCCGCATGCGGATGAGGCCATCGTCGACGAGGATGGTGTCGCCCACGCTCACGTCGTTGGCGAAGGCGGCATAGGTGGTCACGAGGCGGTCGTCGGTCTGCTCCTCGCCGTGCACGATGGTCACGACCTCGCCCTCGGCGACCTCCACGCAGCCGTCCTTCAGGCGTCCCATGCGGATCTTCGGACCCTGCAGATCCTGAAGGATGGCGACCTCGATGCCCGCGCGCTCCGCGGCGTCGCGTACCCGCTGGAAGGTGCGCCGGTGGTCTTCGTGTGAGCCGTGGGAGAAGTTGAGCCGGGCGACGTTCATCCCCCGCGCGATGAGCGCGTCGAGAACCTCGTCACGGTTCGACGCCGGCCCAAGGGTGCATACGATCTTCGTCTGTTTCGCCAGCCAGTCCACCATCGGTCTCTCCCTCGCTCGAGGGCCGACCCCAGCCCCCGCCATCGCTTCGTACCGCGGGCACGACCGGGCGCCCAGAGGGCCCACAAAAGACCCCCGCCCGATGCCGAGGCACCGGGCGGGGGATGCGACACGATTGGTTTAGGAGAGCGATGCGAAGGTGTGCGGGGTGACGCGCACCGGGTAACCGACGACGAAGGAGCGATGCGATGCGTTGTGGGGGTGGTGTCGTCGGTTACCCGCTGCGCGGGACACCCCTAGCCATTGCAGCGCGCGTGCCACCCACTCACGGCGTCGACGCCCATTCCAAGTGGCTGAAAAGACGTCGCAGCCTCGCGAGGGTCGCGGTCTGGCTGTCCCGTGCTTGCGTCAATGCGTCCGCACCTGGCTCGGTACGGGCGCGGATGGATTGACGCTTCAGGGCTGTCGCTTCTTCTTCAGGGCCAGCTCGATGAGCTTCTCGAACTTCTGGGTCGGCTGCGCCCCACTCAAGTAGAAGCCGTTGATCACGAAACTCGGGGTGCCCCGGATCCCGGCCTTTTCGGCCATGGCCACCTCGGCATCGATGTCGGCTTGATGCTTGGCGTTGTCGATCGCGTCGATGAAGGCGGGCAGGTTGAGCTTGAGCTGTCGCGCGTAGTCGATGAGCGTGTCACGGCTCAGATCCGACGACCGGCTCCAGATGAGGTCGTGCATCTTCCAGAAGGCGACATTGCCACCCTGCCGAAAGGCCTCCTGGGCGGCATTGTGGGCGCGCGGCGCATCGGTGTGAAACGCGAGCGGCCGGTGGCGGAAGGCGATGCGAACCCGGGTGCCGTACTGCGCCTGGATCTGGGAGAGGGTCGTCTGGACCCGCGAGCAGAAAGGGCACTGAAAGTCGACGAAGGCGTTGATGGTCACGGGGGCGAAGCGGTTGCCGCGGATGGGGGTGTTCTTGCCCGGGGCAGTGACCGTCTTCTGCTCCGGAGGCGGCGGCTCTTTGCCATTGGCGGTGAGCGCCGCGTAAAGCCGCGAGAGCGGGATGCCACCCTGCAGGAGCTTGCGAGCGCGGATCAGCTCTTCGTCGATGATGGTCGCGAACTCGGCCTCGGGCCGGGCCCCGACCAGGCGGCGGCCGTTGATGAAGAAGTGCGGCGTGCCGCTCGCTTCGAAGTCGGAAGCGACCAACTGGTCGGCCTTGATGATCTTGTCGTGGCGACCCGCGCCGATGGCGGCCATCGTCGCGGCGGGACTCAGGCCGAGCTGCTGGGCATAGCCCTGGAGGTCTTGATCCTCGAGCGCCTTCTGGTTCTGGAAGAGGAGGTCGTGCGCGGCCCAGAAGCCGGCGTTGCCCTTGCGCTTGAAGGCTTCGATCGAGAGCTGCGCTGCCGCGTCGGCGTGTTTGTGGAACGGAAGCGGGTTGTGTTTGAAGACCACCCGTAGGTCCTTGCCGTATCGTTTTTGAAGGGCCCCTAGCGTGGGCACGACACGGCTGCAGAAGGGGCACTGGAACTCCGAGAAGACGACCAGCGTCACGGGCGCAAAACGCGGTCCGCGCACGGGCTCGTCGCCGCGGAGGGGCAGCTTCCACACCGTCGTGGTGTCGGCCTTGGGGCGCGACGACCTCGCCTGTGGCTTCGTGAAGTTCTGCTGGGTGCGGCGCTGCGAGAGCTCGGCCTTGGGCACGCCGGACGCGGCGAGCTTGCGCGTCTCGGTGAGCTCGAGGTCGATCTCGCTCACGAAGGTGCTGAGCGGTCGGGCTCCACTGAGGAAGCGGCCGTTGATGAAAAAGGCCGGCGTGCCTCGTACCCCGACACGCTGACCGAAGAAGATGTCATCCTCGACTTGCTGGCGTACGGCCGCGCCGTCGTGCCGGAGCAGCCCCGGGCTCAGCTGTGCGCTTCGCAGCCAGTCGGCGGGCTTGCCTTTGCGGTTGGCGAAGACTGCGCTCACGAACCGTTCGTAGGCCGCGAGTCCGCGATGGTCGTGCACGATGAGCGCGATGCGCGCGGCTTGCTTGGCGTTCTTGTGAAAGGGCAGGGGGAACTGCTTGTGCACGATCCGGAGCTGAGTCTGTCCGTAGCGCTGCTTGAGCTGGTCGACGGTGGCGTGGGCCTTGGCGCAGTAGGGGCACTCCATGTCGTTGAACCAGAACATGGTGACCGGGGCATCACTGCGGCCCCAGACCACGTCGTCGCCGGTGACGGGGAGCGGGTCGGCCTTGCTCTTGGCCCAGGCGGGCGAGTCGAGGGTGACCCCCAGACTCAAGATGGTCAGCAGGACGAGAAGCACGCGCCGGGCCATGAAGCGCGGGTAGCACTTCTAGGGCCGAAGCGACAGACGAGCAGCGCCCGGGACAGGCTTTCGTCGCCTACCGGTTGCCGCCGAGCAGGGCCGCGAGCACGTCGTCGGCCCCCTTCTTCAAGGTGGAGGCGTCCACAGAAGGGGCTGCCGTGACATCCACGGGGGTGAGGAGCTCCTCGGGGATCTGAAGGAGGAAGCGACTCGGGGCGCGCTTGACCATCTTGCCTCGCGATGGGCGGGCGGCGGCGCGGCAGAGGTAGAGCACCTCTTTGGCGCGCGTGACCGCCACGTAGAACAGGCGGCGTTCCTGCTCGATCTCGTCGGTGACCCGGCCGTCGAGGCTCTTGGCGTCGGTGGCGTTCTCTTCGAGCGTGCGCCGGTGTGGCATCAGGCCCTCTTCGAGCCCCACGACGAAGACGTAGCGGAACTCGAGGCCCTTCGCGCCGTGCATGGTGGTGAGGGTGACGGCGTTGTCGGGTGACTCGTCGTCGTCGCTCTCCTCGCGCAGCATCAGCATGCGAAGGAAGGTGCGCCAGCCCTCGGGGTCGAGCTTGCTCCGCTCGTCGCGGCGCTCGAAGGTACGCATCAGGTAGAGGATGTTGGCGGTACGGCGGGCGGCAGCCTTGTTGTTGGTACCGCACTCGCTGAGGATCTGGTTCTTGAGGTCGAGCCGCCCCGAGAGGGCCTTGATGACCTCGCCCGCCCCGATCTGACCTCGCTCGATGTCGAGACGCGTGGCCTCGACCACCCGCGCGTAGTCGCGGCAGCCTTCGCGGGCGCTCGCCGAGAGTCCCTTGATGGCGTGGGCCTTCCGCACCGCGCCGAGCAAGCTCATGTGGTGCTCGGAGGCAAAGTCGCTGAGCTTGGTGAGGGCGGCCTGACCGAGGCCCCGCGGCGGGTAGTTGATGCTGCGCCGCACGGCGAGCTCGTGATCCGGGTCGAGCGCGACCTGGATGTAGGCCATGACGTCTTTGACCTCCTTCTTCTCGAAGGTCTGGGTACCGCCGACCATCTGGTAGGGCACGCCGCGAGCGCGTAGCTCCGCCTCGACCTCGCCGGCCTGGAGGTTGGAGCGGTAGAGGACGGCGATGTCCTTGGCCTGGGCGTAGCCACCCTTGAGAATGCGCCCGGCCTCTTCGGCCACGAAGCGGGCCTCGGCCGTCCCGTCGGGCGCGACCACCGTCTTGACCTTGTCGCCGTCGCCCTGGGTCGCGATGAGGCGCTTCTTGTAGCGATCGCCAGTGCTCGAATCGAGCACGGCGTTGGCCACGTCGAGCACGGCCTTCTTCGAACGGTAGTTGTGCTCGAGGCGCACCACCTCGCAGCCGCTGAAGTGTTTTTCGAAGTCGAGGATGTTGCGCACGTCCGCGCCGCGCCAAGCGTAGATGGCCTGGTCGTCGTCACCCACTACGCAGAGGTTCTTGTGGTTGTGCACCAGCAGCCGCAGCAGCTCGAGCTGAGCTACGTTGGTGTCCTGGTATTCGTCGACGATGACGAACCGGAAGCGATCCCGCCAACGCTGGAGCACCTCGGGTCGGCGCCGCCAGAGCTGGGTGGGCTCACAGACGAGGTCGTCGAAGTCGAAGGCCTGTAGGCCCTGCAGGGCCTCGGCGTACTTCGGGTAGGCGTGGGCGGTGATCTCGTCGTAGGGATCGTCGCTGCGGAGGGCGTGGGCCTGGTAGGCCTCGGGATCGACGAAGGCGTTCTTGGCCAGCGAGATCCGGTGCACGATGGCGCCGATGTCGTAGTTCTTGCCGGCGACGGCGCCGCGGATGCAGTCGCGCAGGATGGCCGTGCAGTCGCCGCGGTCGAGGATGGCGAAACGTCCTCCCCGCAAGCCGAGGGCTTTGGCCTCGCGCGACAGCACCTCGAGCCCGAAGCGGTGGAAGGTGCAGCAGAGCAGCCCCCTCACGGCCTTGGCCCCGGCCAGGCGCGCGACACGCTCCTGCATCTCGCCGGCGGCCTTGTTGGTGAAGGTCATGGCGAGGATCGCGCGCGGCGGCACGCCACGGCTGATGAGCCGTGCGATCCGTCGGGTCACGACCCCGGTCTTGCCCGAGCCCGCCCCCGCTAGGACCAAGAGCGGTCCAGCCTCGTGCTCGACCGCCTTCTTCTGCGCTTCGTTGAGTCGAACCTCGCCCATCGGCTCGCCTGAGCTAGCACGTCCGGAGAGGCATCTGTACCGGCCGCGAGATCTGCTCGTGATTTCAGTCGCCTCCGAGGGGCGCAGGGGCAGGTCCGGCGGCCGGTCGTCGGGGCGCCGGCAGAACGCTAGATGAAGACGATCTGGGTGCCGGAGGTCATG
>JAUHZF010000458.1 GCA_030426145.1 Polyangia bacterium
TCGAAGGGGGCGATCTTCACCTCGGCGATGCGGAACTCGCCTCCGGCCCATCCGATCTGGGCGTTTCGGACTTCGAGCTGGTCACGCACCACCGCGAGCTCGGCTTGCACGTAGCGCCCGATGATCTTGCTGTCGATCCCGAGTCGCGCCGCACGCAGGGTCCCGCGGGCTTCGGGCAGGCGTCGCTCTGGGCCGAAGTGGATCTCCTCCAGCGACAACTCCACCCAGCCGGTGGTCGGCGCCACGTCGACGAACCGGTGCACGATGGGCACCGGAACCCGCACCTTCAGGCGACCGTCGACGGTCTCGGGGCCGCCGCCCTTTTCGAGCCGGAGCGCAACGCTCTCGAGGGCCAGCGAGACCTTGCGCCAGTCGGCGTCGTCGACGTTGCAGGGCGGCCGCGTGCCCGCCGCGGGATCGAGGTCGAGGGCTCCGTCGAGCTCGAGTCGGCGCACCACGATGTGGTCGTCGAGCGAAGCGCGCACCTCGAGGCCGCAGAGGGCGTCCTCGTCCATCATCTCCCAGTCGTCGAAGGCGGGCGAAGCGTGCCGGTGATCGATTTCGGTGGGACCGGCGCGGAGGGCGACGTCGACCGCCTGGCCGGTGGGTAGCAGCGGTTCGTCCGCGCGGGAGTGTCGGAGGGTGACGTCGAGGTCGACCTGCTCCGTGCGGACCTGCAGTCCGTCGATGGTGACGTCGAAGCGCCCGTTGGTGATCGACGCCGACGAGAGGGGAAGCTCCCCGGGACCGCTGTCGTCGTCACTGCCGCCCTCGGGCAATGCGTAGTCGAGGTTGCGCAGCGCCCCATCACGAACCACGGCGCGGACCTGAGGCTCGACGACCTCGATGGCGCCGAGGTCGAGCTTGCCCGCCAGCAGGGAGAAGATGCGCGGGCGAGCGGTGACGTGGCGCGCCACGAGGAAAGGGGACCCGCCGTCGGAGGCTGGGACCTCGAGGTTGTCGATGGAGACCAGAAGCGGCCAGGGTTGAAGCTCGAGGTCGTAGGACGCTTCCACCGCGAGCTGAGACTCGATGAGCCGCGCGGTGCGGTTGGCGGCCCAGCTCTGAACGACATCGAGTCGAATCAGGGCTCCTGCCGTGAGCGGGAGCACCCCGATGAGCGCGAACACGACGCAGAAGAGCTTCGCGAGAAGCCCGCCCCAGTCACGGCGCCGGCGCCATGACCGTTTGCGGCGGCCGTTCCGGTCCGGATCGGCAGCCTGCACGGTGCGGTGCGGCGCCCGTCGGCTCATCGATCAAGAGGAGTAGCACTGTCCCGCGGACGTCACCAAACCACAGCAATGAGCCGTCAGGCCCGCGATCGGGGGCTTCAGGACCGTGACCCGGTCAGCTCGATGGCCACCGTGTCGACGGAGGCGGTGGTCGGGGGGCCGAATTTCCGGAGCTTGACCGTCGCTTCGGTGGCCGGCGTGTCGTCGAGAAGCCGGTCGATGAGACGCCCGGCGAGGGTCTCGAGCAGCTTGTAGGAGTTCGCCGTACCTTCTTCGACCACGAGGGACGCGAGGGCGTCGTAGTCGTAGACGCAGCTGCGCTCGTCGCTGCTCGGGAGCTTGTCGAGAGGGAGGCGAACCTGCAGGTCGACCACGAAATCCTGCAGCAGGTAGCGTTCCTGCTCGGACGCACCGTGCCGCGCCCGGAAGCGAATTCCGTCGAGCCGAATCTTGTAATCGGAGACCGCGTAGCGCGTCACGCCGCCGGGTTTAGCACGGTCCGCGGAGCTGGGGCGCCAACGAATTTGACGGCTGCCGGCGGGCAAGCGATCCTTCGGTTCATGGCGCTCATCGAAACCGACAAGGACGCGCGGCGCTTGGCGCGGGCCATCGCGAGCGACTTGTCGCTCTACAACGAAGAGAAGATCGTCGAGGGCATCGAGAAGGACAACCTCTTCGAGGTCATCTCCGAGGAGATCGAAGAGGGTCGCGCGCACTACAAGAGCCGCGTCTCTCCTCAGCTCTACGAGAAGAACTTCTACGATCGGGCCATCGTCGACATCCTCGTGAAGTCGAAGGGCCACATCAAATCGAGCG
Source organism: Polyangia bacterium (assembly GCA_030426145.1). GTDB lineage: Bacteria > Myxococcota_A > Polyangia > Polyangiales > Polyangiaceae > JAPYTK01. Next base: position 2,049 of record JAUHZF010000458.1, read on the forward strand.
TGTGGTGAGGCCCTGAAGCGCGCTTCGTGCTTCTTCGATGTCGTCCGGCAGGGGCGACTGCCAGCGCATGGGCGCGTTGGTGATCGGGTGCACGAAGCCGAGCACCTCCGCGTGCAGCGCCTGGCGGCCGAGCTGGGCCCCGATGGCCTGTAGCTCCGCGCGACCGCGGCGCGGTCCGTAGAGAGGGTCCCCGAGGATGGGGGTCTTGCTCTGCTCGGCCATGTGAACCCGGATCTGGTGTGTCTTTCCCGTGTGGAGGGTGCAGCGCACCATGCTGCCCAGCTCGCCGTAGGTCTCCACCACGGCGGCGTCGGTGATGGCCCGCTTGTGGTCGCCATCTTCGGGGAGTCGGCTCGTGAAACAGAGCCGGTGGCGTGGGTGACGCCCGTGGGGCGTGTCGTAGTGGCCGTCGCGCGCGCGCCCCGCCACCAGGGCCAGATAGCTTCGCTCGATGTCGTGGGCGACGAAGAGCGCCTTGAGCCCCTCGCGGGTGCGTGCATCCTTCGCGACCACCAGGAGGCCGCTCGTGTCCTTGTCGAGCCGGTGCACGATGCCGGGGCGGAGGTGTCCCTCCGGGTCGCGGGGGTCGGCATGGCCGGCGTCGAAACCGCCATGCGCGAGCAGTCCGTTGACGAGGGTTCCCGTGCGGTGGCTGCGCGCGGGGTGCACGACGAGGCCCGCCGGCTTGTCGACCACGAGGAGGTACGCGTCCTCGAAGACGATGTTCAGCGCGATGTCCGGTTCGGGGAGAGCCTCGCTCAGGGGTGGGAGGCCGGGCTCCACCTCCACCACGGTGCCCGGGGCGAGCTTGGCCTTCTTGTCGAGGACCTGAGGACCGGAGCTGCTGATGCGCCGGATCCGGCCCTGCTCGAACCAGCGTTGCACCTCGGCCCGTGGGGTGGGGTGCCCGCAAGCCGCCAACCACGCCACCACGAGGCGGTCGAGGCGCTCCCGGCCCTCGTCGTGGCCGACCGTGAAGCGCTGCGTGGCCATCTCCCCGGGCATCCGGGGCCGCTCAGAAGTCGTCGTCGTCGATCGAGACCAGCGTGCTCAGCTCGGGATTGAGCGAGAGCATGGTGTCGATGTCGTCGAGCCGCATCGACTCCGACAGGTTGAGCAACCCCGACTGCTCCACCAAGTAGAGGTCGAAGGCGGTGTAGCGGACGTAAGCGTAGACGTTGGTCTCGTCGTTTACGAGGCCGAGGATGGGGAGCTCCCCGTCGCGACGCGCCTCTCCGAGGTAGAGGCAGTTCCACGGCTCGTCGGGCAGATTGGGGAGGCGAACCACCCGGTGCCTGACCCTCGAGTTCGTCGAGCCGTACTCCGTCATGGCTTCGGCCAGTTTCTGCAGGCTCGTGCGCTTGGGGCGCGGACGATCCGCGCTGCGACCAAAGCGGTGCTTGCCCTGCCACCGGAGCCCGAAGCTCTGGAACGTGAAGTCGAACTCGAGGAAGCGCCGTAGGGTTGGCGGCAGCTCGACCATCAGCTGCGATTCGAGCTGGTCGAGCGCGCTGGCCGTGGCGCCCACCGTTTCGACGTGGGGCTCGATGCGTTCGATGATGCGCTCTACGAGCTCAATCCCTCGCTGTACCTTCATGACTGTTGCCTCGGCCGCGGCGATCCGTTGCCGCGTCCCGTGCGGGCCCAACATAGCCGAAGCGGGCCCCCCGTTCTCAATTTTCACCTTGTTTTTGCGAAGTGCTTATGCCTCCGCATCAAGAATCGTCTCGCGTCCCACCCTCTACCCCATCAGCGGCCAGCTTTAAACCGGGGTGACGAGTTCGAAGCACTCCGAGGGCCATGAACCCCACCACGACGGCGAACCAGAGGGTCGCGAGACGGATGAGAAGCATGGCCGCCGTGGCCGCCACGGGGTCGACGCCGCCGAGGTGGGCGAGCTGCTCCTCGAGGAGTTTGTCGGTGACCCCGAGTCCCCCCGGAAGGGGGATGAGCGCGCCGGCCAGGGTGGCGGTCGCGTAGAAAAAGGCCGACAGCGGGAGGGACGTGTCCTGTCCGAATCCGCCGAGGATCACCCAAAGGCCCACGCCCTCGAGGGACCATCCCACCACGCTCAGGAGCGTGGGCCAGATGAGGCGACGGGGCGAGGTGAGGGTGCGGAGCTGGTTGAAGGCGGTCGCGATTTTGGGCTCGATGCGCGCGCCGATGCGCCCAAAGGGCCCAGGCAGGCGCGGCAGCAGCGCCAGCATGGTGCCGCTGAGCCGCGGGGACGCGATGAAGACGAGCAGCGCGAGAACGACCGCCGAGCCTGCGATGGCCCAGACGAGCCCGCCTTCGAAGCCGAGGCTGCCGAGCGCGATCATCGCGATGACGCCGATGAGGTCGGTCACGCGTTCCGCGACCACGATCGGGGCCGAGCGCTCGAAGGCCACGCCGCGGGTCTGGTTGAGGACGAGGCTCTTGAAGACCTCACCCACCTTGCCGGGCGTCACCGTCAGTACGAAGCCCGACAGAAACGTCAGGAAGCTCTCGACCTTGGGGACCCCACGGATGTCGAGCAGTGCGAGGTAGTACTCCCACTTGAGGAACCTCAGGATGTAGTTGACGAAGGCGAGCCCGCAGGCCGCCCCAAAGGTCCACCAGGCGTACTGTGCGAACTCTGCGCCCACCTGGGACAAGCCCCGGTAGAGCACCAGCCCCCCGTAGAGGGCCACAGCCACCAGCATGACGACCACCACCCGGCGGATCAGCCGGTTGATGTCCATGACGGGGGGCGGCGGGGGCGTACTCATCGTTCAACGCCTCGAGGAAGGGGGAGGCACCGACTGCGGCGACACCGACTGGAATCGGTTGCGGCGTTCGTGCTGGCGGTGGCGCCACCAGAAGAAAAAGCCGATGGCGCCGACGAGGGCTACGGCCGCCAGCGCGATGAACCAGGGAGAGACGGCGTACTGACCCTGGGCCAAGCCGGGCGGCGGGCGCTCGACGCGGTAGGTCGGGCCCGACGGCTGCGCGGTGGCGGTCGCCGGAGGCGCGGCGCTGTCGGCTCCCGTCTGCATCCGCTGGGCTCTAGCCGATGTTGCGCAGCGTTCAAACCCCGGCGTGCAGGACGGACGTCGCCGTGTCGTCTGGGCACGCGGCCGTTAACAAGCGCACGATACGATCGTCCAACGCAGGAATTTTCTGTCCCCAGGCCGGGCTCGGCGGTGCTCGACATGGTGAGGACGTGGTGAAGACGTGGTGCAGAAGTTGCTTCGAAGAGGTTCGCGGCACGGGTTGCGGTGATCCAGGCATGCCTGTATCCCCGGCTGGGGCGCGACGAGACGAGCGATGTGGAGCATGGCGAATAGCGGTGGCCTCCGGGCCGTGTTGGGCTGGAGTGTGGTCGTGGCCGGCGTGGTGGCAGGCTGTGGTCGTACACCGCTCGGTCAGGGATCGCGCTCGGAGGCGAGCGGAGGTTCCGAGAACGTCGGCGGCAACAACCCGGGCGGAAACAGCCCTGGCGGGAACAACCCCGGCGGCAACAACCCGGGCGGAGGTGGCAACACGGGGTGTGTCGTCGACGCCGACTGCGACGATGCCGACATCTGCACCGTCAACCGCTGCATCGGTGGCTTCTGTGACAGTCAGCTCCTCGACGCCGACAACGATGGCCAGGTGAGCGATGCCTGTGGTGGGCCCGACTGCAACGACCTGAACCCCAACGTCTTCGTCGGCGCTACGGAGCAGTGCTCGGATGCGGCCGACAACGACTGCAACGGGGTGGCCGACTGTTTCGACCCGGTCTGTGCCAACGTTCCCAACTGCGGTTGCATCCCCAATCCCCAGGGTGAGCTCTGCACGAACAACCAGGACGACGACTGCGACACCACCGTCGACTGCAACGACACCGACTGCATCAACACCGAGGCGTGCGGGTGTCTCGCCAGCGAGGTCGGTCTGTGCGGAGACGGCTTCGACAACGACTGCGACAATCAGTTCGATTGCGACGACCCCGACTGTTTCGCCGAGGCCTTGTGCCAGTGTCAGGCCACACCGGAGAACTGCACCAACGGACAGGATGAGGACTGCGACCTCCTCATCGACTGCGCCGACCCAGACTGTGCGGGCACCTCGGCGTGCACCTGCGTGCCACCCGGCACGCCCGAAGTCTGCAACGACAACCAGGACAACGACTGCGATCTCCTCGTCGACTGCGCCGACCCCAACTGCGCGGTGAGTATGTTCTGCCAGAACTGCATGCCCGAGGTCTGCAACGACAACCTCGACAACGACTGCGACAACCTCATCGACTGCGCCGACGACGCATGCGCCTTTGCGCCCAACTGCGCGCCGACGCCCGAGCTCTGCAACAACGACCTCGACGACGACAACGACAGCCTCATCGACTGCGACGACCCCGACTGCAGCAACAACCCCATCTGCGTGCTCGCCCAGCAGAACTGTCTCACGGCCAAGCTCATCCCCGGCTCGGGCACCTACACGGGCACCACGGAGGGCAACATCGGCAGCAACATCGGGGCTTGCGGCGGCGGAGCGGGAGAGGCTGTATTCTTCTTCGTGCTCACCGAGCCGAGCTTCGTGCAGCTCGACAGCATCGGCACCAGCTTCGACTCCGTGATCTACGTCCGCAAGGGCGAGTGCGAGGGCGGGGTCGAGATCGGCTGCGACGACGACAGCGCGAACAGCGCCAACGCGGCCTTCATCGAATTCCCGATCCTCTACCCGGGCGTCTACTACGTCTTCCTCGACGGGTTCACCATCGACCCCAACTTCGGGGCCAACGACGGGCCCTTCGTGCTCAACGCACAGATCGTTCCGAGTCCGTCGGAGATCTGTGGCGACCAGATCGACAACGACGGCGACA
>JAUHZF010000459.1 GCA_030426145.1 Polyangia bacterium
CCTACACCGTGCATCGTGACCGCGTCGCGGCCCGAGACGCGTTTGAGGACATCCTGAAGAAGCGCCTGAGCACTCAGCATCAGGTCACCGCTTCGATCGTGGTTTCGGGCAAGGACCACGAACGCATTCGGGTGGGAAGCGGAGCGTTCGACGACGCGACCGTGGCCCGTATCCTGGACGACACGCTCGAGGCCGAACTCGCCGAGCTGGGCTTCGAACGGGCGGTGTTTGCCAGCCCCAGCAAGTCCTGGAAGACCAAGCTGAAGCCCCAGCCCGAGTCGGCCTACGTCGACGCGGTGCTCGAGCCCTACGGCCTGCATCGCAAGCTCAGCTTCTGAGCCGCGGCCGGCGAGCGATCTGCCGTCTCCCCCTCCCCGGGCGAGACGGCTTTTTCGTGCTCAGCCTTCGGCGACCAACGACTCGACCGCACGCTGGGTGAATACGCGGATCATCTGGCGACGGTAGCCCGCCTCGTACGGCACGTTGTCCAGCGGCTTGCACTGGGCGTGCGTGCGATCGGCGACCAGCGTGGCCACCTCGGGGTCGGAGAACGGGCGGCCGATGACGTCGTCCAGCCGGGTGACGACCCGCGGCTTGCTGCCCAACACGCCCACGACCACCGACAGAGCGAAGAAGACACGAAGAATTGACATGCCCCGACCCTAACAGCTGCTATCTCCGCCCCCGAGGCGATGTGGGAGCTTAGCGAAGCACCTCATTTGTCACTTAGATGTCTTACTAAGTATGTTAATGTAGGCGCGGGTCCGCGTAAGTCTTCTTGCTTTTTCGCGGCGTATCGGGAGGCCAATTCCAATGATGATTCGAGGCTTGATCGCGCTCACAGCGCTGGGTGCAACGATTTCGCTCGCGGTGGCGTGCGGAGACGACGACGACACGGGGACCGGCGGCAACGGTGGCAGCACCGGCGGCACGACCAATGTCGGCGGCGCTGGAGGTGCGGGCGGAGGTGCTGGCGGCGGTACGACCGAGTTCGAGGTCGTGACCTGCGAAGGTGCGCCCACCGCGACGCCCGGTGCCGACGTGTGTGCCGTCACGGCGGGTGATGACCGCAAGGTGATCGTGGGTGACATCCTGCAGCCCGGCACCGTCTACGAGCAGGGCGCGGTGGTGATCGACGCCCAAGGCGACATCACCTGCGTGGGCTGCGACTGTCTCGCCGACGCCGCGGGAGCGACGCAGATCGTCTGCCCCGACGCCGTGGTCTCGCCGGGCCTCATCGATGCGCACGACCACGTGGGCTGGATGAATGGCAGGCCGTGGGTCGCGGGCGAGCACAACGTCGACCAGGCGCTTCGCTGGGAGCACCGCAACGACTGGCGTCGCGGTCGTCGGGGCAACCCGGAGATCAACGTCGACGGCGGTGGCGCGAGCACCGACGAGAAGACCCTCGGCGAGCTTCGCTTCGCGCTCAGCGGTGCCACGGCCAAGTTCGGCTCCGGCGACATGGGCGGCTTGCTGCGTGACCTCGACTCCACCGGCAACGGCGACAACGGCCTCGGCCAGCCCGGCGCGCGGTACGAGACCTTCCCGCTCGGCGACTCCAGCGGCACCCAGCAGGCTGACGGCTGCGACCAGTACAACATCGACGACCCGGTCGACCCCTTCTTCCACGCCCACGCCCCCCACGTTTCGGAGGGCATCGACGATGTGTCGCAGAACGAGTTCGCTTGCCTCACCGGGCAGGGCAACGGCGCCGTCGACTACCTCGACGAGCGGGCCGCCATCATCCACGGCATCGGCCTCACGCCCACCGAGATTGGCCAGATGGCCGCGCGCGGCATGCGCCTCGTGTGGTCGCCGCGTTCCAACATCGCGCTCTACGGCAACACGGCCCCGGTCACGGTCTACGACGCGATGGGCGTCTCGATCGGACTCGGCACTGACTGGATCCCGAGCGGGTCGATGAACATGCTGCGTGAGCTCCAGTGCGCCGCGTCTTTCAACGACAACTACCTCGGCGGCTACTTCAGCGACCATCGCCTCTGGCAGATGGCCACCATCGGCTCGGCTCGCGCGCTCGCCTTCGACGACGTGACCGGTCTCCTCGTCGCAGGTCACGCCGGCGACATCGCCGTCTACGCGAAGAACGGCAAGGCGAACTACACCGCCGTCGTCGACGCCAACATCGAAGACGTGGCCCTCGTGCTCAAGGGCGGCGACCCGCTCAACGGCAACCAGAACGTGGTCAACGCGCTCGAGCAGGGGTGCGATGCACTCGATGTCTGTGGCGTACAGAAGGCCGTCTGCCTTCAGCCCCGGACCGGCTCCACCCTGGCCCAGCTCCAAGCGTCGGCCACCATGGAGTACCCCATCTTCGCGTGCAACGTCCCGGCTGACGAGCCCTCCTGCGTCCCGGCCCGGACCCTCACCGAGGACCAGGTCGACGGCTCGAGCCTCTACGCCGGCATGTCGAGCGCCGACGACCAGGATGCGGACGGCATTCCGGACGCGATGGACAACTGCCCCACCGTGTTCAACCCCATCCGCCCCGTCGACGGCGGGGTTCAGGGCGACACCGACAACGACGGTGAGGGCGACGCCTGCGACGTCTGCCCGCTCGATCCAGACACCGACACCTGCGCGAAGGCCGACCCCAACGACTTCGACGGGGACGGCATTCCCAACGCCATGGACAACTGCCCGACCGACGCCAACCCGGATCAGGCCGACATGGACATGGATCAGAAGGGTGACGTCTGCGACGACTGCCCGAACACGGCCAACCCGGGTAGCCAACTGTGCCCCGGTACCCCCGTCACCATCTACGAGATCCAGGACGTCACCGAGCCCAACCACCCGGCGGAGGGCACGCGCGTCCAGATCAACTGCGTCGTCACCGCCGTCTCGGCCAACGGTCTCTGGTGTCAGGATCCGACGGGTGGTCCTTACTCGGGGATCTCCGTGTTCAACGGCGGGCCGCCCGAATACGGCAACGCGATGCCGGTCCAGCTCTACGACAGCATCACCATCGACGGCACGTACACCGAGTACTTCGACGCGAGCCAGCTCGAGGACACGCAGTTCACCTACGTAGGCGCCGGTACGCCGCCCACCCCCGAGCTCGTGACCTCGATGGCCATTGCCACGGGCGGCAACCTCGCGGAGCAGTACGAGGGTGTGCTCGTCCGCATCGTGACGGTCGCGGTCACCAACATGAACCCCGACGACCCGAGCGACTTCGACGAGTTCGAGGTGACGGGTGGACTCCGCATCGACGACTTCGTCTATGCGGACCTCGACAACACCTACACGGTGGGCACCACCTTCAGCGAGATCATCGGCGTGCACCACTACAGCTTCAGCAACTACAAGCTGCTGCCGCGGTCGGCCGCCGACCTCACCACGCCCTGACCCCGAAACTGGGCCAGCGCGCACTCAGCCGACGGCGAGCGCGAGCTGGCCCTGACCGAAGCCTTCGATCTCCGCCCGCATGGTCATGCGGGCGACGGGGCGACGAAGCGCGAAGATGACGTCTTCGGGCAGCTCCCGCGAAAGCGGGAGCATTTCTTTGAGCCTCACGTGAGGCCCGGTGTTGCAGAAGAGGCTCGCCGCGACATTGACGATCTCCTGGTAGTTCTCCCAGAGATTGTCATCGAGCTTCTGCGCGAGCACGACGCGATGGGCCTCCTTCGGGGGCACCATGGCCAGGGCTGCGCCGCAGTAGGCGGCAAAGGCGACGTCGGAGATGGCGAAAGCGGCCAAGCGATCCTGGTCGTCGACGTAGACGGCCACCGTGCCCCCCTGATTCGAGCGGATCTTTCCTCCGCGGGTCAGGGTGACGGGTTGACCGACGAGGCCGAACACCAGCTCCTGCACGTCCTCGAGCTTGGGCAGCTGTGGGACCGCGCCTTCGCCCTCCGTGGATGGGGCAGCAGACGCCATCAGCTGATGTGCGGCGCGAGCGCACCCTTGAAGGAGTCGGGCGTGAAGGGCTTGGCGATGAGGATGAGCCCACCGGCCTCGTTGGCACGGGCCCGCATCTCGTCGGTGCTCTCGGAGGTGACGAAGCCGAACTTGACCCCATGACCCTCGTCCTTGAGCTTCTGGAGGAGCTCGATGCCGGTCATCTCGGGCATGTTCCAGTCGCAGAGAACGAGGTCGGGTTTCGTGCTCTGGATCTGCTCGTAACCCTCGCGACCGTTGGCGGCCTCTTCGATGTCGTGCTGGCCGTAGCCGGCTTGACGGAGGGTTCGACGCACGATCATGCGCATGGCGCGGCTGTCATCGACGATGAGGATCTTCATGGTGTTGCTCCCTTGTTCTTTGGCTTCCTCGTGGTGGCGAGGACGGAGATTCGTAGGTGGTGTCCCTCATGCTCGAGCCACATCTGAAAAACAGGGTGGCCGGGGAGGTCGGCGTCGAGCTGACGCCAGCTTCTTATGAGCTGAACGGACGGAATCGACAGACGCACAGCGCCAACGATCAATCCCTTGATGTTTCCGCCGATGACGTTGACCAGCTCGCCGAACGCATCCTGGATATCCTCTGGCGGTAGCTCTTCGTCCTCATCCGCTCCGAGCAGCGCCCGGGCGACGGCGACCGCGGTCTCGCGGGGGCAGTCGATCGCAACGACCAAGTCGGCTTCGCCTTCACTCGAGGCGATGGACACCTCGCCGCGGAAGCTGGGAGCCTCTGCGTCGGTCGCTGGGGGCGCGGCCAGATGGGTCGCGTCCCAGCCGAGCATGACGGCGCACGCTTCTTCAGCCGGCGACCTGAAGTCGAGGTCGAGATCCATGCCCATGAGGTGACTCCTGTCGCGATGCGGCGAGGCGGTAGTAGGAGGTGGTGTCCGCGAGGACGCGTTCGTAGGTCTCGTCGAGACCCATGGTGGTCTCGGCCGCGCCGAGCATCAGGATGCCGTGCGGGGCCATGTGGCGTTCGAGACGCTTGAGGATGTCGATCTTCGTGGCCTCGTCGAAGTAGATGAGGACGTTGCGAAGAAGCACGAGGTCGAACTTGGGATAGTCGTGAGGCCAGCGAGAGATGAGGTTCACCTCGCGGAAGGTGACCATCGATCTGATCTCTTGCTTGAGCTGCCAGTGCTGGTCGTCCTTCGTGAAGTACTTGAGGAGCATGGCCGCGGGCAGTCCACGATTGACCTCGTGTTGCGCGTAGCGTCCGGTCCGCGCCTTGGTGATGACCTCGGCGGATAGGTCGCTCGCGTGCAGCGTGACCTTCCAACCCCGCAACTCGGAGAAGTGCTCCCGCAGCATGATCGCGAGGGTGTAGATCTCCTGACCGGTCGAGGCCGCAGCGCTCCAGAGCGAGAGCGTGCGCTCTTTTTTGCGGGCTTCGATGAGCTCGGGGATGAGCTTCGTCTGCAGGGTTCGGAAGGGATGCACGTCGCGGTAGAACGTCGTCTCGTTGGTGGTCATGGCCTCCACGATGCGCGTCTCGAGCGTGTGGTTTCGGCGACGACGAAGGTCTTCGACGAGGCCGTCGACGTCCTTGTGGCCATGGTCGCGTGCAATGGGCGTGAGGCGCGAGACCACGAGGTAGTCTTTGTCTTCGCTCACCACGATGCCGGAGCGCTTCTGAACGAGCTCGGCGACGAAGGCGAGGCTGCGAGAACTGAGGCTCATCGGCGACCTCCGCCAGCAGCTGCATTTCGGACCGATGGACCCCGTGCACGAACCATGGTCATGGCCCGAAGTGCGCCTCCGATCTCACCGAGGGGGAGCTCCTGGTCGGCGAGGCCCGCATGGACCACGGCGCCGGGCATGCCCCAAACGGTGCTCGTGGCTCGATCCTGCGCGATGCATACCCCGCCCTCTTCGTGGGCTGCACGCACACCGGCGGCGCCATCGATGCCCATGCCCGTGAGCACGACGGTGACCAGCGACGGTCCGTAGCACTGCGCCAGCGACCGAAACATCACGTCTACGGCGGGGCGACACGAATTCTCAGGGGGGTCCTGGTTGAGCACGGCCACGACCTGTTGCTGCTGACGGACGAAGGTGAGGTGAAAATCGCCGGGGGCGATGAGCACCGTTCCCGGCTGGAGGATGTCCCCGTCCTTCGCCTCGCGGACCGAGAGGTCGGTCAGCTTGTCGAGGCGCTGCGCGAGCATCGCGGTGAAGATGGGCGGCATGTGTTGCGTGATGGCGATGGGAAGGCTGAAACGACGGCCGAGGTCGCCGATGACTTGAGCGAGCGCGTTGGGGCCCCCCGTCGAGGATCCGATCGCGATGACCTGAGGGCCGCGATGTCGCGGCAAGCTCACCGCCGGACGCGGTCTCGGTGAAGGGAGCGTCGCTTTGGCCATACGAGGTTGTGGCTGGCTGCGCGTAGGAGCCGGCGGCGCACTCGTCTGTGGGCCTTGCAGAGCCTTGAGCTTGGGGACCAGGGTCTCGCGGATCTGACGCAGGGCATGCTCGCGGTCGCGGGTGTTGCTCGGTTTGACCACGCAGTCGGTGGCCCCGCGCATGAGGGCCTCGACGGTCGCATCGGCGCCGTCTTGGGTCAGCGCGCTGAACATGAACACGGGCAGGTCCGAGAACCGCTCGCGGATCGCGCTGAGCGTCTCGAGCCCGCCCATGATGGGCATCTCCACGTCGAGAACCACCGCATCCACGTCCAGGCTCTCCAGCTGGGTCATGGCCACGCGTCCATTGGGGGCGGACGCGACCGGCACGAGCTGGGGCTCAGCGTCGAGCACCTGGTGCAGGAGCCGTCGAACGACGACCGAGTCGTCCACGACGAAGATGCGAAGCGGTTTCATGGGAGACCTAGATGGGCAAGCCGACCAACTGGAGCTTCTCGCGCCAGTCGACCTTGTCGAACGGCTTCATGAGGTACTCGTTGGCGCCCGCCTTGAGGGCTCCAGCGATGCGCTCGGGT
>JAUHZF010000460.1 GCA_030426145.1 Polyangia bacterium
GGACGAGCAGGTCGCGTGAGACCTCAGCCGCGGAGGTAGGCGGCAGCCTGTCGCGCGAAGTAGGTGAAGATGATGTCGGCCCCGGCCCGTCGGATGGCGGTGAGGCTCTCGAGCACCACCCGCTCTTCGTCGAGCCAGCCCTGGGCGGCCGCAGCCTTCAGCATCGCGTACTCGCCGCTCACCTGATAGGCGGCGATGGGAAGCTCGGTCGCCTCCCGCATCAGACGGATCACGTCGAGGTAGGGGAGGGCGGGTTTCACCATGAGGATGTCGGCCCCTTCCTCCTCGTCGAGGGCGATCTCGCGATAGGCCTCGCGCGCATTGGCCGGATCCATCTGGTAGGTCTTCTTGTCGCCGAACTTGGGGGCCGAATCGAGCGCGTCTCGGAAGGGACCGTAGAAGGCCGAGGCGTACTTGGCGGTGTAGGAGAGGATCGAGACTTCGCTGTGCCCCGCCTCGTCGAGGCCGTCGCGAATGGCGCCGATGCGGCCGTCCATCATGTCGCTCGGAGCGATGATGTCGGCCCCGGCTTCGGCCTGACAGACGGCCTGTTTGACCAGGACCTCGACCGTCTCGTCGTTGAGGATCCGCCCGTCCTTCACGATGCCGTCGTGGCCGTCGGAGGAGTAGGGGTCGAGCGCGACGTCGGTGCAGAGGGTGAGCTCGGGGCCGAAGCGCTCCCGCAGCGCACGCAGGCACGCCGGCACGAGGCCCTCGGGGTTGTAGGCCTCTTCACCGTGGGAGGTTTTGAGGGCCTCCTCGACCGCGGGGAAGAGCACGATGGCGCTGATGCCATCCTTCAAGGCTCCTTCGGCCTCCTTCAGCAGGCCGTCCAGCCCGTGACGCGAGCAGCCTGGCATCGAGGCGATGGGCTGCTCGTCGCTCCCGGCGTGCACGAAGAGTGGATAGACGAAGTGCTCTGGGCCGAGGTGCGTCTCGCGGTGAAAACGACGGATCCCTTCGGACTTGCGATTGCGGCGGGGGCGGATGCGCATGGCTCTGGCTGCTCCTCGGGTGCGGAAGGGTGTCGGCCGACAGTGGCGCCAGCCCGGTGGACCCCTTAAGTTTCCCGGCGGAGACCACATGTACACCATCACCAGTGGCGTTTTCATCCACTTCGGCCACCACATCCGCGGCCATGACGGCCCCTGCATTTCGCTGCACGGTCACACCTGGCAGTTCCAGGTGACGGTTCAGGCCGACGAGCTCGACGACCAGGGCTTCATCATCGACTTCGACTTGCTCCAGGCCAAGGTCCTCGACCCGTGTCATGCGCTGCTCGACCACGGCTTCGCCATGGGCGCCGACACCTGGCAGGAGACCCACGAGGACTTCGCCACCCTCGGAAAGAAGCTCGTGGCCTCGCGCTACCACACCATCGGCAACCTCGGAGAACGCCAGCCTGGCCAAGACGGCGAGCTGCTCGGCGCACGCAACGAGTGGCCGGGTGGCGTCAAAGTGGCCGTCTTTCCCTTCACGCCGACCTCGGAACGACTGGCCAAATGGCTCTTCGAGCTCGGTCAGAAGGTGGTCGGCGACGATCGGGTCAGCATGCAGTCGGCCCGGATCTTCGAGACGATGCACCCCACCGAGTTCGTGGCCGAGTACCGGCCCTGAGCCCACCCACGTGTCGTACGACGAACCCGTCCGGGCCGAGAGTTCGGGCGGGTTCTTACCGAGAAGCCCCACTTCGATCGCTGAGCTTGCCTTCTGAGTCGCGCGGCTTCAGGTTGCCGGGCCATGTCGCGCAAGCAAGTGGTGCTCATCACCGGGGCGGGCGGTGAAGTTGGCAACGGGCTCATTCACCGACTCGCCGAGCGCGACGGTTACGACATCCTCGCCCTCGACCTGAAAGACGTGGACGACGACACGGGGGCGCGGTGCCAAGCCCGCATCGTGGGCGACATCCTCGACCAACGCCTGCTCGAACGCCTCGTCAGCGAGTACGAGATCCACGCCATCTTCCACCTCGCGGCGCTCCTCTCGACCCGGGCGGAGTTCACCCCGGAGACGGCCCACGAGGTCAACGTCAGAGGCACGCTCAATCTGCTGAAGCTGGCGGTGGAGCAGTCGCGCTGGCACGGGCGTCAGGTCAAGTTCCTCTTCCCGAGCTCCATCGCCGTCTACGGCCTCCCGGACCTCGCCACGAAGGACGCCGCGGGGGCGGTGGGCGAAGACGACCATCTCGTCCCCACCACCATGTACGGCTGCAACAAGCTCTACTGTGAGCACCTCGGCCGCTACTACGCCCGTCACTACCGCCAGCTCGCGGTCGAAGGCGAGAAACACGGGGTCGACTTCCGAGCGCTACGGTTCCCCGGCCTCATCAGCGCCTTCACGGTTCCGCACGGAGGCACCTCGGACTACGGCCCGGAGATGATCCATGCTGCGGCCCAGGGCGAAGCCTACGCCAGCTTCGTTCGTGAGGACGCCACGATCCCCTTCATGGCCATGCCCGACGCCATCGATGCGCTGCTGGGTCTGATGGACGCTCCCGCAGAGAACCTCACGAGCCACGTCTACAACGTCACGGCCTACAGCCCGAGCGCCGGCACCTTCGCCGAGCTGGCGACCAAGGCCTTCCCAAAAGCCGACATCACCTTCAAGCCCGACGACAAGCGCCAGGGCATCGTCGACACCTGGCCCGCCGCCCTCGACGACCGTCGAGCCCGCGACGACTGGGGCTTCAAAGCCGCCTACGGCCTGGAGCGCACGTTCGACGAGTACCTCATACCGAACATCAAGAAGCGCTACGGCGTCTGACTGGGTCTCGATCTGAGCTCGGGCTCGGGCTCGGGCTCGTCGTCGTGCTCGTGCTCGGTCTCGGTCTCGCTCTCGCTCTCGCTCTCGCTCTCGAGAGCCTCGAACCTCGAACCTCGAACCTCGAACCTCGAACCTCGAACCCGGAACCTCGAACCCGGAACCTCGAACCTCGAACCTCGAACCTCGAACCTCGAACCCGGAACCTCGAGAAGCTCGACTACCTGGCCTTGAACCGCGTAGCTCGGGTGAGGGCGTTGATGTAGACGCGGACCGAGCCTTTGGTGTCGTCGTCGAGCTTGGCGTAGGCGCGTTGGCTTTCGGTCGCTTCGCCGCTGTGGGCCATGATGGCCTCCTCCAGGGTGGGGGCTCGGCCATCGTGCATGTAGGGGCCGGAGCGCGACAGACCCCAGAGGGGAGGGGTCATGAAGGCGGCCGGGCTCACGCCGCGATGGGAGCGGGTGCCGCGGAGGTTGGGGCCCACCACGTGGCGCTTGAGGTCACTGAAGAGGTACACCCGGAAGCCCTCGCCGGCGGGGGACAGCTCGAGTCGTGGCGCGGCGCCGTCCCGGCTGAGATCCACCGTCAGGTCGGCGTTTCCGTCGCGACCGGGGAGCCGGTAGACCGCGCTGTCGAGCGTCACGGCCGGGACGTGGCACGTGGCGCAGCCGAGCTTTTCGAAGCGCTCTTTGCCCTCAGCCCATTTCAGAAGGAAGCGGCCGTCCTTGGGGGCGTCGAGCACGGGGAGCTCCTGCATCGCCACGAACATCGTGAGCGCGGTGAGTTGCCCCTCCGTCATCTCACGCACCACGCCGTCACCATCGGGGTCATCACCGCCATGGGACCCCACCCGATCGGCGTCGCCTTCCCGCACGAGATGCTCGCTCTGCATGCCGTGGTGGATCTGGAGCTGGTCTTCGACCATGTCGCGCAGGTTTGCGGTGTGACCGCTCCAGCCGAAGGGTTTGACCACCAAGTCGGCATCGATGCCCACGACCTCGCCGTTGTCGACACTGCCATCCGGACCTGCCGTCAGCGCGCCGAAGGTGAGCCCCTTGCTCGTGAGCTCCACCCGCTTGGCCTGGCCGCTCGTCTTGGCCTCCTGCATCGCGGCCGCGCGCTGTGACTGCAGGTCAAGTGAGATCTCCGCCGCGAGCAGCTCGAGGACGCCGGCCCCCGACAGGGCCGGCGGATTGCGCACCAGCGCCAACTCGGGGCGCTGGCCGTCGCCTTCGAGGTAGGCATTGTCGGCGGCGCTTCCCGCCCCGGCGGGGCCGCCCCGGCGGTGACAATCGTTGCATGTATACGCGTCGGGACCGCCGCGCCGGCCGCGATGCACGCGAAGCGGGACGGCCTGGTCCGCGTCCCCGAAACCCTCGCTGGGGCCGAAGCGGTAATGGAACAGCTGTGCGCCCATTTCGTAGAGGTGCGACGGGGCCATCGTCGCGACGTCGGACATCTCTATCCGCGAGCTCGCCCAGAGGTGACCGGGACGGGCGGCATCCAGGAAACGAGCGTGTCGAAAGCGCGCGTCCGCTTCGAGGGCCGCGAGCGCGTCGACCCGCTGCAAACCGGGAGGCTGCTGCGGATAGATCCCCAAGGGTTCGGCGCTCGCCGCCGATGCCGGCGGAGGCGCCTTCTTTCGCTGCGTCTCGTAGGCGCACATCCCGACGGTGAAGACGGCGACCACCGGAACGAGCAGCTTGAGGGTGTCGGACAGCCTCATGCTACTGCGCCACCTTGAGCTTGGGCTGCCGCGTCAGCGACAGCAGGAAGATGTGGAGATTCTGCCGCTGGGTCGCGGTGAGCTCCTCGAACGTCGAGCGCGCCGTGGCGGCTTCGCCCCCGTGCCACCGAATGGCATCGAGTAGCGTCGCCGCGCGTCCGTCGTGCAGATAGGGCGGCGTTTCGGCCACGCCCCAGAGTGGGCGTGTGATGAACACGTTTCGCGCTACGCCGTCGGGGCCCTCGTTGGCGTCGGCGAGATCGTCACCCATGTCGTGGCGCTTGAGGTCGCTGAAGAGGTTCACCTCACCCGGGGAGCGAGGCGCCTCTCCGTCGGTCACGAGGTGGATGGTCACCGGCTTGCTGCCCGCGCTGTCGGGCGTCTCGGTCCATTCCAGCCGGTTGAGGGTCATCTTGCGCCGGTGGCACTCGGTGCACCCGATGCGGTCGAAGAGGGCGCTTCCGTCGGCCCAGCGCTCCCTCAGCTCGGCGTCGGTGGGTGGGATGATGACCGGCACCTCCAGCAGCGCCATGTAGACCGCCATCGCGGTGAGGATCCCCTCCTCGAGCTCGCGCTGATGACCATCTCCGTCGGGGTCCCACCAGTTGGGGCCCCAACCCATGCGTTCGGGCTGGGGGTCCTCCTGGTGCTGCTCCGCGAGCACGTGTGACTGTATGCCGAAGTGGATCCGTGCCGCCCGCTCGGCGAAGCGCCGCAGCCGCGCCGTGTGGCCCTTCCAGCCGAAGGGGCGCACCACCAGATCGGGATCGACCCCCTCGAGCTCGGTGTCGTCGATGGTGCCGTCGGGGCGCACGACGATGCGACCGAAGTCGACCCCCTTGGCCTGAAGCTGCACCAACACCGGCTCGCCGCTGCTCTCGGCTTTGGCCGCGGCGTCCCGGCGCAACTTCGTGAGCACGCCCGTCATCTCGGCTGCGAGCGCCTGCACGTAGCCCAGCCCCAGGACCGCGGGCGGGTTGCGCACCACGGCCGACCCGATGGCCTCACCGTCACCGAAGTAGAAGCCATTGGCCGTGACGTTGCCGGAGCCGTTGGCTCCCCCGAGCTGATGGCATCCCGCGCAGGAGTGGGCATCGCGGCCGCCGTAGGTGCCTTCGTGCACCCGCTTGAGGTTGCGACCGCTGCCATCGCCGTAGCCATCGAGCTCCTGGAAGTCGTGCTCGAAGGCGCCGTCTCCGAAGGTGAAGAGCTTCTCCACCGAATAGCGCCCCTGATCGATCCAGGTCTGGAGCAAGAAGACGTGCTCGCTGTCTTCACCGCGCTCGTAGGCTTCGAGGTACTCCTCGTAGCGCTCTTGGTCGTACAGCTCGACGGCGTCGCTCACGGTCTCGTCGAGCTCGATCGGCGTCGGAGGGCGCCCGCGCGGCCACGGCACGCTCGTCGCTCCCGCCGCGGCCGATGCCAGCAGGGCGAGCCCCAAAGGGAGCCCCCAGACGTCACGACGCATCGTCACGCCCCCGGTGCTCGTCATGCGAGGGCCGCGCGCAGCTCTGCGGCCAGCGCTTGGCCGGCATCTCCGTCGAGCTTGCCCGCAGGCCAGCCCACCCCGAGGCCTCGTTCGGCGTCGGGCTTGGGGATGATGTGGAAGTGCACGTGGAACACGGCCTGGTGGGCGAGGGGGCCGTTGTTCTGGAGGAGGTTGTATTGCTCCACCCCGGTGACCTTCTTCACCGCCCGGCAGATACGCGGCAGGACCCGCCCGATGGCGGCGCCCGCCTCATCGCTCAGCTGGTCGAGGGTCTCGGCCGGCTCCTTGGGGATGACGAGGGTGTGGCCGTGGCTCACGGGACCGATGTCGAGAAAGGCGAGGACGTGTTCGTCCTCGTAGACCTTGTGGCAGGGGATGTCGCCGTTGAGGATCTTGCTGAAGATGGTCTCGGCCATGGCCCGCACGATAACGCGCGGATCGGACCTCCGTCACCCGCTCGACGTGTCGAGGGCGCGCTCGCGGCGCTCGGCCCGTGCCAAGGGAACCAACAGGCCGACGAAGGCCACCGACAGCAAGGTGGCGAGGGCGAAGACCGGCGGGTAGCCGTAGCGGTCGCCGAGCAGCCCGCTGAACCACCCTCCCGGGACCTTCCCGAGGACCTCGAGGGCGGCTAGCGCCGTGAAGTGGGTTGCGCCGATCCGGGGGTCGACGCGCGCCATCATCAGCGCGAACACAGTCGTGGTCAGTGCACCTCCGCAGAAGTGCTCCGCGCTCGTGATGGTGAGGATGCTCGCAGGGGTCGGCGTCTGGGTCGTGAGCCACCACTGCGCCGCGATGGGCAGCGCGCGCAGACCGGCGGCCACCATGACCGCCGAGACGAAGGAGCGTCGGGTCGCGAGCCACCCACCGTACAG
>JAUHZF010000461.1 GCA_030426145.1 Polyangia bacterium
GACTGGTTCGAGGGAGACCCTGCGATCGATGGGAGCCGCTGGCAGCTGTTGTGGCACGGAGGCGCCGGCGTCGAGCGGTGGGCCGACCCCGCCTACGAGGGCTGGGACGTGAATGCCCCGGCCACGTCCCTGGTGTCGCCATGTGCAAACGACTTCGGCGGCGTCGACCGTGTCGTGCTCACCATCAGCTCCAACGTCCTGGACCACGAGTCCACGCCGGCGGAGTGGGCGGACCTCATCCAACAGGCCGTGGACACGATAGCGAGCAAGGTACCGATGGCTGAGACCATCGTCTTGCAGCCCGTGGTGGGCACCTCGGACCCCATGTGCGACACCGTGAGGGCGGCCCGCAACCACCCTGCCATCGTGGCGGGCATCGAGCTCGCTGCCGATGAGAACGCAGCGCCGGCGAGGGTCGTCGGGTTCATCCCCACCGTGGCCACCTGTGGCGAGTACCTCGACACGAAGGGGCACCTCTCCCCCGAGGTGGGCGAGGTCGTCGGGGCCGAGGTCGCCCAGTGCTACGGCGGACAATGAGGGTCCCGCGGATCGGCCCACGAGATCGCGCTGAGGTCTTGAACCGGTAGACCCGGAAGATGGCGAGGGCGACCCGCTAACGCTGTGCGGCTGCGAGCGCGTCATCGAACCGCTTGCGAAGAGCTGCATCGTGCCCCATGCGCTCACGATAGCCCCGGTCGACGGTGTCCCAGTCATCACGCGTGAGGCCGTGCTGAGCTAGAACGGCTGCGACCTGCGCAGGGGCCGTTCGGCCGAGCAGCACCCCGAGCTGAACGTACTTCTCCAGCGACACGCCACGGATCCCTTCGAAGGGCAGCGCCGCGGCCAAGGACTGGGCGTCGATGAGACCCGTTGCGCCGACAGCGACATGCGGCGCCGCCTCGGGCTCCGTGGCGGGCATCCCCGGTCCCGGTGACGGGGATGCAGCAAATGGGAGCACGCCGAGGTCGCCGAGCTGCACGCCGAATGCCGTTTCGTCGACGCTCTCCGCAGGGCTTGCGGCGACGGTCGGTGGGGGGGCGGGGGCGGGAGGTGCAGGTACGGGCGTGGCAGGCGACGACGGAGACCGCGTCGACGGCGGCGGTGCAGCGGGCGCTGTCGCTTCGAACGGCGTGGGAGGAAGATCCAGCTCGAGGCGATCGACGAAGGCCGTCCCGCCGAGCGCCGCAGGCGCGGGCCCTCGCTCCACGGCCGAAGTGGGTGCACGCACCGGGGCGTTGCTCACGAACGGCATGATGTCCTCGTCCCGCAGGGCCGGGATTCCTCCAGCCTCCGTGGTATCGATACCCTCCATCGAAGGCGCCAGCGAGACGACGATTGGCGCCGCTGCCACCGCCTCCTCCGCATGCGCAGGCTCCACCAGCAGCTCGGGACGGTGGTCGAGGAACGCACGGGCGTAACGTGCGCCGAGCTTGCGTACCCCTCGTTGCGCCTCCGCGGCCATTCGCTCGAGCCAGTGCGCCAAGGAGTTCTCCAAACGCGTGGCTTCTACCCCCTCCCGCGCCAGGACCGACTCGAGCGGCGCGCCCGCCGCGAGGTCGGCCTGGGCGCGCGCCACACTCTCGAGTGGCATCGGCTCCTCTTGAGTGCTCATCTATCGCTTTCATAGGCCGACCGGCGCCGGCAGACAACGGGTCCACATGTCGGGTGACGCCGGCCACGGGCAGGAGTAGTCCATTGGCGATGGAGGCCGAGGTCGCCGCACGACTCGAAGGAGCCCTTCGGGGGGCCCAACGCGCGCTGCGGCAGCTCGAGGCCATGGAACCCCACGATGCCACCACCGCGGGGGCCCACGCGCTACGTCGCGCGGTGGGCGCGGTGCTCGACGCCATCGATGACCGGGAGCCCGCCGCGCCGTGCATCGACCGAGCGCGAGCCGATCTTTCGGTTGCCCTCGCCATCGTGACCGGTGGTGCCCCGGATGATGCTACGCCGGGGCTCCTGCCCGAAGAAGACGTCGCCCTCGTGGCCCTCCGCGAAGCGCTCGAGCAGTTGCCGGTGCGCCCGCCATCTCCCCTGCCCAGCCGAGGGGCCCATCGTCCTCTCCCACCATGGCGCGTGTCGTTCGGCGAGCCGTTGCTACACGACCTTCCCCGTCGGTCGCTGTTGCCGGTTGGCGCCGTACACCTGCCCGCGCCCCCAGCTCCGTTCGATGCCGAAGCTTGGGCCACCCACACCGAAGCGCTGGTAGCGGCACTCGAAGGCGGCGACGAAGCGCCACCCGCCCCGTTTCATCGGGGCCTCCAGGAGGCGGCCATGTTGGCGCAAGCGGCTGACCTCGAACGCAGGGTAGAGCGCATCACCGCCCAGCTCCCGGACGTGCCGGTGACGACGCCCAAGCCCACTTCGCCCCACGTGCTCGACGGTGAGCTCGGGGCGCCGCCCGCCGAGGCCACCGCCGGCTCGCCGTTGCCCACCCGACCCGTCGCCTCCGAGGCGCAGCTGCGTCGTCGTCATGCGCGTGAGCTCTACGAAGAGATCGGCATGTGCGGTTGGCAGCGCCAACCGATGTGGGGCGATGATTGGCGCGAGCTCGCCTCGCTCGAGCAGCGGCTTCTCGCGGCCTCCGACGCCCTCCTCGGCTACGGCCCCGCCGCCCTCACGGAGCTCGAAGCCTGGGCCCGTGATGCGCCCGCGCCGGAGCCGATGCGGGTGTTCGCCGTGGCCTTCGTGGCCGGCGTGCTCGAGGGTCGCGATGGCCTCGCGGCGGCCGAGCGGGTGCTCTTTGCCCACGACCCCGAGGACCCCGAGATCGTCGATGCCTTCGTGAGCGCCCTGGTGGCGACCCCCAACCCGAGGAACGCCACCGCGCTGCGGGCCCTGCTGAGCGTGGAACCATGGCCGGTGCGAGCTGGCGCCGTGAAGGGTCTGGTGCGGCTCGACGCGCTGACCCTCGACGAGGCCGACCGCGCGGCGGAGGACCATCCGGCCGTCGCCGCGGCCGCCGCCCCATCCCTCGCGACGTCGGTGCAACCGCACGCCCGCGCCCGGCTCGAGCAGCTCGCACGGCGGCACGGCGAAGATCCACGCCTCGACCGCGCCCTGTGGGAGGCCCTCGCCATCGCCGGACATCCCGATGCGGCGCGGCTGCCCCGCTCGTCGCTCGACGCCGAGCAAGGCTCCCACGCCGACGCCGCCGCTTTGGCCCTGGCCCTGGTGGCCGACCGCGACGACGCGCGCGCCCTGCGCGAGCTCGTCGAACGAGAAGCCACCCCCGCTCGGCTCACCGCTCTCGGCTGGGCGGGTGACCTCGAGGGTGTGCCATGGCTCCTCGGCGCGCTGGAGCACGACGCCTTGTGGGTGAGCGCATCGCGGGCCCTCTGGAGACTGCTCGGCGGCGATCAGTTCGTGGCGGTCGACATCGACCCCGAAGACCTCCTCCTGCTCGAGCCTGCGCTGTCTCCGCCAAGGGCCGTGTCACCATTGCACACCGACGACAGCGGCTCCCCCGACCAAGTCGTGGTCCCAACCCGCGCGGTCGACCATTGGTCCACTCGAGGCCTCGATGCGACCCAACGCTACCGGTTTGGCCAACCCTACCTCCCTGCACATTCGTGGCAAGAGCTTGGACGCAGCGGCGTCGAGCCCCCGGCCTCCCCGTGGGAACGCCGCTTCCTTCAGCGTGAGCTCGCGGTTCGGACCGGTCACTACGTTCGATGGCATGGCGACGATTGGGTCGCTCGCCAAGATCGATGCATCGCGCAATGGGAAGGCTACGTGCAGCGGGTGACGGTTCCCGCGGGTACCTTCTCCCGGGTCATTCGCAGGGGGGCAGCATGAGTGGAATCGAATCTGCGCGCTTGGTGGGTGAGGGCGTCCCCGCCGACGCCGTCGTGGAAGGCACGACGGTGAGTGAGGCCCTCAACCAGCCCTTCGTGGCCCGCGTGGTCATGCACACGCAAGACCTCGACTTTCGTGCCGAAGATCTCCTCCGTCAGCGCCTCGCGGTTCAGATGCAAGGCGCGGGCAGGCAATCGCGTATCGTCGATGGCATCGCAGGCGCAGCCGAGCTCGTGGAGGTGAAGGGTGCCACGCTCTCCTTCGCCATCGAGCTGAGGCCCGGCATGGCCGCACTCGGCCAACGGGTAGGCAGTCGCATCTTTCAGGACCAGTCGGTCCCCGACATCGTGCGCACCCTGCTGTCGGAAGCGGGCGTCGACGACCGCGCCGAATGGCGACTTCAGCACGAACACCCCGAGCGCGTCTACACGGTGCAGTACCGCGAGAGCGAGCTGAACTTCGTGCACCGGCTGCTCGAGGACGAGGGGATTCACTACTTCTACGTGCACGACCCCGACGGACACAGACTCGTATTCACCGACGACGCTTCGGGATTCGGCGACGGCGAGCCGATGCTGCTCTCTCCGTCGGGTCACGAGGGGGCCCATCCGATCGGGGCCATTCGCCGGCGGCGTCGGCTGCGACGGGCCGCGGTTCACCTACGCGACTACGACCCCGAGAAGCCGGCCGTTCCCCCAGAGTCGGTCGCGACCGCCGATGCCCCCTTTCCGTTCGAGCGGTACCGGTTCCCCGGCGGCTTCGTGGATGGTGACGTGGCGGCCCGACGCGCTCAGGTGGAGCTCGATGCCGACCGCCACGACGCCGACGAGGTCACCCTCCAGACCGCCACCATGGGCTTGCACCCCGGCGCGGTGTTTCGGGTGGAAGGTGTGCCCGACGCGAGGTTCGAAGGGCGATACGTCGTCAAGCGAATCGACAGCAACATGAGCGGCACTTCCGGCGCCGTCGACGCCGAGGTGGTCGCCGTGCACGAAGACGTGCGCCATGCCCCCCCTCGTCGCGCGCGACGTCCACGCGTCGACGGCGTGATGTCGGCTCGCATCGTGGGCGAGACGGCGGGCGAGCAGCACATCCACACCGACGAGCTCGGGCGGGTGAAGGTGATGTTTCCCTGGGATCGCTCAGGCAAGAGTGATGACTCCGCGAGCTGCTGGCTGAGGGTGACGCAGCTCCAGCTCGGGGGGGCGATGATCTTGCCGCGCGTGGGGTGGGAGGTTGCGGTGGCCTTTCACCACGGCGACCCCGATCGACCCTACGTGGTGGGCCGACTCTACGACGCCGAGCACCCACCCCCCGCGGGGCTTCCCGCCGAGGGTCCGAGCACCGTGTTCGAATCGATGGTCACACCAGGAGCCGCGGGCAAGAACGCGATCTCCCTCGGCGACGGTGCGGGCGGACAGTCGTTCGCCATGAACGCACAGAAGGACATGAACACCGTCGTCGGCGACAGCCGCGAAGAGACGGTCGCGGGCGAAGAGACGGTGAAGGTGGGCGCCAATGCCGCGCTCACGGTGACCGGGAGCGACATCCAGAACATCGGCGGCAACCAAACCACCGACGTGGGCGATGCGCGTCAGAACAAGGTGAAAGGGGCCCAGGCCGTCACCGTCGGCGGCAACGAGACCATCACCACCACCGCCAACCTGAAAGAGAGCGGGTCGACGCGAGCCGAGAGCATCGCGGGGAATCGACTCACCATCAGCAATGGCGTGCGCGACGGCGTGTCGGCATCCCTCACCCGCACGGTGGGCAGCGTACAAGGCCTCCTCGCTGCGGCGGGGGTCATCGAGACCTGCGACGCCGCGCTCACGACCACCGCGGGGGCGATCATCGGGCATCTCGTCGGGGGCACGCACGCGGAGGTGGTCGAAGGGGCCAAGACGCAAACCTGTACCGCCGCCGAAGGCCACCTCGCCGCCGGTTACGAGCAGAGCGCGGCCAGCGTCACCCAGCTCGTGGGCGGCGCGCGGGCGCGCCTCGTGAGCGGGGACATCAACATTCAAGCCCCCCAGATCCTGATGGGAGGCGGCGCAGGTCATCTCATCGCTGGCGGCTCGAGCATCAAGCTCAATGGCGGCCCCATCACCATCAAGGCGCCTTCGATCAAGCTCTCGGGGGCCATCAACAAGAGTGGAGGCAGCCTCAAGCTGGGCTAGCGCCTATGGAGTGGACCGTCACCATCGAGCTCGCCGGCCAGACCCGTGCGGTCGCCGAGCTGTCCCACGTGGAGCGCCTGGACGAAATCCCACGCACCGAAGTCACCTTCGGGCTCTGGGATGAAGCGCCGCCCATCGAGCGCTGGCTCGGCGAATCCGTCACCATCACCATCAACGATGGTGTTGCCGCGCCTCGCGACATCGTCGGCGTGGTGATGGAGGTGGTGGGTGGGCGCCCGAGGTACGAGCAGGGGCGGCGGGTCACGCCAGTGCGGCTCACCGTCGAGCCGCGGCTGGGGCGCTTGGCGCTCGGCCTCGACGCGCGGATCTTCCGCGACCAGTCGCCCGACGCGATCGCCAAGGAGGTCCTCTCCGGGCTCGACGTCGAGGTCACCCTCGATGCGCCGCCGGCCGAGCGCGTACACACCGCCCAGTACCGCGAGTCCGACGTCGTCTTCTTGCAGCGTCTGCTCGCCGAAGAAGGCCTGCACTTTGCCGTGCTCACGCGCGATGGCCGCGACGTGGTCGTCGTCTTCGACGATCAGCTCGGCCCGGGCACGCCAGCGCAGCTCACCACCCGCCTCGGCGAGGGCATGGTGCCAGGCCCCGACGAGGTGACCGGCACCGCGCAGCGCCAAGAGGTGCGGCCCGGCAAGGTGACCCTGAGGGATTACGACTTCGAGCGACCGCGGCTCGGCCTGCAGTCGGAATACGAGGCAGACGAAGACGCGAGCCTCGAGCTCTACGACGCGCCCGGGCGTTTTGTCGTCCAGGGCACCGGTGATGCGCGTGCCCAACGAAGGCTGGAGGCGGCGCGCACGGGACGCCGTCGTATCCACGGCGTCACCGG
>JAUHZF010000067.1 GCA_030426145.1 Polyangia bacterium
GTCCGGATCCTCGAGGTGGAGGGTCGGGGGGAGGGCGCCGTGGCGGAGCGCGAGCACGCTGAAGGCGGCCTCGATCGCCCCCGCGCCGCCGAGCGCGTGGCCGGTCGCGCCCTTGGTGCTCGAGACCCAGCCTGGTCCGCACAAGGTGCGCGTGGAGGCCCCGAACCACACCCCGACCGAGGTGACGGTGACTGCGGTGGATGGCGAGCTCGTGCCACAGGCGGTCGCGCTGGTGCCGCGGCCAGCGCGGCTGAAGGTCGTGGGATCGAGCGGCGAGCTCCACGTCGACGGGCAGCTCCTCGCCGACGCGCCGACGGAGGTCTCCATCGATCCTGGGGAGCGCTTCGTGTCCGTGGTGCGGGCTGGCTACGCGCCGTACCAGACCACGGCGTCGTTCGAGCGCGGCGCGGGTTACACGCTCGAGGTCGACCTCACGCCCACACCTCAGCGGGTGAGCGCCTGGTCGTTGATGGGTCTCGGCGGGGCCGCCGTGATCACCGGAGGGGCTCTCGCGACCTACGCTTTCATCCGACAGGCCGACGCCATCGAGCTGCGGGACGCGCGCACCGCCGGCAACACCTCCACCGACGACCTCGCGAAGTACCGCGACGCCGTGTCCGACCGTGATGACTTCATGACCGCTGGTGCCATCGCGGGAGGGATCGGGGCGGCCGCCGTGCTCACGGGGGGGCTCATCTACGCGCTCGAGCCCACCCCGCGCGTACTTCCTCCCGACGAGGCTGGGCCCGAGGGGGATGGTGACGTCGACTTCACGGTCGGGGTCCACCCGGTCGTGGGTCCTGGTGTGGGCTTGGTCTCCGTTCGGGGCACGTTCTGAGCCGCTGCGGCGCGCGTCGCCTCGGGGGGCACTTTCGCTCCACCGGTGGTATACCGCGCCCTGTATGAGCGACGACACCTACGGATCCCGCACGACCTTCCCCCTCGCCGGCGGCGGTGAGGGCACCTACTTCAAGCTCCAGGCCCTCGAGGACAAGGGCCTCACCACCCTGAGCAAGCTGCCCTTCTCGATCCGGGTCCTGCTCGAGGCCGCCCTGCGAAACCACGACGGTTTCCTGGTGCGTGATGAGGACGTGGCCGAGATCGCCGGCTGGAAGCCCAAAGGCGAGCGGAAGGAGATCCCCTTCATCCCTGCCCGCGTCATCCTGCAGGACTTCACCGGCGTACCGGCGGTGGTCGACATCGCGGCTTGCCGCAACGCCATCGTCGAGCTCGGCGGCGACCCCAAGAAGGTCAACCCCGCGGTCAACGTCGACCTCGTCATCGATCACTCGGTTCAGGTCGACATCGACGGGCGCGACCCCGACGCCCTCATCAAGAACCTGAACATCGAGTACAAGCGCAACGACGAGCGTTACGAGTTCCTCAAGTGGGGACAGAAGAACCTCGACAACTTCCGCGCCGTGCCTCCGGGCCGAGGCATCGTGCACCAGGTCAACCTGGAGTGGATCGCCACCGTGGCCCACACCCAGAAGCACGGTGACGATCAGGTTTTCTACCCCGACAGCTTGGTCGGCACCGACTCGCACACGACGATGATCAACGGCATCGGTGTGCTCGGCTGGGGCGTCGGCGGCATCGAGGCGGAGGCCGTCATGCTCGGCCAGCCCATCTACATGCTCGCCCCCGACGTGGTCGGCTTCAAGCTCACGGGCAAGCTAAAGGCCGGCGTCACCGCGACGGACATGACCCTGCGCATCGTGGAGATGCTGCGCCAGAAGGGTGTGGTCGGGAAGTTCGTCGAGTTCTACGGCGAGGGCATGAAGAACCTCACCCTGAGCGACCGCGCCACCATCGCCAACATGGCCCCCGAGTATGGCGCGACCTGCGGGTTCTTCCCCGTCGACGAGCAGACCCTCACCTACATGCGGCTCACCGGCCGCGACGAGAACCACGTGAAGAACGTGGAGGCCTACTACAAGGCTCAGGGGCTCTTCCACACCGCCGACAGCGCCGACCCCGAGTTCACCGATACCCTCGAGCTCGACCTCGCCGACGTGGAGCCGGCCCTCGCCGGTCCCAAGCGCCCGCAGGACCGCGTCGATCTGTCGGCCATGCAGAAGCACTTCACGGAGAGCCTCACGGCCAAGGTCGGCTTCCAGGGGCACGGCGTCACCGACACCGCGGCAAAGGCCCAGGTGAAGGGCAAGGACTACGCCCTCGACCACGGCAAGGTCGTCATCGCGGCCATCACCTCGTGCACCAACACGAGCAACCCGGCCGTCATGCTCGCCGCCGGCCTCGTGGCGCGCAACGCCAAGGCCAAGGGGATCACCACCAAGCCGTGGGTCAAGACGAGCCTCGCTCCCGGCTCGCGCGTGGTCACCGAGTACTACGAGAAGGCCGAGCTCCTCGACGACCTCGCGGCCATCGGCTTCAACGTCGTCGGCTACGGCTGCACTACCTGCATCGGCAACTCGGGACCGCTCGACGCCGACATCGAGGCCGCCATCGACGAGGGCAAGCTCGTGGTGGGTAGCGTGATCAGCGGCAACCGCAACTTCGAGGGCCGTGTGCACAACAAGGTCAAGGCGAGCTACCTCGCCTCGCCCCCGCTCGTGGTGGCCTACGCCATCGCCGGTACCCTCGACATCGATCTGCAGAACGATGCCATCGCTAAAGACGCCGAGGGCAACGACGTCTTCTTGAAGGACATCTGGCCCAGCCAAGACGAGCTGGAAGCGACCATCAAGAAGTGCGTCACGCCGGAGATGTTCAAGGAGAAGTACGCCGACGTGATGGAGGAGCCGCGCTGGGACTCCATCGAGACCCAGCAGGTTGAGATCTACCCCTGGAGCGACGCCAGCACCTACGTGCAGCTCCCGCCCTTCTTCCAGGGCATGGGCAAGGACGTCGCGGCCGTAAAACCCATCGAGGGCGCCAAGGTCCTCCTCAAGCTCGGCGACTCGGTCACCACCGACCACATCAGCCCTGCCGGCGCCATCCCCGAAGACGGACCGGCCGGGAGGTACCTCAAGGGCAAGGGCGTGACGAAGTCGCAGTTCAACAGCTTCGGCAGCCGTCGCGGCAACCACGAGGTGATGATGCGCGGCACCTTTGCCAACGTGCGCATCCGCAACCAGCTCGCGCCTGGCACCGAGGGTGGCTACACCAAGTACCTGCCTACGGGCGAGGTCGAGTTCGTCTACGACGCGGCGATGAAGTACGTCGACAGCGGCACCCCGCTCGTCGTGCTCGGCGGCACGCAGTACGGCACCGGCTCCAGCCGCGACTGGGCGGCCAAGGGAACGCTGCTCCTCGGCGTGAAGGCTGTCATCACCAAGAGCTTCGAGCGCATCCACCGCTCGAACCTCGTGGGCATGGGCGTGCTTCCGCTCTGCTTCAAGGATGGCGAGGGGGCCGACGAGCTCGGGCTCGATGGCACCGAGACCTTCGACATCCCCATTGGCGACGACCTCGCAGCGCTGCAGGAGATCGAAGTCACGGCGACGAAGACCGACGGCACCAAGAAGACCTTCACCGCCATCGTGCGCCTCGATACGCCGGTGGAGGTCGACTACTACAAGAACGGCGGCATCCTCCACACGGTGCTCCGCAAGATGGCCTCCGCGGCCTGAACGACATGAGGTCGGGGGGGAGCGGGGAGTGAAGCGTCGCCCTTCCCTCGACCGGCCGGTGGCGAGCAAGGCGGTCGTCGGCGATCCTTCGGGAAAGCTGAAGGCCGCCGGCGCTCCGGCCGAGCTGCGACGCTGGGTCGCCAAACGCCCCATCGACGAGGCTTGGGACCAGACGCCGCGAGGGGACTGGCTGTTGTGGCTGGCGGCCATCGAGGGCCTGCCCCTGGTCTGTCTGGTCGATGCCGCCATGGCCGTGGTGGACCACTTGGTTCGAGACGGCGTACCCGCGGCGGACGTGCCTCTGGTCGAGCGCGCCTTGAACGCGGCGCGGGCATTGAAGGATGCCGCTGAGTGTCGTGAAGCGGCCAAAGCATGCGAGGCGGAGGCGGGCGCGCCGGACCGCATGGACTACCGCACGGCCCCTCCCGAGCGGCGGCAATGGGCGCTCTTCGCGGCCGCACAGCTCGCCCGATCCGCCGACCTGTTGATTGCGGCAGACGCCCGGCAGCAGGGTGAGCGCGACATCGAAGGTCGAGCCCGCGCTGCCCTCATCGGCGTGGGCGAGCAGATCATCTCCCGCGGTGACTTCGATGTGCCACGTTTCAACCCCGACGACGAGCTGATGGTGGGAACGCTCTACGGTGCGGAAGGCGCGGTACAGGCCGCCGTGCGCGCATTGGCCGAGCGTGGTGCAGAAGGCGAAGCGCTACGCGATCCCCAAGAAACCGTAGCCAACCTCGTCTTCGAGGTGCTCGACCCGCTACGCGAAGCCCTGCGTGGTGGGCGCCTGACCGGCGCCATGGTGCGTAGGGTGCAGGCGGCTGCGTTCAAAGCCGATCGCGAAGAGGACGCGATACCCGCTCAGAAGCCCCGATTGGTGATCTGGTCGGCGGGCATCCTCGTTCCGCTCGGAGGCGCGCACTTCTATACCGGCCATTCCCAGACGGGGCTCGTCTTCCTCGGGTCGTTCGTGGCGGCGCTGCTGGTTCCCGGCCAAGCCGGGGCCATTCTCTTCTGCGCGGTCCTCGATGTCGTGCTCGCCACCGGCGATCAGCTTCGTGAAGGTGAAGGTAAACCAGCCCGGCCCGAGTCGGAGCGCATCGTGCGGGCAGGCGCAGCCGTATTGGCGGCGCACGTTGCCTGGTGGCTGCTGAGCAGCATGAACGGGTGACTCGTTCTCGGGCTCGAGGACCTCGAACCTCGAACCTCGAACCTCGAACCTCGAACCTCGAACCTCGAACCTCGAACCTCGAACCTCGAACCTCGAACCTCGAACCTCGAACCTCGAACCCGCTTAGCAACAGGGCTTCGCCGACGATTCAACCGCCCATGTCGTAGAAGAACTCTTCTTTGACGATCTTGCCGCCGTTGACCGTGTACACGGCGATCTCATCCATCGTCATGCGCATGCCGCTGGGCTTGTTGGTGATGTCGTAGGTGAAACGCACGGCGAACTTGTCGTCACCGTGGGGCCAGGGGCCCTCGACCTTGGCTTCGTGGACCTCGTGGTTCGTGGTCCACCACTCGTCCTTGCCGCGAATGGCCTGGATGCCCTTCTTGACGCGCTCGCCACCTGCAGGCGGGGGCGCCGCCTCTACGCTTTCGATGTCGTCGCTGTAGAAGGCGTCGATGCACTCGCGGTTCTTCCCTTCCTTGCAGAGGGCGACCAGCTTCTTACCGATTTCGTGGGCGTTCATGTCTTCTTCGTCGTCTTTCTCGTGGCGCAACCCTGCGCCGCGTCGAGGTGTCATCTCGCAGGATGGCGGCTCCAACAAGGGTCGCACACCGCCTCTCCTGACACCGACGTGTCAGCGGTCTCGCGCTCGACATCTTCTTCGTCCCGCTTGCGGATTCTTCCGACGGGCCGCTACCGCACCAGCTTTACCGCGGGCTCGGGACTCGCTTCGGTGGAGGGAAGCCCGCTTCCGGCTGGCGCGCGCAGCGAGAAAGGGCCGCCGGCCGTCTCGGGGAGGCTGCCCCCTACGGGCCAGTTGATGCCGTGCTCGGGTACGAAACCCAACTGAAGCCTCGCGCGGCGGCCGTCGAGCACGCCATTCCAGTGAAAGCGTCCGCGGTTGAGCTCGTAGTCGAACTCGCCGCCCACCAGTCGAGCCCGAGCCCGGTAGAGCCGAGACAGCGCTGCGCCCGGGACGCCGATCTCGCGCTTGCCGAAGCGGCGGATGGCCTCCGACATGGCCAGGGTGTCACGACCCGGGATGTTGAAGATCCCCTCCACGTCGTTCGACAGTGCCTTGTCGATGGCGCGCACCATGTCGCGGAGATCGATGACGTTGAGGATGGGGTCGAAGCCGAGCGGCGTGAAGCACACCGGAGCGTCGAGGAAGTCGTAGAGCTGGCTGCCCATGTTGCGCGCGAGCGTGGGCGCAAAGCGCAGCACCGTGATGTTGAGGGGCGACAGGCCCGTGCGCGTACTGACCATCGTGTCGGCTTCGACGCGGTCGCGAATCCACTGGGGCGTGCGAGGGTCGAGGTTGAGGGGGTGATACTCGTCGATCATCGCCGGCTGCTTGCTGTCGACGCGGTAGACGTCGCCGAAGCTGCGATAGACCACGCGCTCGAGGTGCGGGTGGCTCTCGGCCATGTTGAGCATCATCCGTGTGCTCTCGACGTTGAGCAGTCGGGCGCGACGACCCACGTTACGCACGCTCCGGTGGTGCGCGGCCAAGACCAGCGCATTGGCCCTCTTGGCTGGACCCCAAAGTACGTCGCGCACCCCACGACTCCTCGTGAGGTCGGCGTTGACGAACACGAAGCGACCGTCGTCGATGCCCACCGGAGGCATCTCCCCCGGGCGGGCTACGGCTACCACGAGGCTCACGTCGTCGCGCCCGAGCAGCCGGCGAATCAATCCCGCCCCCAAGGGTGTGGTGGCACCCGTGAGTAGAACACGCCTCATCGGAAGATCCCCTTACGTTCCCGAAGGCCCAGCTCGAGCAGTTCGTTGACCTTGCCCGCAACCAAGCCCGCCGCGCGTTCGAGCACCTCCGGATCGGCATAGCGCTCGGGGTCGAACGATTGGTGCAGGTAGAGCGGCTCGCCGTAGCGAATGTGGTACTTCACCGGCAACGGGAAGGGTGTGAGCATCACGGGCAGGTAGGGGGCGCCGAAGACCTTGGAGCCCACCGGGATCCGGCCGATTTGCGGCATCTGCTCTTCAGCGCCCACGATCGCCACCGGCACGACCGGAGCGCGGTGGTGGAGGGCGAACTCGACGTGGCCCACCCGCCAGGTTTGGAGGCGGTACCGATCGCGAAAGTGTTTCCCGATTCCGGGGGTACCCTCCGGGAAGACCGCGACGAGGTCACCGCGCTCCAACAATGCGTGCAGGTTGGCCCGACTGCCTCCTACCGCTCCCGTGCGGGCATAGAGGGTGCTGACGAAGGGAAGGTTGGGCACGAAGTGATCTGCGATGGTGCGCGCGAGCCGCGGCGGGTTCGTGTTTCGCACCACGTCGGTCCACAGCATCATCGCATCGAAGGGAAGGGTGCCGCTGTGGTTGGCGGCGAGGATGGCGGCCCCGTGGCTGGGGATGTTCTCGTGACCGCTGGACGCCACGCGGAACCACTGCTCGTAGAGACCGCGCATCAGACCCACGCCGAAGGCGACCCACTCCCGGTTCAAGCCGAAGACGTCGACGCCGTGACCCTCATCGGGAAGCGGCATCGAGGCGATGCGTTCGCGCAGCGACGCTGATGTGAGCAGGCGCGACAGGGTGGCGATGGCGCTCTCGCGAGGCATGGGCGTCATCAAATCCATCATTCGTGCCATCGTGCGGCAAGCCTCCCACGAGGCGGAACGTGCGGCTCCCCCCCCTCCGATGCCGCAGATTCTTCGCCTAGCGACTTCCCGGTGCACGGGCTGCGTGTTCTCAAGCTGACGGCTGTCTGGCCGTTCGTACTCCTGGGTAACCAGGTGAAAACCGTCGTGACGCTTTTCGCACTCTTCGCTTCCTGCCTGTTGGCGGGGTGGCTCGGTTCGCTCGTGCCCCTTCACGATGGCCTCCCCATCGTGTCGGTGGCGACCGGACTCGGCCTCGCCGCGGTCGTGAGGATGGGGCTGCGGGCGGCGGTGCCGGTAGGACTCGCCGCTTTGGTGGTGGCTGCGCGAAGCGACTTATCTCCCGGAGTGTCCGTGGGGTTGGCCACCGCGCAGGTGGCCGGCTCCGTTGTGGGGGCCCGCCTGACGTGTCTGCTCGGCGCCGACCCTGGCTCGGGGCCCGAGACGGGCCGTTGCTTCATCGCCGTTTCGGCGGGCGCGACAACCGCCGCTGTGGTCGCGGCCGCGACGTGGTTCGTGGGTGGTTCCGAGGCCCAATGGCTCGAGGCCGCCCCTCTCTGGTGGGTCAGCTCCGCGGTCGGCATGGCCCTGGTGGGGGCCACGGCCCTGTCGGTGAAGGATGCGCTCGCGCGGCGCGCTTGGACCACGGCACCCGGTGTGCTCGCCAACTGTGGGGTGCTCGTCGTCGGCGTCGGCGCACTCGTCGCCATGATGGGGCTCCCCCCGCTAGCCTTTGCGGCCCTCGCCGCGGTACCGGTCGTCTTCGTGGCGGTCACGCGCGACCGCATCACCGCGGGTCTCTTGGTCTTGGCATTGGCCATCGTCATCACCGTGGCGGTGGGCCATGGCGTTGGACCCTTTGCGGATGGTGCAGGGCCCCTCGATGCCATGGGTTGGGTGGCTGCTCTAACCGTGGCCCAGCGGCTCGCGACCCGGGCCCGCGCCAATCAGCTCATTCAGCTCGATGAGGCTGTGCGGAGCCGCGAAGCTCTCGCCGAGAGCGAGGCGCGGTTGCGCACCATCCTGAATCATGAGCCCGAATGCGTGAAGCTCGTGGACGCGGAGATGCGACTGCTCGATATGAACCCAGCTGGCCTGCGCTATGTCGGGGCCGGGGATCTGTCGGAGGTGGAGGGGTGCGATGTGCGTGACCTTCTCGCACCCGGATTTCGGGATGCCTTCGAGGATGACGTACGTGCCGTCTTTCGCGGCGAGTCGCGTAAGCAGACGTTCGAGCTCGTAGCCCTCGACGGAACGAAGCGGTGGATGGAGCAACATGCGGCTCCCCTTCGCCACGCCAACGGTAGCGGCGAAGTGGTGGCCATGCTCGCGGTCACCCGCGACGTGACCGAGCGGGTGAGGTCTGAAGAGGAGCACCTGCGCAACCAGCGTCTCGACGCGATCGGGAGTCTCACCGGTGGGATCGCCCATGACCTCAACAATGCGCTGACGCCGGTTCGCCTCGCCATCGAGGACGTCAGGGCGATTCCTGAAGTTTCGCGCGAGATCGTCGACATCCTAGAAGACGGTGTCGGCCACGCGGTCGGCATGTTGCGCCAGCTTCTGACCTTTGCGAGGGGCGCGAGTGGCGAGCCGAACGCAGTGGGGATGCGCGAATTGGTGCGCGGCGTCGAGCGCATGCTCGAGGTCACCTTGCCCAAGAACATCCGACTCGTCACCGCGGTCGAGAGCCCCGGACTGGCGGTCATGGGAGACCGAACGCAGCTACAGCAGGTGCTGCTGAATCTCTGCATCAATGCACGTGACGCCATGCACGAAGGAGGCACGCTCGAGGTTCGCGCGGAGATGCGTGAGGTGGAGCGGACGGGAGGGATCGGGGCGGAGGACGCAGCGCCTGGGCGCTACGTGTGCGTCGAGGTCATCGATCAGGGCAGTGGGCTCACCGATGAGGTCAAAGCGGCCATGTTCGAGCCCTTCTTCAGCACCAAGGGACCCACGGAGGGGACGGGGCTCGGGTTGCCGACCGTGCTCGGCATCGTGCGGAGCCACCGTGGCTTCATCGAGGTGGACTCGACGCTCGGGAGCGGGACGCGGATTTCGGTTCACCTGCCCCCGGGAGAGCTCGATGTCGTCACGGAAACGCGGCCTAGGGTAAAGGCGTCGCCATTGGTCGGCGCGGGGCGAACGATTCTCCTCGTCGAGGACGAGCGCCTCGTCGCGCGGACGACGCGGCGAATCCTCAAGCGGTCGGGCTTCGTCGTGACACTGGCCCACGATGGGGAGACGGCCATCCGCCTCCTCGAAGCGGGGGACCCGCCCGACCTGTTGCTGACCGACCTCCACATGCCGGGAAGAGATGGTTTGTCGATCCTCCACGAGGTCCACCGGAGGTGGCCCAAGCTTCCGGCCGTGCTCGTGACCGGTCGCGCCGACCAGGCCGTGCGAGGCGCCGTCAACCAGCTGCCGCACGTCGCCTTGCTCAGGAAGCCTTTTTCTTCAGATGAACTATCCGACGCCCTCACGGCGGCTGGCCTATCGGCGTCGGGGGAACGAGAACCCGAGTCGTCCGCGCTCGAGCTGGTGGTATGACGCCCCGTTGGGTTCCAGACCGCGCCGGTCAGGCCCCACTTGCGCACCCACATGGTGCGCAGTCTCGAGACGGCGGTGGCTCTTGCCACTTTCCCGGTTTTTGGAGACCATGAACCATGGCCAGCCCCTCTTCTCACTCTGCCCAGTGGTGGATCAGGGGCGAGGGGCCCATGTCGGCTGGCGAGGTCCTCGAGGGGGTCGAGAGCGGCAGGTGGTCGCTGTCCGAGCCCGTCGCCGCACGCGCCGACGGCAAGCCCAGGGAGCTGAGATGTTGGCTGCGTGAGTTGGTGCTCTCGAGCTACGCCGACACCGAGCTCGACGAGCGAAGCGACGTCTACCAGGCCGCCTTCGAGCGCGCCCAAGTCGGCCTCGTGGTGTCCGACGTTCGAGGCCTGCTGCTCGCGGTGAACCAAGCCTTCGCCACCCTCGTCGGGTACGAGGTCGACGAGCTGAAGGGAACCTGGGTCAAGGACCTGTCGGGCCCCGATCCCGAGGGCCGCGAGCGCGACTTGACCAACGACGTCTTGGCCGGTCGACGCAAGAGCTACAGCCTCGAGAAGACCTTCCGCCATCGAGAGGGGCACCTCATCCCCGTTCTCGTCTCCGTGGGCCTTTCGATGTCGGAGCAAGGTGTCCCTGCCCATGCCGTCGGCTCGGTCCTAGACCTGCGCCGCCATCGAGCTGAGGAGGCGCGGGAGCGCGCTGAGGAAAACCTGCGCACGATGCAGCTTCTGGCCCGCGGCGTGGCACACGACGTGAGCAACCTCCTCACGGCGATTCAGGCCTCCGCCGAAGGACTGCGCGAAGACCGGGAGGAGCTTCGAGATGACGAGGACCTCGAAACGATCGACATGGCGGCCAATACCCTCGCGAGATTGGTATCGCAGCTCAAGCGTCTCGCGGTGAGCGGCCAGGGCGGGGCAACGCCTTGTGCGTTGGTCGAGGGGCTACGGACGCGACTTCCTCTGCTCGGGCGACTGCTGGCGTCGGGCCAGAACATCGAGCTCGACGCACCCGACGAAGACGTCATCGTGAACATCGATCGAACGGGGCTCGAACAGCTCGTGCTCAACCTGGTCGTCAATGCGAGCCAGGCCATGGAGGGGCGCGGCGGCACGGTGACGATCAGGGTTCGCGACCGAGAGGACGGCGTCGAGCTCACCGTAGAAGACGAAGGCGTGGGCATGCCGGAGGTGGTTCGACGCCGCGCGATGGAACCCTTCTTCACCACCAAGTCCACGGGTTCGGGTTTGGGTCTGGCGATCGTCAACGCGGTCTTGGTGCGCGCTTCGGCGCGGCTGGAGATCGAGCCCGGTCCCGAGCGGGGCACCATCATGCGGGTTCTGTTTCCCCCGCCCTCTCGATTCCCACAACCGTCGATCCCGGCGCGAGAATCTGCTCCGCCCGAGTCGGTGCCGGCGAGCGGCGAGCTACTGACGACGAAGACCAAAACGTTGGCCTCGGCCCGCATCCTGCTCGTGGATGACGACCCGCTCATTCGTCGCGTGTTCGGTCGGGTGCTCGGCCGCACCGCGGCGGGGGTCGACGTCGCCGTGGACGGTGTAGACGCGCTCTCGTGGCTCGAAGGAGGCCAGGTTCGTCCCGATGTCGTGGTCACCGACTTCGCGATGCCGAACATGAATGGCGTGGAGCTCGCGACCACGATCTTCGAACGATGGCCCGACATCCCCGTCGTGATGATCACGGCCTACAAGCCGTCTGGACTCGAGCAGCTTCTCGGGCGCGGCGTCCTACGCGACGTGTTGTCGAAGCCGGTAGAGCTGCCGACCATTGCTGCGGCGCTGCAGCGAGCCCTGACCGTCGAGAGGTACGCGGAGACCTCGAACACCGGATGAGCGGTGCATGGGGCGGCCAGCGAAGAAGTCACTCCGCACCGTCCTGCGGTACCACACCCTCCGGAGCGCGCTCGTTCCGCTTCTGGTGGTCGAGCTGTCTCTCCTAGCTATCTACTTCGGCTTCGGCGAGCGCGTGGCTGGGCGCTGGCGCACCGAGCTCTTGGACGCACTCCGACAGAATCTGGCGGAGGTCTGCCGCGACCGGGCGGCTCAGCTCTCGGCCCGTCTCGGAGGCATCGAAGCCCAGACCGACCTGATACGGGTCCACACGCAGCAGCTCTTCTCGGGTGAAGTCGCGGCCATGCAGGAGCTGCGCAAGGAGGATTACGCACGGGGACGTGGGGGCGCCCTCTACCAGGTCGAGGATGACGGTGGCGCTTCCATCTTCTACGCCGCGACGACGGAGCTCGGCGAGCCGCAATGGGCAAAGGTGGCGCTGACGGAGGCCCTCGACCCGACGCTCGCGGCGACCGTGCGCCATGATCCTCACGTCGTGGCCGCGTACCTGAACACGGCCGACGGTTTCAATCGCTACTTCCCGTTCATTCCGAAGGCGGCCGACCAGTTTCCGCCGAATATGGACATGCGGAAGTATGCCTTCTTCTACGAAGCCGACGCCCTTCACAACCCGTCGCGCGCACCGACCTGGACCGATACCTATCTCGATCCAGCCGGGGGTGGCTGGATGGTGTCCTCGATCGCGCCCGCCTATCGCGGCGATGTGCTGGAGGGCGTGGTCGGCGTAGACGTGACGGTTCCTCGCCTGGCGAGTCTGGCGCTCGATCTCGAGGTGTCCTACGAGGCGCCGGCGCTGCTCTTGACGCGAGATGGCGTGCCGCTGGCGCTCAATCACGCGGCGGCGGAGCGATTTCCCAAGGGACGCGACCTGCTGGGCAGCGTGGGGGTACACGACGTCACGTCGGAGCAGAAGCTGGGCGCTCGTACGACGCTCGCGGAGTTGCTCGGCGACGACGACGCCGGTCATCACTTGGCCAGTGCGCTCGGGAGCGAAGCCGACGACGGTGTGGTGAGCATCGGAGGGGAGAGCTTCCTCGTGACCCACGCGACGGTGGCGCAGACCGGGTGGCGCCTGGCGGTTCTGGTCCGTCGCGCGGACGTCGTGCAGCCGGTCGTGCTCATCGAGGAACAGACCCGCAACGTCGGTCTCGGCATCATCGCGGCCATGGCCGCCTTCTACGCCATGTTCTTTCTCTGGGTGTACCGGAGCTCGCGGGAGCTTGCCGATGGCGTAGGTGGACCACTGGAGGCGCTGATGCAGGCTTCCCGAGATCGCTCCCGGCCACGGGTAGAAACGGGGATTCGCGAGCTCGACGAGCTCGGGAGCAGCTTTGGGGAGATGGTGGCGCTCACCGAGGAGCAGCGTGAGCGTCTCGAGGTTGCGAACCGCGACCTCGAAGAGCAGGTTGAACGGGCTTTGCAGCGCGTTCGCGAGCGCGAGGACGTGCTGCTCGCACAGACCCATCGGCTGGCTGCGGGCTCGATGGTGGCGTCGATCGCACATCAATGGCGGCAGCCCCTCATGGCGGCGCAGCTATTGGTCGACGAGCTGCATCTCGAGGCCGGAGAGACGGCGTCGCTGCGCATGGTGGCCGACGAGATG
Organism: Polyangia bacterium; assembly: GCA_030426145.1. Classification (GTDB taxonomy): domain Bacteria; phylum Myxococcota_A; class Polyangia; order Polyangiales; family Polyangiaceae; genus JAPYTK01. The sequence continues at coordinate 13,422 of JAUHZF010000067.1, forward strand.
GGAGAGGCCGTGGCCAAGATGAACACGGTGGTGAACGAGTTCGCCGAGGTGTTTCGCGATGGTCACGAGCAGGCGTCGGAGCCCATGGCGCTCATGGTGGTCGTGCGAAGAGCATTGAGCATGGCCGACGGTGCGTTGAAAGAGGCCGGACTCGTCGTGCAGGTGCTGAGAGAAGGCGACGTCGAAGGGCGTAGCGTGCCCTTCGGTCTCGAGCTGACGCAGGCCCTGTCGAGCCTCTTGGCCTTCGTGACCGAAGCGATATCCGACGCCGGCGCGGACAAGCGTCTCAGCGTTCGCGTGCGCGCCGAGAATGAGGCGTCGTCGATTGAGGTGTCGTGGCTGAGCAACGCGGCCGTTGCGGAGGTGCTGCTCGACGTGAAGCCGCTGTCGGTACAAGACGCGACCGGTCGTAGCCTTGGCGTGCACCTATGCCGGCGGCTCGTCGAGCGGCGATGGAATGGAACCCTCGATCCGTTGCCTGAGCGTGACGGGCTGAAGATGACCCTGCCCGCGAAAGACCTGACGCTGGATGTCCCGCCGGAGACGGACGGCGGGGATGAATCGGCCGGACGCGGGGCTCAAGTGTCGAGCAGTGCGTAGGTCGCGCTGACGCCCGCCTCGACGAAGCCTCCGACCAGGGCGATTCGCTCCGAGGCGCCGACGGACAAGATGTCCTCGCCGGTGAGAACTGCAGCCGTGAACCCTTCGCGGTGCCAGCCTCCGGCCGGGAGTACCGGAAGCTCGGCCTCGGCAGGGGGGTAGGGCCACGGGGTGATGTAGAGGTAGGGCTGGTCGAAGGTGCCATCGCCAGGGCTGAGTCCGATCCCGATCGAGCGCGCACGCTCAGCATCTTCTGCATCAGGGTCGAGGGTTACCAGCGTGGCCATGTCGAAGTGGTGCGGCCAGCATCGCACCGGCGTGGCATCGTCGTGGCTCGCCAAGGCGTTCAGCAGGGACACCATCGACGCGTACCAGTCGGCGAGCTCCTCTCGGGCTTCCGTGTGGCCGCCGAACCGGGCGCCGTCGCCTATCGGATGGGCCGGCATGTCGTAGTCGGGGCGAGTCAGCGGTCCCCGCGCGAGCTCGTTTGCGGTCCACGCCAGTGCTTCCTCCAGGGTGTGGCCATCGAGACCGAGCTCGGCGGTGACGACCGTGCTCTTGGTCACCGCGAGGGTGAGGCTCGCGGGGTAGAGTCGGACACGGAGCTCGCCCCCGGGAAGGGTCTCGGTGACGAAGCAGTTGAACCGCTCGTCCCAGCTCGACGCCGTGTGGCTGTCGTCGTCTCGCTTGGGGAGCAAAGACGCGCCCACGGCGGCCAGCACCTGCAGCGCCCAATGCACCTGAAGACGAGCCTCCGTCAGCTTGGTGGGGGCCACGGTTCCGAGGGTCGAGAAGGCGGCGGGCTGGTTCACCGCGGCGTCTTCGCACGTTTGCCCGCATGCGCCCAGGTTCGGTGCGGCCAAACCTTTCCATGGGTTTGCTACACCTCGACGCGTCCTGGGGTGAGGACGAGTAAACTGCCGCCGATGTCGTCCGTGTTGCCCCCTCCGCTGGAGCGCTACCTCACCAAGGCAGGCGCCGTCTCGTCCTCCGTCTCCCGCATCGTCATCGAGCAGCGCGGCACGATGCGGCTCGACCCGGCCGGCAAGTGGCTCCCATTCACCGCGGAGCAGTGGCTCGCGGTGAGCGAGACGTCATTCTGCTGGCATGCGCGAGTGAAGATGGCCCCCTTCGTGACGGCGGTGGTGGAGGACGCCTACGAGGAAGGACACGGCCGACTCGACGCCAAGCTCTGGGGCGCCGTCTCGCTTGCGCATGGAGAAGGTCCGGCGGTCGACCGGGGCGAGATCCAGCGCTACCTCGCGGAGCTTCCTTGGAACCCCGGTGCGCTGCGCCGCAACCCAGAGCTGCGGTTCGAGGAGCGGCCCGACGGCGCGGTTCGGGTCTACACCCAGGAGCGTACCCTGTACGTCGACCTCTTCTTCAACGCCGCCGGCGACGTGGCACGGATCTTCTGCGCCAACCGACCCTACCGAGAGGAAGGCCTACGGGCTTGGGAGGGGCACTTCTCCGAGTACGAAACGCTCGGCGGCCTGAGGATCCCGACGCGAGGCGAGGTCACATGGCTCCTAGGAGAGGGACCGTTCGCCTACTGGCGCGGAGAAGTGGTCTCCCTGCGTCAGGCGTAGGGGTCCGGTCAGCCTTCCTGGCGCTGCTCGAGCTCGTTGGCCCGTTCCTCGGTGATGCCGCGTTGACGCGTAGCGTCAGGACCGGATCGGATGAGGGGATTTGCGCCCGGTCGGGGCCGCGCTGTGCTACCAAATTGGCCCCCAACCCCGGCCGCCGGGGGCTCGAACGCTCTTTCGGGCCGACCCCCGTCCCACGCGGCCCAGGAGGTAGCCATGACCGACATGACGCCACATGTGTCGCCCGAGGAACGTCCATCCCCCCGCGGCTCTACCGCCCAGCTTCCGCGCGAGGAGCTGATCCGCATCCACGACCTGATGATCGAAGGACGTCTCCTCGAGGAGCGCTTGATCCGCATGCAGCGCCAGGGTGAGGCCTACTTCTGGATCGGCGGCCCGGGCGAAGAGGCCTTCAACACCTGCCTCGGCTTGCTCGCCGACAAGGGGCAGGGCCTCGACCACGACTACTTCCACCTGCACTACCGCTCCAGCGCCACGCTCCTCGCCCTGGGAGGCAAGTCGATCGACGCGCTGCGCCAGATGCACAACACCGTGACCGATCCTCACTCGCGGGGGCGGAACTTCTGCGGTCACTTCTCGGTGCGCGAGTGGAATCTCGTGCCCATCACCTCACCGATCGAGGTCCAGTACTCGGTGGCCATCGGCACCGGGCTCGCACAAGCGCGGCAGGGGGGCAAAGGGATCACCATCGTGCAGGGCGGCGACGCCGGCTCGGCCGAAGGCGACTTCGCGTCGTGCCTTGTTTGGGCCTCGCGCCCCATGCAGCCCCTCCCGATGCTCATCATCGTTGCGAACAACCAGTGGGGGATCAGCACCGCCGCTTCTGGCCAGCACGGCGAGAAGTACATCTCCGATCGTGGCAAGGCCTTCGGGATGAAGACCATGACGTGCAATGGCAACGACCCCGAGACGGCCTACTTCGCCATTCAGGAGGCGATGGACTACGTACGCACGGAACGACGCCCCCTCGTGCTCGAGTGTTTCCTGTCGCGTCTCTACGGCCACTCTTCTTCGTCGGGCGCCAACTACGTCGAGGAGGAGCCCGATTGCATCAAGCTGATCGCCGACAAGCTCGACCAGCGCGGTTGGCGCAGCCACGAGGAGACCAAGAAGCTCACCGAGGCCAAGGAGGCCGAGATGACCGAGTGGTACAAGCAGGTTCTCACCGAGCCCAAGCCCGACGCGAGCGAAGTGCACATGTTCACCTTCGCCGAGAGGAACCACGTGGGAGGGGAGGCCTGACATGGCGACCATCGCGCAAGCCGTACGCATGGCCCTCCACATGGGAGAGGCTCACCTCGGGGTCACCGACGTCTTCGGCGAGGACGTCGGTCCGCCGCTCGGCGGCGTCTTCACCGCCACGCAGGGCTTGAAGACGGCCTGGAACACCCCGCTCGACGAGCGCGGCATCATCGGTGCGGCCATGGGGCTTGCACTCGCGGGCTGCAATCCCGTCTGCGAGATTCAGTTCTGCGACTACGCCTTCAACACCATCGACCTCCTCAAGCTCTGTGGAAACACCTTCTGGGCGAGCGCGGGCCAATGGAACGTGCCCATGACGATGATGACGCCGGTGGGGGCGGGCATTCACGGCAGCCTCTACCACTCGCACTCGTTCGACGGCCAGGCCACGCGCATCCCCGGCTGGAAGATCGTGATGCCCAGCAACCCGCGCGACGCCTACGGGATGCTGCTCACAGCCATGGCCGACCCGAACCCGGTCATGGTGCTGCTCCCCAAGGCGCTCATGCGGGCCAAGGCCGAGGCACCCTACGAGGTCATTCCGGGTGAGCCCGATGATGCACGCGAGCTCCGCAAGCGCATCGACGCGCCCATTGGCGACCGAACCGGCTGGGTGCCCGACTGGCCCGATACCGAGCTCGACATGATCGCCTTCGGCAAGGCACGCACCCTACGCGAGGGCACCGACCTCACGGTGGTCACCTACGGGCGCTTGGCGCGGGTCGCGATGCGCGTCGCCGACCAGCTCACCGACGAAGGGATCTCGGCCGAGATCATCGATCTGCGCTCGCTCCATCCCTACGACTGGGACGCCATCGTCGCCTCGACCCGAAAGACGGGTCGGGTGCTCTTCCTGAATGAAGATACCGAGGTCACAAACTTCGGCGAGCACCTCATTCGCCGCTGCTGCGACGAGCTCTTCGGCGAGCTGCGTGTGGCGCCACGCCTTCACGCCGGCGAGCACGTGCCCGGCGTCGGCTTGGCCGAAACCCTCGAGTACGCATCGGTTCCCACCGCCGACTCGGTCCGCAAGGCCATCGTCGAGCTTGCCGAGGCGCCTGAGGTGGGGCGATCCATGCGCGACCAGCCCCGGATCGTGCGGCGCCAGCCCACCATCGACGTGACGATCGATGCGCGGGAGCTTCAGGCGTCGGTGCTGAGCGAATACGCCTTCGGTGGTCGACACCGCTGACCTGGTCAGGCCATGCAGTGGCTGAGGTTCTTTCCCTTCACCGACCTCAAAGGGTACGGGAAGGAGGAGATCCCAGGCGACATCACCGCCGCGGTGACGCTCGCCTTTCTCGGGATCCCTCAGTGCATCGCCTATGCGCTCATCGCTGGCCTCCCGCCAGCGATGGGGCTTTACGCCGCGGCCGTGCCGACCATCATCGGCGCGATCTTCCGTTCGTCGCGCCACGTCATCACCGGACCCACCAATGCGCTGAGCCTCCTGGTCGGCACCGCAGGGGCCGCCGCCGCGGGACTCGATCCGGTTCCTACGGCGCTCTTGCTCGCATTCTTGGTGGGGGTCATCCAGCTCGGCGCGGGGGTGCTGCGGTTGGGGGTGCTGGTCGACTACATCTCCATCCCCGTGGTGATGGGCTACATCACCGGCGCCGGGGTGCTCATCGCCGTCGGCCAGCTGCGCCACCTCACGGCTACGGCGCCGGACAAGGGCGTCTTGTTGCATGGGACCGTGCCCGGCCAATGGCTGGAGGGGAGCCTCTTCGACAAGGTCTGGGCATGGCTACAGACCATGCCCGACACCAACCTGTGGGCAGCGGGCATGAGCGCCATCACCGTGGTCGGGATCATGGGCCTCCGCCGGGTGAACAAGAAGTTCCCCGGCACGCTCGTCGTGCTCGGCGGGCTCACCGTGTGGAGCTACTTCGCGCCGGCGAGCGCTTACGGGCTCCCTACGATCGCCGATCTGTCGCCGATCCCGGCGGGGCTTCCCCCGCTGTCGCTTCCCACGGGGCGTGGTGCGTGGAGCTGGTCGCTCGCCGACACGGTTACGCTGCTCCCCATCGCCATTGCGGCGACGGTGCTCTCGCTCGTCGAGTCGTCGTCGCTCGGACGCGCCATCAGCGCCAAGAGCGGCCAGCGTCTCGACCTGTCGGTGGAGTTCGCGGGGCAAGGCTTGGCCAACATCGCAGCCGCCTTCTTCGGGGCCTACCCCACGAGCGGTAGTCTCTCGCGCTCGGCGCTCAACCACGACAGCGGGGCCAAGACGCGTCTCTCGGGGGTCTACAACGGTCTACTGATGATCGTGGTGCTCCTCGCGCTGGGGCCGGCGGTCAACCACACCCCCATTGCGGGGCTCGCAGGCCTGCTCCTCATCGTGGCCTACGACCTGGTCGACGGCCCGCGCATTCGAGAGATCTTCGCGGCCAGCAAGTCGGACGGCGCCGCCTTCGCGGTCACGGTGCTCGGAACGTGGATCCTGCGCCTCGACCACGCCATCTACCTCGGCGTCGCGCTCTCCCTCTTCTTGTTCCTGCGGCGTGCGCGCCTGCTCACCATTCACGAGCTCGTCTTCGACGACCAAGGACGTCCCCTCGAATTGCACCGGGACGATCCGGCGGCCATCGAGCGACGCTGCGACAGCATTCGTTTGATCCAGGTCGAGGGGCAGCTGTTCTTCGGGGCGGCGGGCGAGCTGAGCACCGCCCTCGATGCGGTGATGGACGATCCCGACGCCAAGGTGGTCGCCCTTCGGGTACGTCGCGCGTTTGGGATGGACGTATCGATCGTGCGGGTCCTCGTCGCGGCGGCGAGGCGACTCCAGAAGGAGGGGCGGCGACTCATGGTGCTGGAGGTTCGCGCCGACGCCATGGCGGTGCTCGAACGGACCGGGACCATCGAGGTCCTCGGGGCAGAGAACGTCATCCCCGCCGATGCCTGGTTCGAGGCGGTTCACCTCGGCCTCCAGCGAGCGATGGACGACCTCGGAGAGGCATGCGAGACCTCCACCCTGCACCGCTTCCTCGAACGCGACGACATGCCAAACGTCGTCTCCCGCGAGACCCGAACGGCCTAGAACCGATGCCGCTCGGATCATCCAACCACCAGCCCCGCACATGCGCAGAGCGCCCACCAAGGCCGTCCGAAGTGCCTCCTCCCGCCCTCGCGCCGAGCTACGGTCGAGGGCACTCCCTGGTACGCACGTGTACTACGTGTGGGTCTCTGTGAGTAGGGATATCGGTCGGCCCCTGGGCGTGGCTCTGGTAACCCGGAAGAAGTGTGGTTCCACAAGGGGGAGCCGCGATGGAGGAAGAAACGTGGGCGGAAGACGCTACCTGATCAGCTGGATCCTCATGCTCTTGTTCGTGGCCGGTTCAGTGCCGGTCCTGTCCGGTTGCGGTCAGCTCGGCAGCGACTCGTCGAAGTCGAGCGACGAGGACGAGGACGACAGCAAGAAGAAGAAAAAGAAGAAGAAGAAGAAGGACGACGACGAAGAGGAAGAAGAAGAAGAGGACGACGGCGGCAAGAAGAAGAAAAAGAAGAAGAAGGACGACGACGACGGGGACGAGCAGGCCGACAACGACGACGGCGGCGACAAACCCACCGAAGTCCCGCCTGCTCCTGCGCCGCCTCCGGCTCCGTTGCCCACGCCTGTTCCTGCCGCGAACCCTGCGCCGGCCAACCTCCTGCAGGGGGCGGTCTACAAGCGCATCCCGACCACCACGCTCGAGATCCCTGTTCCCAAGGGGTGGAACGAGTCCAAGAAGGGGCTCTACAGCGGCCTCACGTCACCCGACGAGAAGGTCGCCATCGCATTCACCGTGGTGACCTACAAGAGCGAGCTCGCGGGCCGGCTTCAGGACATCGAGCGCAAGCTGGGGATCAGCAACGAGGTCAAGACCGGCGAGAAGACGACCCAGATCGGTCCCAACAAGCTCAATGCGCTCATCCACGATGCGACGTGCACCTTCCACGGCAAGCCGGGCAAGCTGTCGTACGTCATCGTGCAGCAGAAGGGGCGAAGCAGTGTCGTCCTCGTGATCTACGCGTCAGAGAACGACGCCAAGAAGATCGATGACGAGACCGCACACGCGGCCATCCTCAACATCCGTTGAACCGTCGACCCTTCGGGCTCGCCCGAGGGGTCAGCTGCGATAGCGCAGCGTCATGACCCAGGCCTCCCAGCGCTGCTGGAAGGCCTGCATGTCTTTTGTGCCCAGCACCTGCTGCAGCGTTCGGTACCCGGTGGGGTCGGTGCTGCGCGCGGCCAAGAAACGCCGGTAGTAGTCGCGCAGCTTGCCCTCCTGTTGGAGGTGAAAGAGCAGGTAGCGTGACTGTGCGTAGTTCGTGCCCGGGTCCTGTTCGTAGAAGGCGTAGCGCGTGGTCCCGGTGAGGGTCGCAAAGCTCGGTACCCGGCCCTTGCGAATGGCCCGTTGAAGACCTCGCAGGCGCCAGTTGACGAGACCCACGATCTCACCGCCTCGCTCGGCGCTTTGCTCGTAGAGCGAGCCTAGTCCTTCGTTGAACCAAGACGGACAGCCCGGGAAGTTGGCTTCGACGAAGGGGTGCACGATCTCGTGCACGAGGGTGCCCCCGCCGGTCGCGATGTTCATCACCATCGCGTTGTCGCGAGGGCTGTAATACCCATAGGGCGTGTCGGGGAGCTCGCCGAAGAGGAGCTTGGCGTGGCGGTTGTAGCTGTCGGCACCCGCAAAGAGGAACACGTCGATGATGCGCTTCGGGTCGTGTGAGAAGTAGGCCGACTTGAGTCGATCGACGGCCCACCGCACCGTCCGTCGCGACCGCTCCTGCACCAACTCCGGTCGCTCGTCCCCGACCACCACGAAGGGAGACTCGACCACCACCGACAGCCCGTGGGGCAAACGCGCCCTCAGCTTCATGACGTGTTGCGCGAAGTCGGCCGGCGTGTGTTCGGGGCGAGATGGCGGCGGTGCGAGCTGGCCGGGCTCGAGTCGGAGCCGGATCACCGTCCAACGGTCGGGGTCGTATTTGAGGGGCCACAGCGACAGGAAGGTCGAGCGCGGCATGCGCCGGTCTGCGCCATCGTCTTCGGCAGGCTCGTGGTAGACGACCTCGTCGGCCGTGGCGTCGTAGCCGGTGATGAGCCGGAAGTGCTCGGTGGTCTTCGGTCGCGCGGAGTAGCGCATGCACACGATGGACGGCCAGCCTCGGTGGAGGTCGGCGAGAAGCGCTTCGAAGTGCGCATTCATCTCGGCGTCGAGCTGGGTCACGCTCACCTCGCCCCACACCGGGCCGGTTTCGAACCCGATGCGATCGAGCGCCGTTCTCAGCTCTCGGGTGGTGGCTCCCATGCCGCGGGCAGGGTCCATCCCGCTCGCCGCGAAGACGTCGTCTTGGTGATAGGGCAGCCCGAGTTTCTGAAGATAGGCGGCGGCGACGGCCTCCCCGCAGAAGTCAGGTCGTTGACGGACGAAGGGGATGCCGTCGAGCTGAACGGAGGCACCCATCGAGCCTACGGTCTGCGGCGGGGTCGGCGGTCGTTCGCGGTCACAACCCGCAAGAAGTGCGGCCAAGAGGAGCGGGCGGCGACGTACGGCGGCTGGCATCGATCCCTGGGTCGCGTTTCGGGTCGGGAGTGTGACCGGTCGTTTTGCGTTTCCGCGGCTGCGGTCGCGGCTTCGGCCGTGGTATTTCACTTCGCGATGACGGCCGGCGACCCGACCGACGAGCCCGAGACCGTGGAAGACGGCAAAGAGGAGGAGGCCGAGTCCTTGCCTCCGGGTGTGGCCGTGGGGGGAACGCCACCACCGCCCCCTCCGCCGCCGAGCGTTCCCCCGTCGGAGATCCCCGTCCCGCCGCCCATCGAGCTGCCACCCCTCGAAGGGGACGTGCCACCGCCCGCTTCGGTTCCGGTGCCACGCGCCTTCCGGGCCCCTACGACGCTGCCCGCTCCGGAGGTGCAAGACATCGAGCCCGAGCGGGGGCCCGTCTTCTTCGAGACCCGGGTCACCCTCCGGGGCAACCACCTCTACCGCACCACCATCGTTCGTGTGGGCGGCCAGATCGCGACCACGGTAGGGGCGCGCGAGCCGAACGAGCTACGGGTGCTCGTGGCGCCCCTCGAGGAGCCTACAGCGGCCGAGGTCACGGTACAGAATCCCGGTCGTGATCCCGTCACGCTCGATCACCGTTTCCAGTACGAGCGCCTCGCCGCGCCGGTGCTCGAGAGCGTGGCTCCCACCCAAGGTGGCCTTCGGGGCGGTACCGAGCTCACCCTCGTGGGCAAGAACTTCCACCCCAAAGCGCGGGTCGAGATCGGTGGCACCGAGGTAGAGCCGGTGACCTTCATCGATGAGACGACCCTCGACGTGATGACGCCGCCCGGCGAGCACGGCAAAACTGTCGACGTCGCCGTGATCAACCCCGACGGCCGGCGCGCCACCGCCTCGCGCGCTTTTCAGTACGACGAGCGCTACTGACGTCAGCGCGTTGGCGCCTCGTCACTGCGACGACGGTCGTCGGTCCGCCGGAAGGCCGGAAATGCTGCCGTTTTCGCCTCGGCACGTCCGTTGCGATGGGTTCTGGCATGCGGCGCAGCAGCCTATCCATCACCTTGCTCGGTCTCAGCGCATGCCACCTCATCGGTGGCGCTGGCGACCTGCTCTTCCAGGAGACGGAGGAGGAAGCCGTCGGAGGCGAGAGCACCACGACCACGAGCGCCACCGCGGGAGCTGGAGGCAGCGCGGCCGGGGGAGCCGATGCGGTCGGCGGCATGGGGGGAGAAGCGCCCCTGCCGCCACGGCCGAGCTGCGAGGGGCTCTCTTCGACGTGCGGCGCCTCCGGGTCCGAGGACTGCTGTTCGTCGATTGGCGTTCCCGGAGGAACCTTCGCGCATCTCGGGGCCAACATCACCGTCTCGCCGTTCCGGCTCGATCGCTACGAGGTCACCGTGGGTCGCTTTCGCCGATTCGCGCAGGCAGTCGAAGATGGTTGGCGGCCCGCACCCGGCACCGGTCGCCACACCCACGTCTCCTCCGTTGGGCTCACCGACGACCTCGAGACGGGGTGGGTTCCCGCGTGGACCGAGGAGCTTCCCGTCGACGCCGCTGGCTGGGCTGAGATGCTCAGCTGCGCCGAGTACGGAGCCTCGGCGACCGCCTACGTGCAGTGGACGCCCGACGTCGAAGACCGAGAGCAGCGTCCCATTGCCTGCCTGACCTGGTACGCGGCCTATGCCTTCTGCATCTACGACGGAGGGTTTCTTCCCACGGAGGCCGAGTGGTCTTTTGCCGCCACCGGCGGCCAACCCGACAATCACACTTATCCCTGGGGCATGACCGAACCTTCGGAGAGCCACGCGGTCTTCGGATGCCAGGCCAACGGTTGCGACCGTGACAGCATCAGTGACGTCGGCATGCACCCGATGGGCGCGGGCGTCTTCGGCCACGACGACATGGCCGGCAACGTGTGGGAGTGGACCCTCGATCGGTTCTCGGGGCCATTCGCCAAGACGACCTGCGTCGACTGCGTGAACCTCACCACGGGGAGCACCTTTGCCGCACGTGGTGGCGCCTTCGGCTCCCCTTCGTCTGAGATGACGGCCGACACGCGAGCCACCTTCGGTCTGCCCAGAGGGAGCGGCATCGGCTTCCGATGCGCGTCGCCGCCGAACTGGAGTCAGCTCTGATGCATCCCCATCTCGACCCGACCGTCTGCGAGTCGCCCCGCCACGCCTTCGAGACCCTCGATGCGTGGATGGTCGATGACGCTACGATCGACGAGGATGGATCCGGGTCGGTTCCCGATGCCCATCCCCTGGTCGGCGAGGTGCTCAAGGCGACCTATCGGGTGGATGGGGTCATCGCCCACGGCGGCATGGCGAGTGTCTTGGGCGCGACCCATCTGCGCCTTCGTCGTTCGCTCGCCATCAAGGTCCTCGCGGAGCCCTACCTACGAAGTGAGCAGCGCCGGCAGCGATTCTTCGCCGAGGCGGAGATCGTGGCCCAGCTCAATCACCCCCACATCGTGAGCGTCATCGATTTCGATTTCGCCAAGGGGGGCCGCCCTTTCCTCGTGATGGAGCGCCTGCACGGCGATACCCTCGCCGCCCGCGTGGTGCATGGGCCCATGCCGCCCTTGGCCGTGATCGCGGTGGTGCGGCAGGTTGCGAGCGCGCTATCGGTGGCCCATACCGCGGGCGTCATCCATCGCGACCTGAAGCCAGCCAACATCATGCTGGTCGACACGGGCGCCCCCGACATCTTCGCCAAGCTCATCGACTTCGGGATCAGCCGCAGCCCCGGCGAGGGCCGAAAGCTCACCGGTCATCGCGACCTCCTCGGCACGCCGCACTACATGGCGCCTGAGCAGGCGACGTCACGCCACGAGCGCATCGGACCCCACACCGACCAATATTCGCTCGGCGCGGTCGCCTGGCAGCTGCTCACCGGTGAGCTGCCCTTCTCGTACCAAAGCAAGACCGACGTACTCGCGGCCATCGTCGACGAGCCGCTTCCCCGACTCGAGGAGGCCTGGCCACATCCCGGAGCAGCTGCCGTCGAGGCCGTGCTCGCGCGGGCGATGGCGAAGCGCCCGGAAGATCGTTTCGCCGACGTCGCGACCTTCGCCTCGGCCCTCGAGACCGTTCTCAACCCTCGACGGTCTGAATGATCTCGCGCCGCAGCTTCTCGCCGATCTCGTCGAGCGGCAGGTCGTTGTCGTCGTAGCCGAAGGGGTCTTCGATCTCGACGCCGATCTCATCGATACCGAACATGCCGAAAGCGACCACGCCCGCACCCACGGTCGCGAACCAGCCCAGGCTCTCCATCAGAGCGAGCGGCACCGTGAGGCAGAAGAAGGTGAGGAACAGCTTGATGTGGTGCGCGTAGGCGAAGGGCACCGGCGTCTCGAGGATGCGCTCCGCTCCGCCCCACAGGTCGACCAGGGCGCCGATGTTGTTCTCGATGCTGCGCAGTCGGTGTTCGCTGAGGCGCCCGTCGTCGCACTCGACCACGTAGAGGTCGGTGAGCCAGCGGCTCACTTCGAGCGGCGGTGCTTCGGTCTCGGCGAGCCGAGACATCTCGTCTTCCGACAACAGATCGGCGACCTCGGAAAACTCGTGCTCGTGTCGCAGGTGGCGACGAACCGCAGCGAAGAGCGTCACGATGTAGCTGCCCGCCTTGCGACGGGCCCCTGGCTCGACGACGAACGAACGCGTCTGCCGAGCGAGGTCGCGGCAGCGGTCGACGACGCCTTCCACGAGCTTTCGTCCTTCCCAGTAGCGGTCGTAGGAGGCGTTCGTGCGAAACACGAGCAGCAGGCCGAGGGCCACGCCCGTGATCGAGTGCACCACGATGGGGATGTGAAGGTCGGCGATGCCACGGTCCTTCAGCACCATGCCCACTGCGGCCACCGCCACGCACAGCAGGGTACGCACCGCGACGCGCGGCACCACCGTGCCCTTCACGCTCAGGACGATGTCGAGCCAGCTGTGTGTTTTGTACCGAATCATGGCGCTCGGGGCGCGCAGCATAAGCCGACCTGCGCCTCGATCAAGGGCCGGGGTTGCATATCTACTCATGAGTAGATATAGTCGTTGGCAAGATGAGGCCGAACATGAACAAGAAGCTGCTCGCTCGTGCGCCCCTGGCGGTCCCCACCTTGCTCCTGGCGATGGCCGTTTTGATCGGTGCAGCGGCGTCGTTCGCGGCCATGGCCACGGGAGCCATCGCGCTCGGCCTGGGCAGCGCCCTCATGTTCGTGGCTTGCTTCGCGGCCTTCACGCCCATGCACGACGCCTCCCACAAGGCCGTCGCCGACCGAGGTTGGATCAACGCGTTGGTGGGACGGCTCTGTGCGGCGGTGCTGCTCGTGCCCTTCGGAGCCTTCCGATACATCCACCTCACGCATCATCGGCACACGAACGACGCGGAGCGCGACCCGGACTTCTACAGCGGTACAGGGCCTACCTGGCAGCTGCCGCTGCGGTGGCTCACCCAGGATGCCGCCTACTACACCGTGTACTTTCGCGCCGAGCGCCCACGGCGTGAGAAGGCCGAGGCCATCGTCACCGTGCTCGTCATGCTCGCCGTGGTCGCCTTCTTCGGCACCACGCTCGGGTGGACGGTGGTCGTGCTCGGCTGGCTCCTGCCTGCGCGGCTGGCCATCGGGGCACTCGCTTTCGCCTTCGACTACCTACCGCATCACCCGCACCACGTGCCGGCCTCGGTCGACCGCTTTCAGGCGACGAGGATTCTCGAGTCGAAGTGGCTCTCACCCGTGATGCTCTGTCAGAACTACCACCTGGTTCACCATCTCTTCCCCGGCGTTCCCTTCTATCGCTACGGCGTGGTGTGGCGCGCGAAGCGCGACGAGCTCGTCGCCAAGGGCGCGCGGGTGACCACCTTCGGCACCCCAACGACGGTCCATGGAGAACGACAAACGGTTTGAGGCGTGTGATCGAGCACCTTCTGGGCTTCTGCATAGACGGTGACCCCCTCAAAGCGATCGATGATCGCTTTGCACGCAACTCCGCGGAGTCGGGTCGAAGGGGTGGGCGCACGACGTAGCCCGCGCACGCCCCAGGTGCTTGGCGTTCGACGACGAACCGCCGCAAAGCGATCGACGATCGCCTTGTGGGTCTCTGCGTAGACGGTGAGCCCCTCAAAGCGATCGATGATCGCTTTATACGCAACTCCGCGGATTTCGGGTCGAGCCCCGAGGCCCCCGGGTCACCTAGAGATAAAGTCTCCGCTGCTGACTCCCAGCCACTTTAAGCTCAGTCAGGGAGACGACGGGGTGACCGGGCGAATGACGTGTCGGTGGTCGAAGGTGTAGTCGGTCACCGGGGTCCATGCGCCGTCCTGCCATCGTTCGATCGCAGGAAAGTGGGGGTCGATGCCCCAACCGGCACTCAACCGCGCGTTCGATTGCACGTGGAAGTGAAGATGGGGCTCGGTGCTGCGTCCGCTGTTGCCGACTTTACCCAAGAGCTGGCCTGCCTTCACTTCGTCGCCGGCCAAGACTTCGATGCTTCCCGGCGCGAGGTGGGCGTAGACCGCGAAGACTTCCGCAGCATGCTCGATGACCACCACGTTTCCCGGAACGACGTAGCCGTTCATCACGCCCGGCGCGTTGTCGGGCACCCCCCTGACCACGGTGCGAACGGTGCCCGCGGCCGCGGCCACCACAGGCTGCCCGTAGGCGAAGTAGTCGGCGTTGTTCGAGCCGTCTCCGCGGTGCGACTTCCCCGTGTCGTCGATGATGATGAGGTCCACCGCGCGGCGTTGCTGGTCGTTCCCCACGTGGTGGTTGCCTCGGACGTGGGGACCGCCATGGCCCACGAGCCAGCGTCCCGCCTCGGGGGTTGCGATGGGCAGCACCTCCAACGTCGCGGCGACGACGGGAGGGTCGGGCGGTGGCGGTGGGCGCATCAGGAGGCCTGACAGTCGCTCGTCGTCCTCGCGTCGATTGAGCTTCAGGATGATGTTTTCCTTCTCGCCGGTGAGCTCGAAGCGCCCTTCGTAGGGCTCGAGTTTCAGGATGCGCCACGAGGTCACGCGCCCCGTGTCGGCCGACACCTGCTTGCAGGCCGCGGCGAGCTTTGGACCTGGGATCGCTTTCCTCATGCGGTCATCGAGGCGTTCCTCGAGGGCTTCGCAGCGATCACCATTGAAGGCGTCGACGAGCGCGCGGGCGTGCTCGATGAGAGGATGGGCCTGATGGAGGTCGGGCGGCGGCACCGGCACCGGCTCCGGCACCGTCTCAGGGGCTGCGCTCACCGCCGGTGGCGGCGGGACCGTGCCTGTGCAGCCAACGAGCACGCACTCGGCCACGACACACAATCCGCCCAGTCGTTGGTGTTTCGACCTCGTCATGCGGCCAACGATGGGCGGAGCGTGCCGATGCGGCAACCTCGCGTCAGGTCGTCGGCCCGCGTCGGGTGAGCAGGGCCCAGGCCACGAGCTGCAAGGCGGTCAGCACGGCAGCGGGCGAGATGTTGCCCATCGCCTCGTGGGTGCCGAGAAGGAGCAGCTGGTTCGGAGGGACGTCGACCGTGGGGGTGCTCATCTGTTCGGAGACGGCAGCCAGAACGATCCCGAGACCCGTGAAGGCTTGCGCGACGCCCAGGAGGAGGGTGGCGGCCGCCGTGGCGAGGGCGAGCCGCGACAGGCCGTGGCGCTGTTGGGTGCGCCACTCGATGAGGCTGAAGACGAGGCCGACCACGGTGAGCCCCACGAAGCCCCAGGCCCCCACGCCGAGGGCGGCGAGCCCCGGACCGTGCCGCCACACCATGACGGAAGCGAAGACGACGAAGGCGAGCGCGAGCACGGCGAGCGTGGTCGCGACGCGTTCCACCCGTGGGTCGGCGCGGCCGACGAGCGACGCCGCGATGTAGTCGTCGAGGGCGGCGGCGAAGTCACCGGCGCTGTCGTGTCGTTCGCTGGGCTCGCGCGCCATCGCGTGCTCCACGATGGCGCGAAGGGCAGGGGGAGCGTCGGGCGAGAGGGAGACGAGGGGCGTGATCTTGGCCTCGCGGGCGAGGGTGATGGGGTCGGTTCCCTCTCGGGCGAAGGGAGCACGCCCTGTGAGGCACTAACACCGGGCCGGTTTCTCACGCGATCCGTACGAGTGTGTGGAAAAGACCACCCAGTTCCCGGGTTACGCGTGATCCAGGCATGGTTTGCCCACCCCCATTCCACCAAGACCCTGGTGATCCCCAAGTCTTCGAGGTTGTTCGAGTTTGTCACACAGCTGTCGCCAGTGTCATACATGGTCTCACAGTGGTCCACATCGTGCATGGGACCGGCCGAAGCCGCGGCTTGGATGGCGCGGCCGGGAGGCACCAGGATGATGGATGGCAAGCACCGCGGTTGGCGGCAGACGCTCGTGTTGCACCTGCTCGTAGGGTTGGTTGCGCTTTTTGCGACCGGCTGCGCCGACGAGAGCGACGCCCCGGCTGGGGGCGACGTGGAAGACGACTACGGGATCGACGGGCCCTTCGAGGTCGACGGTCCGAACGGGAAGGGTGACGACGCGGGCGTGCCCGGACCCAAGGTCTCGACCTACACGGGCGACACGCAGGTGTGGACCGCCCGCAACGCCTGGGAAGACACCGACACCGCCGCGGCGCGAGCGGCTGGTATCGCCTGGCCGGCCGACAGCGGGCTCACCTGGGACGAGAAGTACGCGGCGTGGATGGCCTCGATGGAGCGTACGGACGGCCACGACACCTACTTCGAGACCTTCACCCTGACGACCCCGTGGGACAAAGAGGTGCCGGCCCCGAAGCTGGAGTGCGCCGAGATGGCCATCTTCCTCCGGGTGACCTTCGCCGCCTGGTACGAGCTCCCGTTCTACATGACGGCCGTCGATGGCGAGGGGACCCGGGTCTACTTCGGCCACTTCGGCGCGCGCACCGTGAGCAAGCGGTACAAGAACACGCCGAAGTTCGCGCAGTACTACGCCGACTACAGCAGCTGGAGCGCTGCCAAGCTCCAGAGCGAGGGCTGGCCGCGTGACGAGAAGCTTCGCGGTCGCGGCCTCTACGGGGGCGGCGACGACATGCCCTTCATCGAAGAGGGCGCCAAGGCCGGGGCCTACTTCGACGAGATCCACCTCAACAAGCGGGTGGGCCACTTCTTGCGGCTCCTGCTCGGCTACTTCGGCTCCGCGCACCTCGCCGGATCGCGCAACACCTACAACCTCGCCCCAGAGGCCGTGCGCGAGGGCGACGTGCTCGTCGAGCGCTGGCAGCGCCGTGGCATTGGCCACACGCTGGTGGTCAAGTCGGTCGAGGCCCTGCCCGACGGAGGCCTCGAGGCGCAGCTCGTGAGCGGCTCGATGCCGCGTCGCCAGCCCAAGTGGGAGTCGGGGGTGGCCAGCAAGAACTACTTCACCGACGACCGCACCGGCGGCGAGGGCAGCAACAGCTCCGGTGAGGAGTACGTGAAGCTCGGCGGCGGTCTCAAGCGCTTCCGCGTCACCAAGAACATCAACGGCTACTGGACCAACACCTGGATGGCGGTCGACGAGGCGAGCTGGATCAGCGACACCGACTTCACCGCTCTCGCGGCGCGTCCCGGTCGCTTCGAGACCCTGCTCGGCGAGGTGACGCCGGAGCAGAAGCGGGGCGCGCTGCTCGAGGTCATCGAAGACGCGCGCAACCACCTGCGCCAGTACCCCGCTTCGTGCTCCGCCCGCATCAAGCGCGAGGACGCCTTCGAGAAGCTCTACAGCCTCATGGCGTCGGAGTTCGACACCGATGAGGCAGCCACCGACGCGGAGTATCGCCTCTTCGAGGACTACGTGTTCCAGCGCCTCGAGTACCAGGAGAGCAAGACCTGCTGCTGGAACAGCTCTACGGCGGCGATGCATCAGATCGCGGTCGAGTACAACCAGTCGCTCCAGGAGGAGGCCGCGACGCAGATGATGTGTGTCGAGCCGGTCGTCTTCAAGGCGTCGAATGGCGGTTACCAGGTGTTCGCCGACTACGCGGCGGCCACCGATCGCGGTCACCTCTGGAAGCCTTGGTCGGCGGATGAGACCTGTCCCCAGGCCGAGACCACCGACGACGTGGTCGTGGCGCACCAGGGGGCTTCGTGGTGTGACCTCGAGGCCGACCCGGGAGCGCCGGTGGGCTGCGCGCCCGACGCCTACGAGGACAACGACGACCGGGCGTCCGCCACGTCGGGCCAGCTGTCGCTGAACGACCTGATGGTCCACGATCAGGATCCCGTCACGGGTCTCCACGAGGACGTAGGTATCGAGCACCTGCCACAGTCGCGGTCGGCCGACCGTGGACTCCGCTGAAGCCGCCGGTGCGCCAGCGGGCGCCGGCCGTCGGTGTTGAACCGGCCTGAGCAAGCCGCGGCGCGCCCGGCGCCGGAAAACTCAGGTCCCGTCCGGTCGCGGC
>JAUHZF010000462.1 GCA_030426145.1 Polyangia bacterium
TGGAGTGGCGCCCGCGCGACAAGCTCCACCACGAGCGCTTCGTCTACATGGAGGGCCCCTTCGAAGGGGAGAAGGCCGAGGTGCTCCTCGGCGATCGCGTGGCCCTCACCCGTGAGGAGCTCGAGAAGACACCGCCGCTGCACATCGACATGCGCGACCTCATGGACCGCTCGCGCTTCGACCGCATCAAGCCGGTGCACCTGACCGACGACGCGCTGGTGGCCGAGCTTCGCTACGGCCCCGATGTGTGGGTCCCTGCGCTCATCAAGCTCAGCGGCGCCAAGATGGACGTGAGCTGCGAAGTGCTCAATCCCGAGCTCGTCGAGAAGAAGAAGGCCTACCTCAGCGCGACCGAGAATCACCACTACGCCATGAAGCGCCTCAACCGGGTGGTGCGCGACATGGTGCGTGAGCAGATCCCCTTCGACGCCGACGATGGCCAGTCGATGGGCTTTCTCCGCAAGGCCTGGGACCGCGCCTACGAAAAGGGCTGGAAGCGCTTCGACTACGAGGGAGAGCTACGCGAGGTCTACACCCCGGAGGGCCAAGCGATGCCGCCGCAGGTGTGCATCGACTTCCTGACCGACGCGTGGGAGCGCGCAGGGGGCAAGTGGTTCACCCCCATGAACGATGGCGAGCCCAAGCCCGCGCGCACGAAGGGCGTCATCGACTTCGACGAGCTCGGCGTCGACAACCGTCGCAGCGTGCACAAGTTCGTCGAGTTCACGCAGAAGCACGAGAAGTACTTCGACGTGTGGGCCGTGCCCAAAGACAAGCGCTACCTGTTCCGGGATCGCGACCAGTTCCACGAATACCTGGCCGAGGTCGCCGACATGTTCCGCCCCGGCGACATGATCTCGGTGCACGGTTACAAACACGGCGGTCGGCCGCACTACCACAGCCTGCTCGTGCTCGAGCTCGACCCCATCACCGGCGTCATCAGCCTCATCGCGAGCAACGCCGTCTTCCCCCGCGAGCAGACCCTCGAGGGCATCCTGCACCTGTCCCCCAAGCGCTCCTTCCGCCACCGGGTCCGCATCAAGGAACCATGGCTCGAAGCGATCGCCAAGCAGGTCAAGGCCGCCGACGGCTGACCCCCTAGCCGGACGTGACGCTACACCGATGTCGGCCTGAGGGTGGGCTCGGCGCAGGTGCTGGCGCCATCCTCGGCGTCGTCGCCACCATCCTCGCGACGCAGGACGCATCACCCACGACCGGGATCTCGGCCGGCGCGACCAGCGACGGTGTGTGGCTGAGCTACGAGAGCCCCTTCTCGTTCCTCTGATGCATCGTCTAGATGCCCAACTCCACCAAGACCTCGCCGGAACGATCCAGTCGTGTGTAGCTCGTCCCAAGCGACGCACGCCGGGCAGAGTCGTTGCCGCGACGGCAGACGCTCGACGAAGGCTCCTCGAGCCGGTCTGAGAGAAGCCTGACCGTCGCCAGCATCATCTCCCGACCCTCACTCCGCGTAACACATGAGGCCGAGCAGGTTCTGGTTGCCGTAGTTGCCCACGACGGTGATGGCTCCGGTGGCCCGGTTCACGGTCGCGAGCACGTCGATCCCGGTGTCGATGAGGTACATCGTGTCGGTCGACGGGTCGTAGGCCAGCGCATGGGGGTTGGTGGGACCGTTGAGCGGCCCGATGAGGGTCGCCTGGCCCGTGATCCGATTCACCGTGTAGAGCGAATCGTTTCCACCGCTGGTCATGTACATGACGTCGTTGGTGCTGTCGTAACCGAGGTTGCCGAAGCTCGACGTCCCAGTGATGCCGACGAGGGTCGCAGCGCCGGTGGTGGTGTTGATCGTGTAGAGGCCGCCATCGTGAGACGAGAGGCCGTAGAGCGTGTTCGTGCTCGAATCCCACTCCATGCCGTGCATGACGATGGAGGAGTTGCCGTAGGAGCCGATCGTCGTGATGGCGCCGGTGGTCACGTTGAGCGTGTAGAGCGCGTCGTTCCCCGTCGAGCTCACGTAGACCGTCTTGGTGATCGGGTCTTGGGCGAGCGCGCCGGTGGTGCCCGCGGCGGAGCCGGCGGTGACGGTCTGGGTCAAGGCGCCGGTCATCTTGTCGACTTCGTACAAGATGCGGCTGCTCGAGATCGCGATGAGCTCACACGAGAAGGCACAGTCGAAGTCGTTGGTCTCGTTGCAGTTCCCGGGGCAGCAGCCGTCGGCCACCGCGCTGCAGGTGGTGACCGGGGAACCGGCTCCGCACACGCCCATGCTGCACGTCTCCCCGGTGGTGCAGGCGTCGAGGTCGTTGCAGGCCATGCCGTCACCCACGGTCTGGGTTCCGCACATGCCGGTCACCGTGTCACAGACCCCTAGGTTGCAGCCCTGCGTGAGGTTGGAGCAGTCCTTGGGCACCCCGCCGAGGCACTGACCGGCAGAGCAGGTCTTCTGTACCGTGCAGAGGTCGTTCTGGTCGGTGCAGCTACCGCCGTCGTTCCCAGGTTCGGGCTCACACATCCCGTTCTGCGGATTGCAGACCGAGACGAAGCACTCACTCGGCGTGGGCGCGAGGAAGCAGTCCTTCGGGGTGCCCCCCGTGCACTGGCCGTTGGAACAGGTGGTGCCGGTGAGGCAGAGGTCGTCGCTGACGCACGTGGTGCCGTTGGCGAGCGGGGCGGTGGAGCACGTGTTGCCGGCCTCGTCGCAGGTGACCTCCTGACAGGCAGGCGGCGTCATACCGCAGTCGTTCGCGGGACCGCCGGTGCAGGTGCCGGCCTGGCAGGTGTCATCGACGGTGCAGAACATGCCGTCGTCACAGGCGGTGCCGTCCTGGTCCGGAACGACCACACATTGCCCTACCGCGCCTGGGTAGCTCCCGTCGTTGCACACCACGATGTGGCAGTCGGGAGGCGTGATGTCCCCGCAGCCGCCAGGGCACGGCCCGTCGTCGCCACCGCTTCCCCCGGTACCGGAGCCGCCCGCGCTGGTGGTGGTGGTGGTGCCGGTCGTCGTCGGGTTGCCCCCAGCGCCGGTCGTGTCGTCGTCTTCGGTGCCGCTGGCGCCACAACCGGTAGCCATGGCCACCGCAACACACAGAGACGTACCCAGAACACCCCGAAGCAAAGCACTACTCATCATCTAGAAGCCCTCGTCGGTCCCGCGCATCGCTGCTCGACGGAACTCGCGCGAGGAGCGTAGCTCACCTCCCGGTCGAGGCCAGGGGTGAAAAGTCCACAGGCGGTGAGCCGCGCGCCAACCTCTCCCTCAGGGCCGAGGTCGACGGGCGGCGGCACCGCGAGGCCTCACACGTCTCACCAGCTGGAACGGAGGTCTGCCTTGCAAGGTGACACCTCTAGGTGCCTACCGAACCATCGACGATACGCCGGGGTCGCACTGCGAGCTCCCCGAACCACGTCATTCAGTCGAGCTGGCGACGGCATGAAAGGTGCACAGCGCCCTTGAGCCGGCGGTCCACGCCAGCCGACCACCCGAGAAGAGACGTCCGCCTTCGAAGCTCAGGCGCAAAGGGAGAACGAGATGCAACGCAACTGGATGGCATTCCTCGCCATATTGATGACAGCAGGCTGTACGACAGAAGAGCCAGACACCTCAGCGGACCCCGTCGCAACAGCGAGCGACGGGCTGGGCTTCAGGAAGGCTCCTCCTATCAACCCCGGCGAACTGGTTACCCACAGGTGCACCCAGCAAGCCGACGTCTCGTACCAAGACCCCATCTACGGCACCACCGTCGGAACCATCACCTACCCGGTGATAGAGCAGGGAAAAACGGGATGCGGCACCTGGCCCCTCGGGGGCGGCTCCGTCGTACTGTTCCTCACGGGCTCCGGGTTCAATCTGACAGACTACGACCATCTCACCGACCATCTGGCAGGCAGGGGATACCTCGTCATCGCCGTTGACGCTCCCGAGTCGTTGCCGGCGCAGCACTGCCCAACCTTGACCTGCCCACAGGACCGCGCCGAACAGTCCGTACGTTTCGCAGAATGGTGGCTTTCTAGCAACGTTCTCGCTGGGGCCTATGACACCAGTCGCATATCCGTCGTTGGGCACAGTCGTGGAGGGGAAGCTTCACTTTATGCCGCCCGATACATACGAGACAGCCCAAGCTTGAACGCCGATGTCCCGGCCGTCGTCGCGCTGGCACCCACCGACCTCTGGGGCACGACGATCGATGCGTCGGACGCCTCTTCGATTCTCGTAGTAGGTGCCACGTACGACGAGGATGTACCGACATACGAACCATATCGCCTGTACGAGCGACTGGGCACTGAGTTCGGCTCGGAGTCACCCACTGAGATCTCTACCCTCGACCGAATCGAGCGCGCATTCGTCACGCTCGACAGCGCCAATCACCAACAGTTCAGCGACAGATGTGGCATGCCATTCTGCACGGGAAGCAGCAATGGCTTGATGCCTTGCGCCATCCAGCAATCTGTCACTCGAGGCCTGGTATCGGCTTGGCTCGACTGGCAGGTCGACGGTCATTCTACGTACCGGGGCTACTTCGACGGCACGATCGATCGTCCCCTGCTTCATCCCCTCGGCAGCGCCGCACCAGAGGCCGACCTCTACGTCATGTACGACCCGGGACGTCCGCACGGCGCCCGCGTCATCGACAACTTCGAGGACGGCGACATCGCAACCTCCACCGACGGTGCAACTGTGACGGTCACTGGCGCCACGGCCACCGTTCTCGAGGGCACGGCGGCGCACCCGTCCTTTCTGCATCGAGAACCAGGGCGGCGGTTCATCCGCCTGACCGATATTGGGGACCCCCTCGACAGCATCGAGTGGTCGTTCTCGAAGCTGACGCGATCGGGCTCGGCATCACGCCCAATGAGCGACTTTTCCACGTTGTCTCTCCGTGCCGCGCGCGTATGGACGCTCAATGGAACGTTTGCGAATGAGGCCCCCACACTCCGAGCGCGGCTGCGCATGAAGGGGGGAGCGTTGGGAGGGAACCTGGTGACCCTACCTCCGCTCTACGAACCATCGACTTGGGAGGGCAGCCACGGATTCTGCGGCTACATCCAGGATGAATACTTCTCGTTCTTCCGGTCCCTGCATGTTCCGCTTTCGAGCTTCGAGCCTGTGGACTGGAATCAGGTCCGGGGTTTGGTCCTCATGGTCGACGACCCTGCTCTAGCCGACGAGACCCTCTACATCGACAGCGTTCAGCTCACCGGCGGCACGGAGTACCTCGTCGTCGGCAGCAACTAGCGGCCGCCTAGGCATGAATCCAGAACGACCTCGTGGGCATCGACGAGCGCTCCCTCAGGGGAGCGCTACGCCGAGGGCCTTGCGGAGCTCGCTGAGCTCGGGGCTGCAGGCGAAGGCGATGAGCTCGTCGATGGCGATGTTGCCATCGTGGGGTAGGTCGTTGGCCAGCGCGCGGGCAGCACTGGAGAGGTCTTCGCAAAGGAAGAGGCCGGCGCGCCAACCCGTGCGCTGAACGCCGCGGTACCAGGTGGCGAGGTTGGTGCGGCCGCCTTGCTCCACGAAGCGGCCGAAGTACTCGCCGAGCCGAGCCACCGTGGCCTCGTCGAGCAGCGGGCGAATCCACTGGGCGGTCGGCTCGACCCGCTCCTTCACCTCGGCCGTCATCGGGATGCCGGGGTTGCCGATCATCAAAGCCCCCAGGAACATGTCCTCGAGCCTGCGGACCGAGCGCTCGGGCTGCCCGAGCAGGTGCTCGCGACGGAACCAGTTGAGGTGCGAGCCGGCGAG
The DNA here is from genome assembly GCA_030426145.1 of Polyangia bacterium. GTDB lineage: Bacteria > Myxococcota_A > Polyangia > Polyangiales > Polyangiaceae > JAPYTK01. The sequence goes on from JAUHZF010000462.1 coordinate 5,705, forward strand.
GAAGGTGAGCTCACGGTTGTCGCGGCCGCGCAGCACCCGGGCCCCGAGGCGCGACACCGGGACCGGGTTGAGCACCACGTCGGCGCCGCGTTCTTCCTCCGGGGTCGCGAACATGGTCGGCGTCCGGATGCCCAACACGTCGGCCGCCCAACTGAAGCAACGCACGGCCTGCACGGTCGAGGTCTTGGGGTCGACGCGCGCGCCGGGGTCGACGACCTCGGGCGCGATGCTGGCCCGCATGTTGGAGAGGTGCCCCAAGAGCACGGCCGGTGCGATGGCGCCGAGGATGTCGCCCACCAGCGGGTCGTCGTCCGGGTGCGCGATGTGACGCTGCCACTCTTCTTCGCTCACGGCCCGCTGAGGCCGGATGAGGCTCGGGCGAAGCCCGCTCTCTGCCACGGCACGCTGCTCGAGGGTCGCCGCCTCTACGAAGACCAGCGCCTGGGCGATGCCCCAGCGCCGATCGGTGTCGCCCGGGTCGAGGGCGTCGAACAGTCGATTGAGCTTCTCGGGGTCGCGGGGGTCCTGCCGTAGCTCCTCGTAGAGCTGCTCTGGATTCGCCACGAGGCTCCCCCCGGCCACGGTCGCCACGTCGAGCACCTCGATGCCCTCGATGTTGGGGATCGACAGGGTCGAAGCGCGCGTGCGCGAGGCCCGAGGCGGAGGCGCCTCGACGGGTGGGACCCCACCGGCCGATGAGAGGTCCACGGGGATCTCCGAGGAGGCGTCGGCGGGGATGGGGGCCTCCCCCGACTCGAGGTAGGCGGGTCGCGCCACCTCGCGCGACCGTTCAGCCAGCGGCATGTCGTGGGGAGCGCCCGATTCGTCGGCGAGCTGGCCCGCATGATCGAGGTCGTCGAGGGTCGCCTCCAACGCCTCTTGCAGCTGCCGGACGAGCTGCTCGAGCTCCCGGACGTACGCGCGGTACTTGCCCTGCTGCTTCGTGAGGTCGGCGTTCCGCTGCTCGAGCAGATCGATCCGACGCTGCATGGCCGACAGCCGAGGGTCCTCCGCCGGGGCGAGTGGGCGCATCGTCTGCCCCACCGTTGGTACCGAGGGGTCGCTGTCTTGGTACGCGAAGGTCTCTTCGTCGA
>JAUHZF010000463.1 GCA_030426145.1 Polyangia bacterium
GAAGGCGTCTTCCTCCAGGGCTCCACCGAGGTCTCGGTGGCAGGCCTCGGCAGCGAGAACGAGTTCATTCGGAACCAGTTCACCGGCCGCTTCTACTACCCCATCACGCCCACCATCGTGTTCAAGGTGAACAGCCAGGCAGGCGTGGTCACGAGCCCGGCGGCCGACGGCGTGCCGCTCTTCGCCCGCTTCTTCCTCGGTGGCATCTTCGACGTGCGCGGGTATCGCCTCCGCAGCATCGGACCCCGGCTCCCCCTGACGAGCTCGCTCGATCCCAACTCCCCCACGGTACGCAACGGCGCCAACGTGGGCGGAAACATGAGCTACCACCAGAACGTCGAGATCGAGTTTCCCATCATCCAGGCCGTCGGTCTGCGTGGCGTCGTCTTCACCGACCTCGGCAACGCCTGGAACCTCGAGGACGTCTACTGCAAGGCCGCGCCGGCCTCGGAGTTCGACGTCGCCGACCCCTGCTTCGAGCCCCTCGACCTGTTCCGCGTCCGCACCAGCGCGGGCTTCGGACTGCGCTGGTTCTCGCCGCTCGGCCCCCTCCGATTCGAGTGGGGCTTCCCGTTCAGCCGGCTGCCCTTCGAAGAGTCGAACGTGTTTCAGTTCACGATCGGCAACTTCTTCTGAGCCTGCTTTCGTAAGGGCCTGAAATCACCCCTATTATCGGGGCTTTCAGACCGGAAAAATTCACGATTTCGGGCTTTTACGGGCGCTCCGACCGTAGTACGACTTTCTCTGGAATCGCTTCTATGACCGAGGGACAGATCCAGCAGAAGGTACCGGTCAGCATCCAGGAAGAGCTGCGCACCAGCTACCTGGACTACGCGATGAGCGTCATCATCGGACGCGCCATCCCGGACGTCCGTGACGGCCTCAAGCCCGTGCACCGCCGCATCCTCTACTCGATGCAAGAGCAGGGGATCACCCACAGCGGCAGCTACAAGAAGTGCGCGCGCGTGGTCGGCGACGTTCTCGGCAAGTACCACCCGCACGGCGACACCGCCGTCTACGATGCCCTCGTGCGCATGGCGCAGGAGTTCAGCCTGCGCGTCCCGCTCATCGATGGCCAGGGCAACTACGGCTCCATCGACGGCGACTCGGCGGCGGCCATGCGATACACGGAGTCGAAGCTCGCCTCCGTAGCGGCCGACCTCCTCGAGGACCTCGACAAGGACACGGTCGACTTCGTCCCCAACTACGACGAGAGCGAGAGCGAGCCGAGCGTCCTGCCGGCCAAGTTCCCGAACCTCCTCGTCAACGGCTCGGGCGGCATCGCCGTCGGCATGGCGACCAACATCCCGCCGCACAACCTGGGCGAGGTCATCGACGCCACCATCGCGCTCATCGAGGATCCGGAGATCGACATCCCTGGTCTGATGCAGCACATCCCGGGCCCCGACTTCCCCACGGGTGGCATCATCCACGGCCACGCCGGGATCCTCCAGGCCTACAACACCGGCCGCGGCTCCGTGGTGATGCGCGGCCGAGCCGACACCGAGCCCGTGCAAGGCTCCAACGATCGCGAGCAGATCGTGATCACCGAGGTCCCCTACCAGTGCAACAAGGCGCGGCTCGTCTCGCGCATCGCGGGGCTGGCGAAGGAGAAGCGCATCGAAGGGATCTCCGAGGTTCGCGACGAGTCGGACCGTGAGGGGATCCGGGTCGTCGTCGAGCTCAAGAAGGACGTCTATCCCCAGGTCGTGCTCAATCAGCTGTACCGGCTGACGCCCCTGCAGTCGTCGTTCGGCGTCATCAACCTCGCCATCGTGCATGGTCGCCCCAAGGTCCTCGACCTCAAGGAGACCCTCTCCCACTTCGTCGAGCACCGCCGCGACGTGGTGCGCCGTCGCAGCCGCTACGAGCTCAAGAAGGCCGAGGCCCGCAAGGAGCTGGTCGAAGGTCTCGGCATGGCCACCACCGACATCGACGCGGTGGTCAGCACGATCCGAAGCTCGCGCGACCCCGACGAAGCGCGGGCTCGCTTGATGGAGCTCGAGCTCATGGGTCTCGGAGAGTTCCTCCGTCGCGCTGGCCGCCCCGAAGAAGAAGCCAAGGAAGCCGACGAGAGTGGCCCCTACCGCTTGAGCGAGCGTCAGGCCAAAGCCATCCTCGAGATGCGACTGGCGCGCCTCACCGGCCTGGAGCGCGAGAAGCTCGCGGCCGAGTACCGGGACTTGGGCGAGATCATCGACCGCCTCATCGCCATCCTCAGCGACGAGGGCCTTCTCATGAAGGTGATCACCGACGAGCTCGTCGCGGTGAAGGAGAAGCACACCGACGCGCGCCGCACCGAGATCGTCGCCGACGAGGCCGAGATCAACATCGAGGACCTCATCCAGGAAGAGGACATGGCGGTGACGATCAGTCACGCCGGGTACATCAAGCGCACGAGCCTCAGCAACTACCGGGCGCAACGCCGCGGTGGGAAGGGCAAGACGGGCATGGCGGCCCGAGAGGAGGACTGGGTCAAGTCACTCTTCGTCGCCAATACCCACAGCTACGTCTTCTTCTTCAGCAACAAGGGCATCGTCTACGTCAAGAAGGTCTACCAAATCCCCGAGGGGTCGGCGAACGCGCGCGGACGCGCGATCGTCAACTTCGTGGGCCTCGACGAGGGCGAGTACGTCGCGGCCATCCTCAACGTGAACGACATCGAAGAAGGCCCGTTCGTCGTCACCCTCACCCGCAAGGGTCAGATCAAGAAGACGAGCCTCATCGACTACAAGAACTACCGCGAGACTGGCCTCATCGGTGTGCGGATCGACGACGGTGACGAGCTGCTCGATGCGGTGCTCACCGACGGCAGCCACGAGCTGCTCATCGGCACCAAAGAAGGACTCGCCATCCGCTTCCCCGAGGACAAGGTCCGCTCGATGGGTCGTGCGACGCGCGGCGTGAAGGCCATCGACATCGGCGAAGGCGACGAGGTGGTGGGCTTCACCCGCTACAAGCCGGGCGACCCCAAGCGGAAGGTGCTCACCATCTGCGAGAAGGGCTACGGCAAGCAGACGGACATCGACGAGTTCCGCCTCCAGAACCGCGGCGGCAAGGGGGTCATCCTCATCTCGACCAGCGAGCGCAACGGCCCCGTGGTCGGCCTCGGTCTCGTCGGACCGGACGAAGAGGTCATCATGATCACGGACGGCGGTCAGACGCTCCGGACCCGCGTGGAAGAGATCCGGGAGACGGGGCGGAACGCTCAGGGCGTCGCCATCATGAACGTGGCCGACGAGGAGCGGATCGTGGCGGTGGAGATGTTCACCCCCGAAGAAGACGACGACGACGGTGAAGACGGAGAAGACGGTGAGACGTCCGAAGCCACCGCCGAGAATACGGACGAGCCTGCCGTCGACGGCACTGGCTCAGATGGGGCTGGCTCAGATGGGGCTGGCTCAGATGGGGCTGGCTCAGACGATGGTTCGGACGCCACGGCGGACGACGAGCCCGCTCCGGGGTCCGACGAAGGCTGAGCCGCGGCATTTTGGCGGTCTCACGGCCCTGAATGGGGCATGATGTCTAGGTGAGGATCTGCCCGGCCTGCGCGCGGGAGTTCGAGGACGGGCTTGCGGCCTGTCCCGACGATGGCGCCGCGCTCGTCAAGCTCGACACCGGCGCCGGCGAGCGCGCCGAAGAGCTGGTGGGGCAGGTCGTGGATGGCCGCTACCGCGTAGAGCGGATCATCGGGCGCGGCGGTATGGGCACCGTCTACGCGTGCCGTCACATCGTCGTCGGCAAGCAGTTCGCGATGAAGGTGCTTCGGCCCGGTGTCGAGCGCTCCGAAGAAGTGCTTCAGCGTTTCATTCGGGAGGCGCAGGCCGCCAACGCCGTGCGCAGTCGCCACATCTGCGAGATGAGCGACTTTGGTCAGCTCGAGGGCCGCGGCGGCGCCTTCTACGTCATCATGGAGCTGCTCGACGGCATGAGCCTCACCCGAGCACTCCGCGAGTCGCGGCTCGACACCGACCGTCTCTGTGGGGTGTTCCGACAGGTGTGCATCGCCCTCGACAAAGCCCACGCCCGGGGCATCATCCACCGCGACCTCAAGCCCGACAACGTGATGCTCGTGCACGAGGACGACGACCCCTTCTTCGTGAAGCTGGTCGACTTCGGCATCGCCAAGATGATGCGGAGCAAGGCGGGCGACCTCACCGAGACCGGTGTGATCCTCGGGACCCCCTACTACATGTCTCCGGAGCAAGCGCGTGGCGATCAGCTCGACGCGCGCAGCGACATCTATGCGCTCGGTGTGATGATGTACCGGGCATTCACCGGCAAGCTGCCCTTCGTGGCCGACACCGCCATGGGGGTGCTGACCCGCCACCTGACCGAGACGCCTGAGCTCCCCAGCCGCATCGCCGACATGGAGCCCGCACTCGAGCGACTCATCCTCCGCTGCATGGAGAAGAAGGCGATCGATCGCTTTCAATCCATGGCCGACGTAGCTGAAGCCATCGACGCCGTGCGCGCGCGCGTAGCGCGGGCAGCCAGCTCGCAAGAGCTCCGCGCGACCTTCGACGAGGGCACACCCAGCGCCGGGTCGGGTCGGCCGGGACCACTGCGCGCCTCGCCCACGCGCGCCGACAGCCCCGACGCCCGCAGCGCAGGCTCCGACCTTCCCCACCCAGCGATTTCGAGCATGGTGACCGGGTCCCACACCCCGAGCGCCCTTCGCGCGCCCATGGCGCCCCGGCCGGCAGATTCGGTCACCAGCGTTCGACCTGCCCCCGCCACCCTTCCCGTGGCCGACGCGAGCTGGGGCACGCAGCCCGCTGAAGCCGGCTATCCACCGCCGCCGGAGGCCGATACCAACCATCCGGGCGCTCCAGCCGCGCACTGGGCTACGACGCCCGACCAGATGGCCGCGGCCACCGGGCCCCACGCCCTCACCCCCTCGGTCCCGCCCGGCCACGACCACGTCATGATGTCGTCGGCCGACCTGCCGATGACCGGACCGCATGCGCCGCCCCCCACGGGCGCGGCCAACCCGGCCAACTGGTTGCCCGCCCCCAACTACCCGTCGGCCGAGATCTATCAGGGCGAGGCGCCGACCGATCGCGGCCTCGTGTCCACGCGCGGAGCGTCTCTCGTCCCTCCCGGAAACAACGCGCGACGCACCGCGTGGATCGGCGGGCTCACGGCGATCCTGGTGCTCGGCCTCGGCGTCACCGCCATTGCCCTCATGGGCCCGACCGACGCCCCTCCCCCGACCAGCACCCCCGCCAACGTGCCGCCTCCACAGCTGGCCACGCCATCGGCCGACGAGGCGACGGCCGACGACGAGCCAGAGGAGCCGGCGCCCGAGCCCAGCGACTCGCAAGAAGACGACGCCGCCGCCGCCGAGAATGACCCCCACTCGGTCGATGTAGCGCCCCAAACCGCGCCGGCGACCGCGCCGTCGCCCAAGGCCAGCGCGAGCGCGCCCGAGCCACCCCAACCTGACTCGGCGCCCGCGCCCAGTCCGGCTCCCGAGCCCACCCCCGCACCGGTGAAGAAGCCGGATGACGGCGTACGTAGCCCCTTCGATTGACATGCTGCGCCCTGGAGCCCTCGCCGTCCTCTCCGTCATCGCACTGCTCGGCCCCGCTTCGCCGGCTGCCGCAGACGACAAGCCGAAGAGCAGTGCATCGCGCCGCGAGGCCAAACGTCTCTTCGACCGCGGCCGCATCGCCTTCCGCGCCAAGCGCTACGAAGAGGCCATCCTTCGCTGGCAAGAGTCGTACGCCCTCTCGAATGAGCCGCTGATCCTCTGGAACATCGCCAACGCATTCGAGGAGCTCGACCAGCCGGCCGAAGCCCTCGGCTACCTTCAGGAGTGGGCACCTCACGCCAAACCTGAAGAAGAAGCCGAGCTGAAGGAGCGCATCGCGCGACTCGAGAAGGCGGTCGAGGCATTGCCGCCCGAGCCTTCGCCCTCGACCGATCCGGGTGGCGGCACCGTCGACGTGGACGTGCCCGATGCCGAGCCCCAAGACGACGGCCCTCCAACCGTGCAGGTCGCGGGCTGGGCCATGGTGGGCATTGGGGGCGCAGCGGTCGTGACGGGGGTGGTGCTCGACGTCGTCGCGGCCGGTATGCGCCCAGATTCGGACGCGCTCTGCCGGGACATCGATGGTGACCTCCTGTGTAGAACGGCGGGTCGAGATGACATCTCCAACTCCAACACGCTCGCGCTCGCCGGGGACGTGACCTGGATCGTAGGTGGCGTCGTGGCCGCGACCGGCTTGACCCTCGCGCTGGTGAGCATGCTCGGCGACGCCGAAACGCCTTCGAAAGACGACACCGACGAAGCGACGAGGCTCCGGGTTCATCCCGTCATCGGCGCTGCGCCCGCAGGATGGTGGCACCTCGGGCTCGGCCTCGATGGCGCGTTCTGAAAGCCCCTTCGAACATCATGTGCAGAGGGTTTGATCGCAGCTCTCGACGGGCGCATCATGGGATGTACAAAGCATCGGGGACACGTCACACCATGGGGGATGGGCGACGTGGTGACGGGAGTTTTCCCACCCGATGACAGCGCGCCAAAATCCTGTAACCTGACCGCAGTCCCCCATGATGGAAACCCTCGAGCACGTGCTTGCTAGCGGTGTACTCGTCGCGCTTCGAGAGCGTGAGTACGTCGCGGTTCTACCCGAAGCGGAAGATGCGCTTCGGGACGAGCTCGTCGCCGTCATCACGCCGTCGCTGACGAGCATCGAGAAGAACCTCAACGCCGAGCGTTCGCGCAAGCGGCCTGGACGTGCAGTGCGCCAAGGCAGCCTCGGACATGGTCACACC
>JAUHZF010000068.1 GCA_030426145.1 Polyangia bacterium
GGTGGTCTCCTTGCGCAGCTCTTTGACGGTGTCCTGCGTGTAGCCAGGCAGGACCTTGCCGTCGTAGAGCTTCATCTTCTGGGTGAGCTGAAGGTTGTGCTTCTTGGGCTCTTCGAGCCGCGTGAGCACCGCCCACATCGCCGCCACCTCGAGGGTGTGCGGCGCGATGTGACGACCCGAGATCTTCTCCCCGTTGAAGTCCTTCTCGTAGATCCGGATCTCCTGGCTCACCTTGGTGATGTAGGGGATGTCGATCTTGATCGTACGGTCGCGGAGCGCCTCCATGAACTCGTTGTTCAGGAGCTTCTTGTACTCGGCCTCGTTGGTGTGGCCGATGATGACCTCGTCGATGTCCGTCTGGGCGAACTTCTTCGGCTTGATCTTGTGCTCCTGGGTCGCGCCCAGCAGGTCGTAGAGGAAGGCGACGTCGAGCTTGAGCACCTCGATGAACTCGAGCACGCCGCGGTTGGCGATGTTGAACTCGCCGTCGAAGTTGAACGCGCGCGGGTCGGAGTCCGAGCCGTAGATGGCGATCTTGCGGTAGTTGATGTCGCCGGTGAGCTCGGTCGAGTCCTGGTTCTTCTCGTCCTTCGGCTGGAAGGTGCCGATGCCGACGCGGTTCTGCTCGCTGAGGAGTAGACGGCGCACGCGAATGTGCTTGCCGACGACCTTCGACCAGTCGCCGTCGTACTTGTCCATCAGCTTCGAGAAGATGAACCGGCAAGCGGGGTTCAGCTCGCCAGCCACCTTGACCGCCACCCGCTCGTTGCCGAGCCCGAGCTTGTCGAACGCCTCTTTGCGCCAAGAGAGCGGGATGAGACGCAACGGCTCCTCGTTCATCGGGCTCGCGAAGCGTGCCGCTTCCGGGCCCGACATGCCGATGGTCTCGAGGTCGACCCAGTCGTAGGTGTAGAGCGCGCCGTCCGGGCTGCGCGAGTAATGCTCGAGGCCCTTCTTGAGCAGGCGCACGATCGTCGACTTGCTCGAGCCGACCGGACCGTGGAGGAGAATGATGCGCTTCTCTGGACCGTAGCCCTGCGACGCCGCCTTCAGCACGTTGACGAGGCGCATGAGGGGAATGTCGAGGCCGAAGACCGCGTCCTTCCCGCCATCGATCTCGTCGCGGAAGAAGTTGTAGCGGACCAGCTTCTTCTTGCTGTCCGTGTACTCCTCCGTGCCGTACCGGATGATCATGTCGTAGATGCGCTGGTACGCGTTGCGCGTGACCTCGGGTTTCTCGCGCACGATCCCCAGGTAATCCTCGAAGCTGCCTTCCCAGGTGAGCTCGCGATAGAGATCGAAGTCCTGAAGGGCTCCGATCGAGTCGACCATCGAGGTATCCGCCATCTCGCTTCTTTCTCCGTCGGGTTGGTTGGCTGGAAGCCGGAAAGAAAACCCTACACCGGCCAGTGTTCGGTGAACACCGCTCACCTCTCACCTCTAGGCGGTGAAGTCCGCGTTGCGCGGTGAGACCTGGATTCAGGGGGAGGAGAGGCTGGCTGCCGCCTCGAGGAAACGACCCCAGGACGCCTTGGCCGAACCGTCGGACGCGCGGAGCCCGGTACCGCAGACGACATCGGCCCAGGTGCCGGTAGGCGCTTCACCGCGCGCCGCCGCGAGCGCAGTGCAGCCGTCGTCGTCGAGGTCGTGAAGCTGGTGCACGACCACCGTGCTCACCTTCTCGCGGCGGGGTTCGAGCGCGGTGAAGAAGCCCGCGAGGCGCTGGCGTTGCTGTGTCTCGTCCATGCCCGTGGCGAGCGCGCTCGAGAACCCGACCGCCGACAAGAAGATCGCCCGCTCGTCGGCGAGCTCGATCATCGCATCGAGGTCCTGTCCCGGCGTCGCCACCTCGGTCGGCGAGTCGACGGCGAGGGCCGGAAAGTAGCTCATCGCGAGCAGATCCCCCTGCTGGGCGAGTCCGACGTCGTTGGCGGTGGCAGGCTGCCGATAGCTCAGTCCGATGCCGACGGGGATGCTGGCGTCCTGCAACGCCGTGACACCGCCGGCGAGGAATGCGGACAGGCTCGCAGCCTCCCCGGGGTTGTCGTCTAGGTAGACGCCCACGTCGCGCCCGAGGATCACCGCGTCCACCCCCGGCAACATCGTGTTGGGGTCCATGGGGTCGGGCATCTGCCCCGCGGCCACGATGGCGGTCACAGCCGCGTCGAGGGCAGATTGAACCACCGCGTCACTCCAGTCGAAGCTCGGGTAGGGGTTGCGCGACACCCGACGGTCGACGACCAGAAGCTGCACCACGACCGAGAGTCCGCGGCCGCGATAGCGCTCGACCTCGGTGGCGATCACGGCGGCATCGACGTCGTCGAAGGGCACCTCGATCACCACCACCCGAACCCCCGCCGCGAGGGCCTGAAGGTCGGCGAGGAGGGCCGCGTCGTCACCGGGAGCCACAGGCGCCGTGGACGGGTTCGCCCGCAACCCGAGACGCACGGGGAACGAGGGCTTCGCGCCCCCAGCGGACGAGCTCGACGCTTCGCCTCCCCCCGCTCCTCCCGCGCTCGAGGCGGAAGGTGCGCCACCGACGGCGGTGGAGCTCGGAGGCCGCGGGGTCAAGACGTCCCCCGTGTTGTCGCATGCGCCCGCACTCAGGCCGAGGACCACGAGCGCTGCGCCGAAGCTCCATGCCGTCTTCGACCCCATCGGCCGGCATTGTAGCCCGAAGAATCGTCTGCAGGGCTGTAAGGCGCCCGGTCATCCCGCGTTGTGGCTTGGTCATGAAAGTCAGGATCTTGCTCGGCACCGCGATCGTCACCCTCAGCACGTCCGCGGCGGCGGACGACATCGGAACCCGCCCCGCCCGCAACCACGACCGCATCTTCGCGGCCGAGGAGCCAACCCCGGCTCCAAACGCTCCCCCGGCCGACGGCCACGACGTCGTCGAGGTTTCGCGCGAGAGCTCGAGCAGCTTCGGCGGCGACAAGCTCATCGCGGAAGATCCTCCGGGTGACTGGTATGCCGCCCACGCCGGCTTTCGTCCTCACCTCGATACCTTCGGGGGCCTCCTGACCTTCTCCCTCGCCCACGGCCGCACAGAGCGTTTCTACGGTGTCGTGTCGATGTCGGCGGTGCGCAACGACGCCGGCACCCACGTCGGCGCCATGCAGTTCGCCCTCGGCCGCAATCTCTCCGACGAGTTCATCGGCGTCACTCAGCTCAGCCTCGCCGAGAACCGCGCCCGTACCTTCGCCGGTGTGGGTCAGATCACCCTCGGCTACAACCGCGCCATCGAACACTACGGGGTGCTGCAGTTCTCGGCCTACAACCACGACGACGAGATCGGCGTGCTGACCCAGATCGGTGGCTACAACCGGGCCACCGATCAGTTTGCGGGGGGATTCATGATCGGCGGCTGGAACGACGCTGCGGACTTCTACGGCATTGCCCAGCTCGGCGTCGTCAACGCCCAAGGAGGACTTTGGGACGCCTTCGACCACCCCCAAGATGGCCAGGCGTTTCGGGGACTGGCGCAGATCGGCGTCGTCAATGCCGCGTCCGACTTCACGTCGGTGTTTCAGCTCGGGGCCTTGGGCAGTGGAGCTCATCGGTTTCGGGGAGCGCTGCAGATCGGTGGCCTGCTGACGTGGACCGAAGACTTCGCGGGCGGAGCCCAGATCGGCACCGTCAACATCGACGTCGAAGGCGGCGGCGCCCAGCTCGGGGCCGTGAACGTCAGCCTGGAGGAGCACGAGGGCCTGCAGATCGGCGGCGCCGGCAACTATGCCGACGAGATGACCGGCGTACAGATCGGTGCCCTCGCCAACATCGCGGACGAGATGACCGGCGCGCAGCTGGGACTCGTCAACTACGCCGACCGCGTGGAGGGCGTGCAGATCGGACTCTACAACCACGCCAACAGCTTGCGCGGACTCCAGATCGGCCTCGTCAACCACGCCCAGGATGGCCTCCTCCAGTGGAGCGCCCTCCTCAACATGGGCTTCGACGACTCGGGCTTCTACGACGGCGGCATCGCCCAGCGCTGAGCGCTCACTCCGCGTCGGCGGGCACGATCTCGACGCGGCTCTTCCGCCGCGTTCGGGCGTCGCGAACCCGGTAGACCCGCTTCGGCACGTGAGCTTCGTTGGGGTCGGCCCCCTCGCGTCTGTAGTCCGGCGAGGGGGCGTGGGGCTTGTCGTAGTGCTCGGCGTCGCTGTAGTCGACGTTGGACGAGCGGGGATGGGAGGTGGTGACCGCGCAGGCCGGAAGGGCCATACAGCCCAGTAAAAGCAACCACTTGAACGAAACGGGGGGAGCAGCGGGTCGCATGGTGACAATTCTTGGGAGGGGCAGACCGGGGAGCCTGCGCCCCTCGTACGGGGGCCGCGGAAGGAATGCGCATCCGCCGGGGTTGTCTCGTAGGACGGGCCCGACCCGCCGCTGATTCAGGCTTATCCGTTGCGTCGCTTCCGCCCCGGGTGGCAGGTTTCCTTCGCCCCTCATGTCCCTCGCCGTTCGCCTCCTCCTCGGCCTCGCTTTCATCGCGCTCTTCGTGACCGCGGTGGTGGGCCTCTCTGCGCGGGAGGTGTCACGGCAAGAGGTGGAGCGCGGCTTCCGGCACCGGATCGGAGCCGCCGTGCGTGGCGCGCAGGGCGAGATCATCTACGAGGCGGGCGCGGTGACGCAGCTGCTTCCGCCTCTGTGCAAACACGACACCTTCGTCGACCGCACCCTGGTCGACCTCGAGGGGGCCCAAGGAAAAGTGGGCGAGCTTCCTCTCGACACCGTCTCGAGCCTTCAGACGATGGTTCCCGCCCAGGCCAAGGCCCTGAGGCTCGATCGGCTGCAGCTCGTCACCGGCGACGGCATCATCCTCGGCACCACCCACAAGAAGCAGCTGGGCGACCTCGATCCCGCCATGGCCACCCGCCTCCACGAAAAGGCCGGTCGCGCCCGCGTGGTTCGCTACGGCGACGAGACGCACATCGAGATCCATTGCACGCGCAGCAGCCCCGTGGTCACCAAGAAGAGCAGCGTCACCGGCAAGCCGGAGGCGCTCATGGTGGGCCTCGTCGCCTCCCGACGCGTCAAACCCATCCTGGAACGGATCAGCCGCGCCTATGGGGTCATGCTCGCGCTCGATCCCGCCGATCTGCCGGCTGCAGGACCGGGCTTCATCACCGAGCAGCTCACGATCGAGGAGCTCCCCGGACTCACCGTGCACGCCGCGGTCTCGCGTCAGCCCCTCTTCGATGCCCTCGCGCAGATCGACAGCTCGATGCTCCTCAGTGGCGCCATCGGCATCTTGCTCAGCGTCGCGCTCGCGGTGCTGCTCGCGCGCGGTCTGTCGCGACCCATCGTCGAGCTCGCGCGCCAGACCCGAGCCGTCGTGCACGGTGAGCCGCGGCCCGTGAAAGGGCGCGGCGCACGCGAGCTGAGACAGCTCGCCCAGACCTTCAACCGCACCATCGAAGAGCTCACCGCCATGCGGAAGAGGCTCGCGCGTACCGAGCGCATCGCTGCCCGCCGTGAGGTGGCGCGCCAGGTGGCCCACGAGATCAAGAACCCGCTGTCACCCATCAGGGCCTCCATCGAAAACCTTCGGCGACTACGCGACCGTCAGAGCCCCCAGTTCGAGACCTACTTCGACGAGGCGACCAAGACCGTGCTCGAAGAGGTCCATCGCATCAAGACCATCGTCAGCGAGTTCACCAAGTTCGCGCGCATGCCCCCTCCGCGCTTCGCGCGGGTCGACCTCGAGGACATGATCCGCAGCGTCGCGTCCATTCACGATACGCCGGCCGCGGACACGGGCCAGGCCGCCAGCGTGGTCGTGGAGGTAGAGCCGGTGGCTGCGGTCATGGCCGACCGCGATCAGCTGGTGCAGGTGGTGACCAACCTGGTGCAGAACGGCATCGAAGCCGCCCGCGACGACGGCACCACGCCGAAGGTCACGATCCGGCTCTATCCCATGTCCGCGCGTGACGTCTGCCTCGAGGTGGACGACAACGGCCCTGGCATCGATCCCGCGGTGCGCCAGCGCATCTTCGAGCCCTACGTCACCACCAAGAAGACCGGCAACGGACTCGGTCTCGCCATCGTCCAGACCATCCTCCACGAGCACGGCGGAGAGATCATGGCCGGCGAAGCCCCCGGTGGGGGCGCCCGACTCATTCTCACCCTCCCCGTCGACGGCCCTCCCCTCCTCGAGAAGGCCCCTCACAGCTCCGCCGACACCCAAGGAGAGCTCCCCCCGTCATGAAGCCCACTTCCCTCGTCTCCGTCCTCGCGCTCGTCTTCGCCCTCGGCGGCTGCGGTGGCACGACCACCGCAAAGACGCCTGGCCCGCGAACGGGCCCTGGTCACACCGATGGCCGGGACGGCCCCCCTACCTCGGCGCTTCCTGGCCCGGCCGCCGTGCCGAGTGTCGTCATCGCCGAGATCCATCGCGACGACATCGACTGGGCCTTCGCGCGGCACGGCGACGACGGTCTGCTCCTCATCCGCAAAGACGGCCGCTTCCTCACGGGCCCGGTTCGAGTCGACCGTGGCGACGAGGCGGTCCCCGAGAATTCCGAAGGCCTCCGCGACATCGGTCCGGCCCCCAAGACCGCCACCCCCACCGTTCTGCGTGGCGTGAAGGACGGCTTCATCCTCATGTGGACGGAGACCTCGGGAAGCGGCTCGTCGGTGCGCATGGTGTCGCTCACCGTCGACGGCAAGCCCAAGGGTGAGATCGGCCTCGTGGCCACCACCAAGGATCCGGTGATCTGGGTCGACGTCCTACACTCGGCATCGGGGGGGAGCTGGCTGCTCTGGGAGACCGAGAACACCGACGGCGCCACCGTGCGCCTGAAGGGTTTCCCCGAGGGTGACGAGGTGGTCGCCGCGACGAACGTACGCGGATGGCACGCCGTGCCCAGCCCCCGAGGCGCCGTCATGGCCTTCGTGCAGGGCGACGCCGGACGGGCGGTCAGCGTTGGCGCCGAAGGCCTCAGCCCCGTGGTCGAGCTCGGCGCGGTCGGCGCCCGCGGCGACGTGGTCGTGGCCGGGCTGGAGGATCGCTTCGTCGTGGCATGGACGGCCGTGGACGGTGACGACAGTCACGTCGAGGCGGCCGCCGTGGGCTACGACGGGAAGATCCTCCGCCCCGCGGCCCCGGCCGTAGCCCCCATCGCGCCCACCCAGCTGCACGAGCTCGTCGCCTCTTCGGACGGCAAGTCGTTCATGCTCGCCTACGAACGACGGCTCGGGACCGCACCGCGCCAGTTCGTGCTCGAGACCATGAGCCCAAACCTCGAGCGGATCGCGCGCGCCAACGTCGAGTACCACTCGGCACAGGGCGGCCCCCACGTCGTGGCCGATGGCACCGGCTACACGGTGCTCACGTCGGCGCCCATGCGGGAGAAAGACGAGCAAGCTGCCGCCGCTCCCGAGACGATGGTCCCGGTCTTCGTGCGGCTCGACCGAGTGCTCGCGCCGCGCGGCAGCGAGCCGATTCGCCTGGAGCCCCTGGCTTTCGAAGGTGCCCGAGACGGTGTGCCGGCGCTGGTGAGCGGCATGCACTGCGAGGGCGATCTGTGCACGGTCTTGGCCGAGGGCGATCAGCGCCCCACCCTGGTGGTCTTGGCAGAGCTGCCAGAGCGCACCACGACCTGGGCGGTGCCTCTCGCGGTGGAGAAGGCGCGCGGGGGTCCTCAGCTGAAGGCCATGAGCAAGACCGCCGACGTGCCGGCCCGCGTCGCTGCGCTCAGCTCGACGAAGCTCGCCGACGGAAGGACAGCCCTCGCGTGGATCACCCACGGTGACACGGGCGGCACGACCCCCACCTCGCGGGTGGCGGTTCAGATCGTCGCCGCCGATGGCACGCCCGGAGAGGTCGAGACCATCAGCGAGCGCGGCATCGCCGTGGGCGGCGTGAAGATCGTCGCCACGGGCGGCAGCAAGGGCACCGTGGCTCACCTCGTGTGGTCCGGGCCCAGCAGCGACGTGGCTCAGGTCTACCTCACCGCGATCGACGAGAAGGGCCGCAAGGGACAACAGAAGACCCTGACGCGCCTCCGCAAAGGAAAGGACGCAGCCCCGCTGGTTCTCGACGTGGACGCGGTGGCCGAAGGAAATGGCGTCATCGTCGCTTGGTCCGACACAAGCCACGGCAACCAGGAGGTCTTCGTCGCGCGCGCCAACGCCCAGCTCACCCGACGCGGCAAGCCGGTGCGGATCACCGAGACCAAGGGGCTGTCCGGGGAGCCGCGATTGCAGGCCATGGGCGACCAGCTGCTGCTCGCCTGGACGGACACCCTGGACGGCGACCAGCCGGATGTGTTCGTGCAGGCGCTCACCACCAAGTCCCTCGCGCCCAGCGGTGACCGCACGCGCATCGACGATGCGCCCACCATCGCGCGCAGCCCGCGGTGGTCGGGCGACGCCGCGAACCTCGCCTTGTCGTGGATCGACGAGCCAGCCGCGGAGACGGGAGGTGCGGCCCGGGCCCGCTGGGTCACCTTGGATGCATCGGGCAAACCCGCCACACCACGCGACATCAGTCTCGCCGGCGCGGCGCTGAGCTCGCTCGTTCTTCGCTGCGGAAGTGACACCTGCAAGGGCCTCGCGATCGGTAAACAAGACACGACACTGGCCCTCGGTCCCTTCGTGGTCTCCCGCATCGGTACCAACGCCACCGTCGTCACGCCGCATGCGCACCTCCCGAGGGGCTCGGCGCAGGACGTGGCCCTCGAGGCCCCCGACGACGAGCACTTCTACTTCTTCCGCGACCGCGCGGGCGGCGCAGAGGGACTCATCCGACGTCTCGTCGTCTCTTGGTGAAAGAGGTCCTCGAGGCGCACGTCGAAGTTCAGGTTCGAGGTTCGAGGTTCCGGGTTCGAGGTTCCGGGTTCGAGGTTCGAGGTTCCGGGTTCGAGGTTCGAGCTCGAGAGCGAGAACGAGAACGAGAACGAGAACGAGAGCGAGAACGAGAGCGAGAACGAGAGCGAGAACGAGAGCGAGAACGAGAGCGAGAACGAGAGCGAGAACGAGAGCGAGAGCGAGAGCGAGAACGAGAGCGAGAACGAGAGCGAGAACGAGAGCGAGAACGAGAGCGAGAACGAGAGCGAGAACGAGAACGAGAGCGAGAACGAGCTCGAGAGCGAGACCGCTAGCCCATGGTTTTAGGGGCGCCGGTCATCGGGTCGACGCCTCGGTAGCTCATGCCCGCTTCTTTCCAGGCGCCGAAGCCTCCCCCGAGGTGCATCATGGTGGTGGTCCCCGCCTGGAGGCAGACGCCCGCGGCGCGCTTCGACCGCACCCCCGAGCCGCAGTAGAGCACCACGGGCTTGTCCCCATGAGGGACGCGACGCGCTTCGAGCTCCGCCAGGGGCAGCAAGAGCGCGCCCTCGATGTGCTGGAAGGCGTATTCCTGCGGGGTCCTCACGTCGATGATCACCACCGCATCGTCGTCGAGCTTCGCCTTCAGCTCCTGCGGGGAGAGGGTCGTCAGGGTGCCGCCGTCGAGTGCTTCTTCCGATGCCATGGTTGAGGTCTACACCCTCACCTGACCGGTGACGAGGCGTGCGGCCGCTCAGCGCCAGGTCGCATCGCGCAGGCACTGCTGCAGACGACCACATGGGCGTTGCAGGCAGTCGTCGAGCGCACGTCGGATCCCGGGGTTGGACCAAGCGTGGGCCTGGCATCGGTCCGTCTCGAGACCACAGGCCTTTCGGCGCGCCTCGCACGCGAGGTAGTCCTCTCGGCTGTCCTCGTCTGCCTTCAAAACCTTCGCCACGACGCGGTCACGGCATATGGACGCCTCGTCGTCGCACTCGAGCTCGTCGAGACAAGTGGCGTAGACGAACACGAAGGCATTCCGCAGTCGATCGGTCTTCCGGCCCTCGCCACGTCGGCACGCGCGACGACAGCCATCGAGGGTGTGCTCGTCGACGTCGTCCTCATCCATGCAGCGCACGTCGCGTGCACAGGATGCCTCGCAGTAACGCTCCGTACGCTCGGCAGCCGTAGGGATCTTCTTGTCCTTCTTCTTCGGCTCGTCGTCGTCTTCGTCGGACGCGTCCTCACCGCCCTTCCCCTTCTTCGCTTTCTTCTTGGGCGCCTTCTTCTTCTTTTTCTTGGGCTTCTTCTTGGCGTCGTCGGGGTCGTCGCCAGACTCGGATGCGTCGTCGTCGTCGCCCTCGAGCTCGGCGATCAACGCGGCCATGTTGTGTTCCTTCTCAGCCGAGGCCGACGCAGAAGGAGACGCGCTCGCCGAGGACGAAGGAGAGGGCTTGGGGCCGGCGGCGTTGGTCTTGGGCCCCCCGCAAGCGAACACGACCAGGAGGCCCAAAAGGGGGCCCCACCCGAGGGCATCACGCATGGCCAACCGCCTCGCCACGAAGGCGCTTGTAGCACGGCGCAGAAGCGGTGGTCGGGCCGGTTCGGGGTTCGGGGTTCGGGGTTCGGGGTTCGAGGTTCGAGGTTCGAGGTTCGAGGTCGAGCCCGAGCACGAGCACGAGCACGAGCACGAGCACGAGCACGAGCACGAGATCGAGCACGAGCACGAGATCGAGCCCGAGCACGAGATCGAGCACGAGCACGAGCACGAGCACGAGCACGAGCACGAGATCGAGCACGAGCACGAGCACGAGAATCCTGGGCTCAGGCTTCGGGCGCGGTTGGTTCGTCGCCGGTCTCGAGGCGGGTCACCTCGGCGTCGATCTCGGCGTGAAAGCGTCGAAAGCAGGACTCGGCCGGCCACTCGGGGGCGTCTTCCAGCAGGCCCCGCGCCTGTGCGAGCTCGCCCTCGTCGACGGCGATGATGGCGGCGCCATAGCGCATGGCCCAGTGGATGAGTGGGCTCGAGTCCCCCGCCGACATGAGCAACTGCGCGTCACCGTCGCGGCCCTGGTGCGAGAAGGCTCGCGCCAGCGCGCCTACAGCCCCACGCAGTACCTCGACCCGGTCGGCGAGGCCGGGTTGCGACGGCGGCAGGGGCAGGCTCGCGAGCGCGTTGGCCCTCTGTATGGCGGCATCGCCGTCGCCTTCGAAGGTGAGCAGGAGCGTGTCGAGGAAGAGTCGATGCTCGATGGCGGCGTCCCAGGCGGGACCGCGCTCGGCGTGGCGCAGCGCCTCGCGGGCCTTCTCGAGCCACCCATAAGCCGCGAAGGCGGTGGCCGTCATGAGCGGTCCCATCGTCTCGGGGTGAGGGATGCGGCGCAGGCTGTCGCGCCACCAGGTGAGCACGCCCTCCACGTCGCCAGAGCGGAAGATGCGCCGTACCCGCCAGCGCGCGCGCAGACGCCACGCGAGGGTGAGCCCGATGGCGACGAGGATCCCCACCCCGGCCAGCGGATGGTCCCAGCTCACGCGCAGGGCGACCGCCGCTCCCGCGGCCGAAGCCACGAAGAGGAAGCGCGCCGTCCAGACGGGCGGGATGAGGTGGGTCATGCCCAACATCTTAAGGGCGCCCCGACACTTCACAAGCGAAGGTCCCCCTCGACAGACCCACCATCCTGAGCTACGACTCGTCCCGTCAGCCGGTGAAACGCCGGCGTATGGCCCCGTCGACAGCGCGTCGTGAACTCCGCCAGGCCCGGGAGGGAGCAACGGTAGCGGAAAGCGAGTGTGACGGGGCCTTTCCCTTTTTGTCCCCCTCGTCGTCGTAACGACCCGTCAGCCGGGGGAAAAGACGATGGGGTAGCTGACGGTGACGATGCCCCCCTCCGGCTTGGGAAAGACCAGGTCGTGAAAGTGCTTCCCCACACAGCTCGGCACCGTCGCGTCGGGGATGTCGCCGCCCGCGCTCACCGAACTCACCTTACCGTCAAGCCCGATGACGAACTTCACCACCACGCGCCCCTCGAGTTTCGGGTTCTTCAGGAGCGCCTGTTCATAACAGTGGCGGAACTTGCTGAAGTTCTTCCTCACGGTGCGTTGAATCACCTCTGGCGGAAGGCGCCCCGCCTTACCGTCCTCGCCACCGTCCAGAGGCGTGGGTCGCTCTTCGGCCACCGAGATCACGATGGGCGGGGTGCCGTCGTTGCCGGTGGCCTCGGCGAGCACGCCCAGGATCTTGCCGAAGCGCCCGAAGGTCGAATCGTTGGGAACGTAGAGCACGACACAGTCGATGGGCTTGGCGTCGAACCGGGCCTTTACGGCTTCGAGTAGCCCCCCCTCCGGGGTCTCGATGTTGGCCGCGTCCACGCCGTCGACGCGGGTCATGAGCCTCACCGTCTCCTTCCCGACGACCACCGACAGCACCGGACCCTCGGGCTTTTTCGGCTCCGCGTCCGGCATCGCGGGGATCTCGGCCGACGCGAGAATGCGCTTGCCCCCCACCTCGATGGAGGGGTTGGGGAAGCCAGCATAGGCCGCCGTCTGATACGCCGACTTGACCGCGAGCATCGTCACGGACGCGTCGCCGCGCATGAGGAAGGCGCCGGGGAACGGCGTTCCGGGATGCTCCTCGCGAAAAGCCTTGCGGAGGCCCTTCATCGTCTCGAAGAGCTCGTCGACCTTGGCGAGCCGCTTCGTCTTCTCGAAGGCCGTCACCGAGCCCACGAGCTTGCCGTCGAGCTCGATCTTCTCCTTCGTGAACGTCAGAAGCGGAAGAGCGCTCGTCTTCTTGGTCGACTTGGCCTCCGGGACCGCGTCGTCCGGCTTCGGCGCGACCTCTTCCTTTTCGACCTTGGTCTCCTTCTCCTGGCCACAAGCGGGGAGAACGAGGAGCGCGAGGGGCAGAACGAGGCGGAAGATCATGACCGACCCATACACCCGGAGAGACACGAGCTCACGGCACGCGGGCGACGACCGCAGGAACCGAACGCGGCCGACTTTGAGGTCGCCCGATTGGAGACTAGGCTTCCCTCGTGACCAAGGCTCCCCGCAGCCCGGCTCGCAGGAAGCGACGCACCGTCCTGGCCGCTGCCGCCATGGGCGTGGCGGGTCTTTGGGCCGCGCCCACCCGGGCCGAACAGGTCGCCAAGCTCGAAGCCGTCCTGCCGGACCTCGCACCTCAGCTCGAGGCCTGGGCCGCCGCTGCGCCGAAGCCGGTCTCGAACGAGCACGCTCCGGCCGAGCCCGAGGTCGACTTCCCTTTCCTGCCCGGCGACGACCGTGAGGCTTCGGTGTCGATCGGCGACACCTCCCACGGTCGCCTCGTCAACGGCAAAGAGCTCACCGAGAGCGAGGCCCTCGCCATTCTCCCGCGTCAGAAGGAGCGCAACCTGCGCTGGGGAACGCAGGGACTCGTGAGCGCCATCGAGCACGCGGCGAAGGCATTGCACGGCGCGACGGGCACCAAGCTCTGGGTCGGCAACCTCGGCCGCGAGCGCGGGGGCGACATCCAGTGGTCGGTGAGCCACAACTCGGGGCGGGATGCCGACATCGCCTTCTGCTACCAGGACGCGAAGGGCAAGCCCGTCGATCCGCCCGACCTCGTGCCGCTCAACAAGGACGGCCTCGCCAAGGGCTTCCGGATCCGCTTCGACGCGGCCCGCACGTGGAAGGTCATCGAAGCGCTGCTCACCGCCCCCGACGTGCAGGTCCAGTACCTGTTCATGTCCAACCCGCTGCGGGGCATGGTGCTGAAGTACGCCGCCGACCACGGGGTCTCCCCCGCCCTCATCCAGCGTGCGGCCGAGGTGGTACGGCAGCCCGGCGGCGCGGCTGCCCACAACGACCACCTGCACCTGCGGATCTTCTGCGAGGCACGCGATGTCACCGGTGGCTGTGTCAACACGGGGTCCATCCCCCCTCACACCAAGACCTTCGCCGCCGAATACGGCGCCGCACAGACCCGCGCCGCCGACCTGCTGTCGTCGCACGACGCGGAAGTGCGCGCTGCGGCCATCACACGGCTCGTACTGCTTCGCACGCGTGACCAGACCGCGGCCATCGCGGGCCGTCTCAGCGACGAGCATGCGGTCGTTCGCGAAGCCAGCGCCACCGCACTCGGCGATCTGCACGCCACCAGCCACGGGGTCGACCTCGTGAAACGCTTCCGGATCGAACCCGAGCTCGACGTGAAGCTCGCCATCCTGGGTGCCGTCGGCAACCTCGGCGGCAAAGGCTCGGGACGCTTCCTGGCCCGCGTGGTGGGCGAGCCCCGCCTCGACCACTGGGCCCTGCTCCCCGGCCTCGAGCCAGCGGCCGCCGTGGGGGGCCCGGCGCCCCTCTTGAGCTTTCTCCCTGGCGCCGTAACCGCCACCCGACAGCTCGCCGAGCAGCAGCCGCCCGACTGGTTCGGTCGGGTGGTGGGGATCGCCCCGAACGGTGCCGACGATGAGCGTGTGCTGCAACGCGCGGCCCTGAAGGCCATGGTCTACGCGGAGCGGCTCGAGCCCGTGGAGGCGGCGATGGGGCTGCTCACCGACCGTGACCCCGAGGTTCGGGCGCTGGCCGCGCGCGCCCTGCGGCACACCACCAACCTGACCTACCACGTGGACTGGGTGAAGGACGACGCGGCCGATCGCGAGCGCGGCCTGCTGCGCTGGCGGGCCGCCTTGGCCAAGAGTCCCAAGGCGAGCCGTCGCGACTGGCTGGTGACCGGCTTCCGCGCCGCCGGCTACAAGGTCCCCACCCTGCAGCAGCAACACGGTTGGGAGATCGTTCGGGCCATCGCGAGCGAAGACCACACCTCCTTCAACGCGCAGCGCACCATGATGCGCCTCTTCGACCACGAGCCCCCGAGTCTGTCGTGGCCGAAGAACGACGCCTGCCAGTACTGGCTGCGATGGCTGAAGGGTCGACGGCAGCGCTTCAAGCTCGAGCGCCCGCCCACGAAGACGATCCAGGCCTGCCACCGCAAGGTGCCCTGACAGCTACAACAGAGCACTTCGACCTCCATCGTGGGGTCGTTGGACGCGGCGACGAAATCTTGCCGTCGATTCGCATGGTGCTCCTTTCTTGCCGGGCACTTGCGAGCCGGGAAGAGGACGACCTTCGGGCGGCGTTGTCACAGACAGAATCAATTGGGCGACAGGCCGTCCAAGAACCCCTGAGGAGAATTCGACCATGACCCACCGCATCGCCCGCACCGCCATCGCCGCCTCCCTCGCTCTCGCCGGCCTCATCGCCGCCCCGACCGCCGCCCACGCGTGTGGCGGTGGCTGGTGGCCCGAAGACGAGGTCGACCACCGAATCCAGGGCGTGGCCAACGCAGAGAAGCAGCTGGACGATGGCCACTACGCCGCCGCAGCGGGCTCGATCATCCGGATGATCCCCTACATCAAGAACTACGAAGGAACGAGCAAGGACCCCATCGCGCGACGCGCCCTTCGTGTGCTCGCCGTAGCCACCGCACGCACCGGCGGCCAGCTCGCTCTCAAGCGGGAGCTGCCGCAGTACCTGCGCGATACCTGGATGGGCGCCGACGCCGGCGAGCAGCAGACGAACCTGAAGTGGGCCGTCGCGACCCTCACCAAGGCCGCCGAAGAGAAGAAGGACGACGTGGTGCTCGAGGGTGACCTCGCCCTCGCCATGGCCCGCACCGACGGCTTCAAGGCCGAGGGTCGCAAGCGCCTCGAGGCCCTCGCCAAGAAAGACCTGCTCACCAGCCCCGAAGCCTACGCCGAGCTCGCCAAGCTCCGCGCCGCCGACGGCGACGGCAACGGTCGCACCGCCGCGCTCGAGCGCTGCAAGGCCATGGCCGACGAGACCGCCATCTGTCGCGTGCAGGGCTGAGCTTCGCTACCGTCCCCCCCGCGGTCGATGCAGCTACGTCTCCCAGCAGCACTCCTCATCGCCTTCGTCGCGGCGGCCTGTTCCGGCCGCGGCGAAGGAACCGAGACCACGCCTTCGGCCGCGCCGAGCGCATCGGCCCCCGCCGCGGCGACCCCGTCGACCACGGCCTCGACCTTGGCCGCGAGCGAGCCCCGCGGTGACGCCGACAAGGGCAAGGCGCTCGTCGATCAGTACGAGTGCGGCCGCTGCCACGACGGTCTCGCCGAGGCGAAGGCGATCCCGGTCGAGAGCCACTGCACACACTGCCACCAGAAGGTGATGAACGGGGGCTTCGACCACAAGCCCGACCACGCCAAGTGGAAAGAGAACGTCGAGCATCTCGCCGACGTCCCCTCCCTGCAGAGCGCGGGCAAGCGCTTCCGCTACGACTGGCTCGTCGACTTCCTGATGAAGCCGCGGGACCTGCGACCGCACCTCGCCTA
The DNA here is from genome assembly GCA_030426145.1 of Polyangia bacterium. Taxonomy (GTDB): domain Bacteria; phylum Myxococcota_A; class Polyangia; order Polyangiales; family Polyangiaceae; genus JAPYTK01. The sequence continues at coordinate 16,107 of JAUHZF010000068.1, forward strand.
CAGCATGCCTGCCCTCGACCTCACGCGGGAGCAGGCACGTGACCTCGCGACCTACCTCGTGAGCCTCGACCCGGCCGAGCCGCCGAACGTTTCGTTCGCCTCCGCCGACCCTCGACACGGCCGTCAGCTGCTCGACGAAAAGGGCTGCACCGGCTGCCATACCTTCAGCGGCGTGCCGGCCCTGAACATACAGCCGGGCACGGCCAAGGCTGGGCCCACGGCCCTCGCGCCCGATCTGCGTCACGCCCGTGAACGCCTGGCCCCGGGCACGCTGCTGACGTGGATCACCGATCCGCAGTCGCTCAAGCCCGACACCCCGATGCCCAAGCTGCCGCTCTCGGCCGACGAGGCGCGGGACATCGCGGCCTACATCTACACCGCCGAGCTGAGCCCCGCGCCCGCGCCCACGCTGGTGGCGATGAGCCCGCCCGAGCCCCTCGACCGCAAGGTGACCTACGAGGAAGTCGAAACCAAGATCCTCGGCAAGACCTGTCGCCACTGCCACGGCAACCCCGACGTGGCCGTCGGTGATGGTGGCCCTGGCAATACGGGGGGATTCGGCTATCAGCCCATCAAGCTCGAGCTCACCTCCTACAGCCGGGTTCACGCGGGCATGCTCGGCTCCGACGGCGAACGTCAGAGCGTCTTCAAGAAGGGCGAGCACGGCACGCCGCACCTCGTGGCGGCGCTGCTCGAACGCCACCGCGAGGTCGCGGGCGAAGACGACCCCGACGTCCGTGGCATGCCGCTCGCGCTCCCTCCGGTCCCCATGGAGGACATCCGTCTTCTCATGACCTGGATCGCAAACGGTCGCCCTCGCTGAAGCACCGCTCCGGATGAGCCTCCATGCCGGCGGCCCCCCGTGGTAGCCGGCCCGTATGGCAGAGCGCAGGGTGCTGGTTCTCGGAGGGGGCGGACGTGAGCATGCCCTGGCGATGACCCTGGCTCGGGCCCCCTCCGTGGCGTCCGTCGTGGTCGCGCCCGGCAATGCCGGCTGTACCCAGTCGGGGCGGGGCGCCGTGGCCCCCATCGCGCGCCGGGCACTCGACATCAACGACCCCGCGGCGGTCGTCGCCGCGGCCAAAGAAGAGAAGATCGACCTCGTCGTGGTAGGGCCCGAGGCTCCGCTGTGCCGGGGCGTGGTCGACGCCTTGAGCGCAGCCGGAATCGCCGCCTTCGGACCGACCGCAGCCGCGGCACGGCTCGAGGGCAGCAAGGCCTACATGAAGCGCTTCGCCAAGGAGCAGAACATCCCCACCGCGCCCTTCGTGGTGACCAGCGACTACGCCGAAGCGGCGCGCTTCATCGACGCCAACCCGCGGGCCCGCGTGGTGAAGGCCGATGGACTGGCCGGGGGCAAGGGCGCCGTCGTCACCTCCAGCGTCGACGAGGCCAAGCGCGCCGCGCGCGACATGCTCATGGGCGGTCGCTTCGGCGACGCCGGCCGCACGGTGGTGGTCGACGCGCTGCTCGAGGGGGTCGAGATGAGCGTGCACGTGGTGACCGACGGGGAGCGCTACCTCGTGCTGCCCGTGGCGCGCGACTACAAGCGTGTGGGCGACGGTGGCGAAGGGCCCAACACAGGAGGCATGGGGGCCATCGGCCCCATCGTGGTCGACCCCAAGCTCATGAAGCGCATCGAGCAGGAGGTCATCCAACCCACCCTGGCCGGCATGCGTGAGGCCGGCACCCCCTACCGCGGCGTGCTCTACGCCGGGATCATGGTGGCCCCCGATGGCACCCCGAACCTTCTGGAGCACAACGTGCGCTTCGGCGACCCCGAGACCCAGGTCCTCGTCCACCTGCTCGACGGCGACCTGGCCGAACTGATGGCCTCGGTGGCAGCGGGCGAGCTCGACGAGGGAGCCGTCGCCGTGGGCGAGCGACACGCCATGGTCGTGGTCGCCGCGGCCGACGGCTACCCGGGCCCCCCGCGTGAGGGCGACCTCGTCGGCGGCATGGAGCAAGCCGCCATGCAGGAGGGCGTGCGCATCGTGCACGCGGGCACCGATCTGCAAGGGGGTGCGCTCGTCACCGCTGGGGGGCGCGTGCTCGGGGTGGTCGCCATCGGCGAGAGCGCCGAACAGGCCCGCACGCGCGCTTATCGGGCGGCTGAGAAGCTCAGCTGGCCCGGCATTCACTTCCGCCGCGACATCGGCACCTGAGACGAAGGGACTTGGTCAATGCACCGCATTCTCGTTAGCGACAACCTCAGCGAAAAGGGCCTCGACGTCGTTCGTCAGGCCGACGGCTTCGAGCTCGACTACCAGCCGGGCATCGGAGACGGCTTGAAGGACGCCATCCAAGGTGCGGCCGGCCTCGTCATCCGCTCGGGGTCGACCGTCACCCCCGACGTCCTGGCCTCGGCCAAAGGGCTGCGATGCATCGCAAGAGCCGGCATCGGCGTCGACAACATCGACCTGAAGGCGGCCAAAGAGCGCGACGTCGTCGTGATGAACACGCCCTTCGGCAACACCATCACCACCGCCGAGCACACCATCGCCATGCTCATGGCCGTCTCGCGCAACATCCCGCAAGCCACCGCCTCCACCAAAGCCGGCAAGTGGGAGAAGAAGAAGTTCGGTGGCTCCGAACTCTACGAGAAGACCCTCGGTGTCATCGGCCTCGGCAACATCGGGCGCATCGTGGCCGACCGGGCGCAGGGCCTGAAGATGAACGTCATCGGTTTCGACCCCATGCTCGAGGGCGACACAGAGCCCGAGACGGGCACCCGCCTCGTCGACCTGGCCACGCTGTGGGCCGAGGCGGACTACATCACGGTGCACACGCCGCTCAACGATGCGACGCGAAACCTCGTCAACGACGAGACCATCGGCAAGATGAAGGATGGGGTCTTCCTCATCAACGTGGCGCGCGGCGGGATCTTCGAGGAGGCCGCGGTGCTGCGCGGACTCGAGGCGGGCAAAGTGGCCGGCTGCGCTATCGACGTCTACCCGGTGGAGCCGCCCCCGGAGGCCGCGCGTGCCCTGCTGGCCCACGACCGTTGCATCTGCACCCCGCACCTGGGTGCCTCGACCGGTGAAGCGCAGGTCCGGGTCGCGGTGCAGGCGTGCGAGCAAGTGGTCGCCTACCTGAGGGACGGCAAGATCGACAACCAGGTCGGCGGTTGACCCGCTCGGCGGCCCAATTCGCTACTGGGCCGCCACCTCTTGACGGGCTACTTCTTGGCCTTGGGGATGATGAGCTCGTCCCCGGGCTGAATGGGCCGGCCACCCTTCTTGATGTCGTTGCGCTCGCGGATGTCGTCGACGGTCACGTGATAGCGACGCGCGATCGCACCCAGGCTCTGGCCCTTGTAGACCTTGTGCAGCTTCTCGCCCGGGGCGAGCTTACGGCTGGGCTTCTTGGCAGGTCTCTTGGGGCTCTTCTTGGCCGTACCCTGCTTGGCCTTGCTGCCCTCGGGAACCTTGAGCTTCTGGCCGATGCGGATCGGCTGGCCTTTGCGCAGGTGGTTTGCGCTTCGGAGCTCGTTGACCGTGACCCCGTACTTTTTGGCGATACCGGTGAGGGTGTCACCACGGCGCACCTTGTAGACCTCACCGTCGTCGTCATCGGACGCGTCCGCGCCACCGCCACCACCGCTGCTGCCTTCTTCGGGGATGATGAGGCGCTGTCCGACCTGGATGGGCTTGCCCTTGGCGATGCCGTTCTCTTTTCGCAGCGCGTCGGTCGTGACCCCGTGCTTGGACGCGATGCCGCTGAGGGTGTCTCCTCGCTTCACCGCATAGACCCGCCCGTCTTTGGCGGCTTCCTTGCGCTCCTTGGCGAGCGAAGCCTTGCCCTTGAAGCCCTTGGGCGAGTGCCAGCGACGGTTGATGTGCACCCGCATCACATCCTTCATGAGGCCGAGATGGGCGCAGTGGTCCGGCTTGTCGTCGCCCCGGTAGCCGCGAACGTGGTAGTTGCCGCGGTCGAAGCGCTCGAACATCTTCATCCCGAGCACGTCGTCGCGCTTCGAGGACTTCATCTTCCCGCCGAGCTCGCCCACGAGGTAGTGCGAGACCTCTTGGGTGGAGGCGTAGCCCGGGGGGATGATCGACGAGTGGCTCTGGAACATGAAGCCCTTGCCCCTGGACGCCTTGCGGGCGAAGGCGAGGAAGGGCGTGAGCTGCTCGGTCTTGAGGGTCTTCTTGGCCGCGTTGGCGTAGCCTGCGTGCACACTGTCGAGCAGGATGAGCGCGTCGACCTTCTTGCCGGCCGGCTGGTTCAGGATCTGGGCCACCGCGCCGTAGCCGGCGCTCCACGAGGAGAGCGCGAGCTTTCGGATGTAGACCTTCTCGCGACCGCTCCGGCGCTTCATCTCGTCGACGACGCTATCGAGGAGCTTCTCGAAGGCGGCCGGAGCCGCAAAGGCTTGGTAATAGGCCCCTGAGCCCACGCCGAGGTCGATGGCCACCATCACGGTGCCCTCCGCCGTCTTCACGAACTCTTTTCGGATGGGGTAGTGGCCGTGAAAGTGCACGATGAGGTCGAAACCGCCGCCCTTGGTCAGCCCGCCGCGCTGGGGCGCGAGCATCTGACCCATGGAGACGTTGCGGTTCCACTTGTCGTAGATCCCCCACCCTGGGTCGGGGGTCATGCACGGGTTGACCCGCTTGCGCTTGGGCCGACTCGACTTCTTCGCCTTCGCGCCCTTCTCCAAGGGTTGCGGGGACTTGAGGCCTCCCGCACCGACCGATCGGGCCGGCGCCGCCCAGGCGGCCACAGCGAAGCCGAGCACGGCGATGAGCGTCGCCATCGCGAGCATCATCGGGCGGCCCGCCCACCGGCGCACATGCTGTCCCGCCCAGGTCATCGGGTCATACGTTCCATACTTTGGCGACTCGGTCGAGTCTTCCGCGGTTCAGAACGAGCCAGGACGTCGACGTATTCCTGCTCCAGGAAGGCTAGCGGCTGTCGTTCTAGGGAGACGCGACGACCACGCGCTCGACCTTCCACCCGTCTTTGCGCAACATGGACACCACGCTGTCGTCGCCGAGCAGGTGACCGCAACCCACGGCTACGAAGGCGCCTTCCTCGAAGAAGCCCGGGAGCATCTTCACCCAGGCTGCGTTTCGCTGCGTGAAGAGCCGCTCGAACATCTCGGGCTGCTCCTTCATCTCCTCGGGGTCGAAGACGGCCGCGACGAGCGCCTTCTCGTCGCCCTTCAGGTAGGCCTTGGTCATCTCGCCCAGGCGCTCGTTCATCTCGTCGAGGTGGTCGAGGCTGAAGGCGAGAGCCTCCGCGTCGATGGCCTCTTCGATGAGCTTCATCTGGGCATCGACCGTCTCGAGGTAGCCCATCTTCTTGTTCGCCTTCTTCGCGCGCGACTGGATGACGAGGTCCATCGGCCGTGTCTTCGGCACCATCTGCTGGACGAGGAAGGACATGGCCGTGTGGGGCTTCATGCGGTCGACCTTCAGGCCCGGGGGCACGCTCGCGAGCATGTCCTCGAGCGCTTTGAACTGCTTGGGCGTGAGCTTCGACGACAGCTTCTGGCCCGGGGGCAGCTGCATCTGCTGAAACAGCGAGACGGGGTCGACACTGCCGAGATCGGCCTCGATGACGACCATCGGCGCTGCTTCGAAGCGCTTCCAGACGACCGCGTTGAGGTCCTCGTCCGGGTCGCCCCCCATGTGCATCGTGCCTAGGAGGTGCCCCGTCGCCTCGCCCTTGCTCACCACGTAGAGGAAGGGACGGGCGGTAGAGCCGACCGTGGGCGCGGCCGAGGTCGTCGCTGAGGCGGTGGCGGTGGCGGTGGCCGTGGCTTGCTGGGCCGTCGGGGCGACCGCATCGGTGGCCGGGGGCGGCGTCTCACGACAGGCCTGCAGCCCGAAGAGAACCAGGAGAGTGACGGCGAGGTCCCGGAGGCGACCTCGCCAGCTGGCGTACACGTGAAGCAACATGAGCTCAGAATTCGATGCGCAGATGGGCGTCTCGTGGGGACAGACGCAAGGCGACCTCGGCCTCTCCACTAGGTGCGGTGAGGAGCAATGTGACCCCGGCCACCGCGAGCACGCCGCCCGCGACGAGCGTCCCGATGGAGACCCCACGCATGGTGTTGAAGGCGTCGACGTCGTCGTGGAACGGGGTCCCACACGCGTCGTCGGGGCAGTTGTCGCTCAGATCTGACTGCTGCCCGAGGGCGAGGACCCCGGTGATGGTGCCCGCCACGAGGGCCGCCCCACCGAGGCCGACCCCGACCCATCCGAGAGCGACCTGCGTCGAGCCGTCCTGTACGTCGTCACCCGTCGACGGGTCGGGCCTGGGCGTGGGCGTAGGGGTGGGTGTCGGCGTGGGCGGTGGTGGAGCCGGAGCAGCTGCCGGAGGAACCTCGAGCTTCACCTCGGACTTGGAGCCCTCGTCCACCTCGAAGCGGGTGGTGCGCTCGACCTCGCCACGCTTCACGACGACCACGTGCTCCCCGGGGTTCATGGGCCCGGCCACACCGACGAGCGCCGACGGGAGGGCACGATCGTCGATGGTGGCAGTTGCGTCGGCAGGCAGAGGCCCGACCAGCGTCACTTGAGGCATGATCTTCAGCAAGGCCTCTCGCTCGGCCCGCGCCTCCTCGACCGCCGCGCGGTGGCTGTCCTTGGCGTCGGCCCCCAGCTCCATCCGCGTGACCTCGAGGTACTGGTCGGAGGCTTCGACCCAACGACCGAGCTTCTGGAGGCTCCTCGCCCGCCACAGCCCGGTGGTGCTCACGCCCACCAGCTGGTGGGCGCGCGTAAGGCGATCGAGCGCGCGAGCATAGTCTTCGGCACGGTAGGCATCGATGCCCTCACGCCCGAACTTTCGCGCGGCTTCGCGCTGAGTTGCGGTCTGAGCCAGGGCCGGCGTCGTGACGAGGACCGTCGAGAGGACGAGGGCGGCGCGGAAACTCCTCATGCTGAGGCGGGAGTGTAGTCGACAACCCCGTCTGGGGCCTCAGATGTCGAGAGGATCGTCCGGAGGAGGTGGCGGAGGCGGCGGCTGTGGATCGCGCGGACGCGGACGCGGCGATGGCGCCTGGGTGCTCGGCCTCGACTTGGGCGAAGACGAGGAACTGGAAGCGCTCGGTACCGCCTCCAGCGAGGCCGAGGTGTCCGCCGCTGGTTCGACAGGGGGACCCGACACCACCTCCGCATCGGGCACCGAGGGCTCCGTCGGTGGCGCTTCGTCGCCTTCCGCCGCCGTCGCCGGCGGTCGTTCGGGCTCGCCGATGACCTGCGTGCCGATCGCCACCCCCATCACCACGAAGAGGCTGATGGCCACCGCACCCACGACCCAGGACGGCTTTCGAGGGGCCTCCGTGGTCACCGCCTCGAGGGTGGCCAGGGCCGGGTCCGCCGCCGAGGCCGGCGCGATCGGCGTGGGAACGAGGGGCTGGAGAGGTTGCTCGGTCGTCTCGTCATTCCCTTCGACGATTTCTATCGTCGAGGGCTTCCGGGGTGATCCTGCCGCTTGAGTGATGGCCGAAGCCTTCGGTCGCGACTCGAGCAGTACCTCGCGGAGCGACTGCACGAGCTCGCGCGCGGACTGGAAGCGCTGGGCGCGGTCGCGGGCCTGGGCACGGGCGAACCACGCGTCGAAGCCCGGTGGCACATCGCCCAGGCGGGAGGGCACGGGCTGGGCCCGGGAGCAGATGTTGAGCACGAGGTCCCCGAGGTTGCTTCCGCCGTATGGCCGCTCTCCAACCAAACACTCGAAGGCGATGACCCCCATCGCCCACAGGTCGGCGCGATGGTCCACGTCCCGGGCCGCCGTGGCCTGCTCGGGGCTCATGTAATAGGGCGTGCCCAACACGGCACCGGTTTGGGTGCGCGGACTCTCCCCCGTGAGGTCGAGGCCCGCGACCTCGCTCTTGGCGATGCCGAAGTCGAGCACCTTGGCCAGGATCTCGTCGTCGTTGTCCACGAGGAAGATGTTGTCCGGCTTGAGGTCGCGGTGGACGATGCCTGCCTCGTGTGCGCGCGACATGGCGCGACCCACGTGGGTGAAGATGGTGGCGACCGTCGGCCAGTCGAGGGTGCCGAACCGGCAAAGGCGATCGAACAGGCTCTCGCCCTCGAGCATCTCCATCGCCATGAAGATGCGCTCCTCGTCCTCGCCGCACTCGAGGATCTGCACTACGTGAGGGCTGCGCAACCGCGCTGCCGCCTTCGCCTCCCGAAGGAAGCGCGCCCGTGAGTTGGGGTTCTGGGCCACGTCGGGTCGGATGATCTTCACCGCCACGGGCGAGCTCAACTGGCGGTCGTGGGCCCGCCACACCGAGCCCATGCCCCCGATGCCGAGCACCGACACGAGCTCGAACCGTCCCGCAAGGACGTCGCCAGCTTCTGCGCCTAGCTCTTCCCCCTCGTCGTCCATCTTCTAGAGCTTGACGTTGCGCGCGGCGGGGACCTCGGACTCGACCCGCTTCACCGCCGCCTGCTTCTCCCCTCGCGCCATGTTGCGCTGCATGGGGTCGGCGTCTCGCTCCTCGCCCACGCTGACCTTGCCGGTCGCCGTGTCGAGCACGAAGGGCACCACGTCGCCGTCGAGGGAGAGCGTTCCAACGATGTGACCGGGAAGCATGCTGTTTGTTTACCCCGTTCCGGCCACATGCACCACGCAACGGCGCCGATGTGGCCTATCCCGATGCTCCCAGAGGTACACCGCCTGCCACGTCCCAAGCGCCAGACGTCCGCCTGAGACGGGGATGGACAGCGAGGTCGCGGTCAGGGCCGAGCGCACGTGGGCCGGCATGTCGTCGGGCCCCTCCGCGCTGTGCTCCCAACGGCGCGCGCGTGAAACCAGATCGCCCATCCAGGCGCTCAAGTCGCGGAGCACCGCCGGGTCGGCGTTCTCCTGCACCACGAGGCTCGCCGAGGTGTGCTGCACGAAGACGGTGCAGAGGCCCGTGCTCAGGCCCGCCTCGGCGACGGTGCGGCGCACGTCGGAGGTGATGTCGACGAAGCCGGGTCCCGGGGTGCGGACGTCGATGGAGTCCTGGTGGCAATGCATCAGAAGGCCTTCGAGGTGGGCTCGGCCTGGCGCCGTCGCAAGTCGATGCAGAGGTCGGCGGCGTCGAGGGCCTCCTGAAGACGACGACCGGCGCCGATCTTCTCCGCGACGGGCTTGAACGCCGCTTCGGCCCGGTCCCGGGTCGCCGCGTCGCATACGCGCCGAAGCGAGCCCACCAGACGCGCCACGGCAAAGCCAGGCAGCCGGCTGGCGAGGTCGCTCAGGTTCTGCTCGAGCCAAGCGACCAGCACCTCACGGGTGTCGGACCAGGCCACGGCCGTACGAGCGATGTAGGTGGCATCGGCGGCCCGGATGCGCCCGTCCGAGAGCATGGCCAGCGTCTCCTTCAGCTCGGCGGGCTCACTCAGGCTGGCGAGGGCCTGCACGAGGGCGATGCGTGCCGCGGTCGTCTTGGCCTCCGTGTAGGCCTGCCGTAGCTCGGCCGCGGGCACGGCCCCCGTCCGGGCCGCGAGGCGAAGCGCCACCGTGGCCGTGTCGGCGGAGATGCGCTTCGGGTCCTCGAGGAAGAGTCGGGCGCGCTTGGCCGCCTCACGCTTCATCCAGGCCTCGTCGCCGTGGACCGCGAGCGCGGTGTAGACCTCGCGCCGGAGCAGCTTGGTCTCGGCGGTATCGCCCGGCTTGGGGTCCCAACCCAGCTTGCGCGCAGTGGGTGCGAGCAGCTTGCCCACCCAGCGGGCAAAGCGCTGCTCCGCCTCCTTGGTCACGAGCGCGTCGGCCATCCGGTCGAGCTGATCTTGCACCACGCTCATCACGGCAAACGAACGGGTGTTCCCGTAGGCGGAGAGCTGCTCCGAGAGGTCGGCCCCAGGTACGTGGCCCGACTGCACCAGCGCCCAGGTGTTGTTGAGGAAGCCCACCTGCTCGGCGACGTCCCGCGTCGGCGTCACCTGCGCGAGCGATGCCTGTAGCGGCGCCGGGAGAGCAAAGCGGTAGTAGCCGTCGTAGCCGGCGTTGGGGAGGATCCACGCCGGGCACCGCTTCGCAGGGAGCGGCAGCTCGCCCTTCTCGCTGGCCAGCACGGTGCAGGCGCGTCCGGGTTCGAGCCCAGGCCCGCCGTAGCTCACGCAGACCGGAATGCGCCACCGCGCCTTGCTCTCGGGCGCTGCTTCGCGCGGCCGGTACGGGCGAGCCTCGAGCAGGACCTTGGGCCCGTCGCATTCGAGGCTGGCCGACACGAGAGGGACCCCCGTCTGGTCGACGAAGGTCCCAGCCACCGAGGCCACGTCCTTGCCGCTCGCCTGGCCGAGCGCCGAGAAGAGGTCGTCCGCGGCAGCGTTGCCCCCGGCGTGCTTCTGCAGGTACCCCTTCACCCCCGCACGGAAGGCGTCGTCCCCCAACCAGTGGTGGAGCATCTTCAGCACGCTCGCGCCCTTGATGTAGGTGATGCCATCGAAGGCTTCTTCGGCCTGGTAGGTGTTGGCCACGGGCTGCCGCACGCGACGGGCCGAAGGCAGAGCGTCGAGCGACATCACGCGCCCGGCAAAGGCCAGCAGCTCGAGATCGGAGCGGGTGTCCGGCTCCCAACGGTCGACGATCTCGCTCTCCATGTACGTGGCGAAGCCTTCGTTGAGCCACAGGTCATCCCACCACTTCATGGTCACGAGATTGCCGAACCATTGGTGGGCGAGCTCGTGGGCGATGACGGACGCGACGTCGCGCCGGGCCTTGGCCGACGCGCCGTCCCCGAGCAACAGGAGCTCTTCGCGGAAGGTGATGAGCCCGGCGTTCTCCATCGCTCCCGGACCGAAGTTGGGCACCGCGACGAGGTCGAGCTTGGCGTAGGGATAAGGGGTGCCGAAGTACTCGGCCATGAGCTTCAGGTGGTCGGCCGCCATGTCGAGCGCGGCCTGACCGAGCTTCGCCCGTCCCGGGGGCGCGATGACGCGGAGGGGCACCGGCGTCTTCCGTCCTTCGAGCACCTCGAAGGGGCCGATCGCGAAGGCGAGCAGGTAGGTGGGGATCTCCGCTGTGGTGGCGAAAGTCACGCGGTGGCGGCCATCCGTACGCTCGTCGTCGGAGACGGCGGGGCTGTTGGCGAAGGCCCGATGGCCCTCGGGCACGGTGAGCTTGAGATCGAAGGGGACCTTGTAGATGGGGTCGTCGAAGGACGGGAAGACCCGACGTGCATCGCTCGGCTCGAGCTGCGTGAAGACGTAGCGCTCACCGCCATCGTTGACGCGGTAGACGCCGCGGAGGCTCTCTCCGAGCGGCGCCTGGTAGGAGATCTGAACTTCGACATCGCCCGCCTCGAGGGGTGCTGGCGGCACGAGAACGAGCTCTTCTTCCTGGTCGGTCGCGCCCGCCGCCTTTCGGCGAGAGACCTCAGCCGAGGTGGCGCGCCCGTCGACGATGATCTCCGCACGCTCGATGGAGAGGTCGCGACCGTGCAGCACGATGGCCGGGGTCGGCTGCGCAATGCGCACGTCGATGCTCACTTCGCCTCGAAAGCTCTCGGCCGATGGGTCGATGTCGAGAGACAGGTCGTAGCGGAGCGGCTCGACACCGGCCGGAAGCCGCCCGTCGGAGCGGGCGGGCGGCACGGCCACCCTCGCGGCCTGAGGCGCAGAGCCAGCTGGAGGGGGCACGGTCACGTCGGTGGACGGGTGACAGGCAGCGGCGGAGACGAGCGCGAGCGCCAGGCATCGCTTGGAGAACATGCGGGCACACTTGAGCGTGGCGGCCCGCTCCGTCAAGGAGCAGACCGGGGCCGAAACCCGAGGGCTCGGGCCTGCGCGGGCCCTCCCCCGCGGCCGCGCCACAAAACGCCGTCGAGCACGTAGTGGACCACCTGGGGCAACGATAGGAGCGGCACCACCAGGGTGAGCGCGAGCTCGCCCAACAAGGGCGCGTCGCGCGACGCGCCCCCGAACCAACCGGGGCGGTCGTGCCAGACGAGACGTTCCCAGAGCAGCTCCTCGGTGAAAGCGAGCGCGAGCACCACGAGGAGGAACGCGCCCACGCCGGCGCGGGCGACCCTCCCCACCGCAGACGCGGGGCGCTCTGCCCCTCGCTCACGGGTGTAGAACCAGAGGAGCACGAAGTATGGGACCGCGTGCGCGGTCACGTTGGTCACGGTGAACGTGAAGTCGTCGTCGAACACGACGATGCCGAGGCCCCAGATGGCGGCGGTGCTGAGCACGGCGAGGTGCTTGCCGAAGTTGAGCGGGCGCCCCGCGCGCACGTGGTGAAGGCTCCGGTAGAGGTAGGCGACGGCAACGGCGGCGTAGAGCAGTCCCACCGGCAACACGAGAGTGCGGAGGGCCGACAGATCCACGAAATCGCCGGTCACGAACCAGGAGAACGAGCGCCCATGGGCGTGCCAGTAGAGGAGTGGCCAGCCCGTCGCGAGGTAGATGAGGGCGCCGTCGAGCCGGCGGTCGATGGCCTCTCGCTCACCGGCGCGTGCCCGGTAGATGGCGACCCATCCCACCTGCTGCCGGACGAAGTGGAATGCGGCCGCGTAGGCCAAGACGCGCCAGAAGACGAGCGGCCCCTGCGCGTGCAGGACCACCCCGCCGACGTAACAACCGAGGGGCACCAGTGTGTAGAGCCAGGGCCTCCGAGCGCGCTCCTCACGGTCGAGATAGGTACGGAAGATGGTGGTCCAGACGTGGGCCACATCGAGGCCGAGCACGAAGGCGAACCAGGCCCAAGTCGGCACTCCCCCGCCCGGGGCAAGCCAAGGCGATAGGGCCGCCACGCCGAAGGCGACGAGCGTGCTGCCGACGAAGACGCCGACGTCGATGCCACGACCCCAGATCCAGGGCCCGGCCCGAGACGGCGCGCCTCCTGCCGAGGAGGTCGCGGTCACGCCGCCCTCGGAGGCGGTGGTCACGTCACTCGCCGATGGCGGCGGCGATGATGATGGCGAGACCGATGATCACCGAACCCATGACGATGCCGAGGGCGGTGTTCTGGTCTTCTTCGATCTCCTTGCGGACCGAGAACGGCGCGGCCTTGGTCATGATGAAAAAGGCGATCATGAACAGGACGAGGCCCATGCCCACGAAGACCGCCGATTCGATGACGAACTTGATGAGGCGTCCCCCGCGCACCTCGTCATCGGCCGCCTGAAGGGCGGAAGCGAGGTTCATGGGCAGGGTCCCGAGCGCGGAAGTGATACCGGCGGAGAGCGTCGTGAGTGCGTGCATTCGGCGTGTCCTCCGTGTCGCACCCTAGGCGAGGTTGCGGTCGAGGCCAAGCACACGACCCGGGACGAGGTGCTGGATCTGGAGGCGAGGCATCGGGGACCATGCGTGTTAGAAACCGGTCGATGAGCGGGCACAGCCCCGGTCGGCGGGATATGCAGGCGATGTGGTGGTGGCCACGAGGGGGGTGGTTTTGCCCTTCGCTGGCCGTCTTGCTCCTGCTCGTCGTCGGCTTCGGCGGATGCAAGCCAGCCCGGATGCCGGGTCCGGCGGTGTGCTCTGAGCGCGATCGCTGCGGTGGCAAGCTCCGGTGTGTGCTCGGGCGTTGCCGCGAGCCGGGCACTCAACCCGTGAGCACCAAAGCCGAGCAGCTCGTCTTCGCCCCCATCGACCTCGCGTGGGCCCCTGGGCCGGGCAGCCCGGGAAACCAGGCCTTCCGCGGCGATGAAGTGCCCAATCCCATCGTGCTCGGCCGGTTCGACGATCCCCCCGCGCGGCTCTATCTGCGGTTCGCGGCCGACTGGCCCCGCGACGCCCGCGTGCAGCGCGCGCTCATCCGCTTGAGCCCGGACCGAACGTGCAAGGCCCAGCCCGGCCGCCTCGAGCTTCAGGTTGCCCCCATCGAAGAGAGCTGGTCGAGCCACGAGGTCGCACGGGGGCGGCGACCTCAGGCGGGTCCTCCGCAGCGTCTCGCCGAAGTCGGTGTCACGCCTGCCCGCCCCATGTTGCTCGACGTTACCGAGCTCGTGCGGGCATGGGCTGAAGCGCCCGATCGTCACCACGGTCTCATCCTCGACGCCCGCGGTGACAGTGCCTCCGGTGCCTGTGTCATGACCGGGGACGACCAAGGGCCGCGCCTCGAAATCTATCTCTGGCCCGAGAACGACGACGACGACGACGACGACGACGACGACGACGACGACGACGACGACGACGACGACGACGACGCCGTAGAAGTGGACGAGGAGGAGGAAGAGGACGACGACGACGACGAGGATGACGATGACTGGTAGCGGCGGGCCCAAGCCGACCAGCTCGCCGACCGATCCTCCTCCTCCTCTCGTCACCTCCGAGCCTGAGGACGCCCTCCTCTCCCTGGACGACCTCTCGGTTCGCTTCGAGCTGCCAGGTGCGACGGTGCGCGCGGTCGACGGCGTGAGCTTTCAGATCCCCCGCTCGCGCTGCCTCGCCCTCGTAGGCGAGTCGGGCAGCGGCAAGAGCGTGACGGCGCGGGCCATCATGCGCCTCTTGCCCGAGCCTCCCGGAGTGGTGGGGGGCAAGGTGATGTTCGACGGCGCCGACGTCCTGACACTCTCTGCGCGCCGAATGCGTCGCTTCCGCGGCGGTCGCATCGGGCTCGTCTTTCAGGACCCAGGCGCGGCCCTCAACCCTGTCTACTCGGTGGGCTACCAGGTCTCCGAGGCCCTCGCACTGCATGGCGTGGGCTTCCGACACCGGAAGAAGAAGGCGATGGATCTACTCCAGCGGGTGGGTTTCCCCGAGCCGGCGGCGCGCTTTGGTGCCTACCCACACGAGCTCTCCGGCGGCATGCAGCAGCGGGTCATGATCGCGATCGCCCTCGCTGGCGACCCCGATCTTCTCATCGCCGACGAGCCGACGACCGCGCTCGACATGCTGGCCGCAGCCCAGATCAACGCGCTGCTCGCCGACCTCCAGAGAGAACGCGAGATGAGCCTTCTCCTCATCTCGCACGACATCGGTCAGGTGTCGCAAAACGCAGATCACATCGTGGTTCTCTACGCGGGGCGGGTCATGGAGTCGGGCACCTCGTCCTTGGTCCTCAATGCGCCCCAACATCCGTACACGCAGGGCCTCCTCGCAAGCGTGCCGCCGCTCCGACGACGCCGACGACGCCGACGCAACACGCCCACCCGACTTCCCGTCATCACCGGCAGCGTGCCGGACCCGGAGCAGCTGACGGCCGCCGGTTGTCGCTTCGCCCCCCGCTGTCCCGAGGCCTTCGAGCGCTGCTTCGAGTCGGAGCCCGACCTCTACGACGTCGACGGCGGCCAGGCCCGATGTTTCCTCGTCGAAGAAGGCACGCGTCCGATCAACCTCGAGCGCGTCAGCACGCTCGGGGATGACGCGGGTCGAAGCACGATGTTCAGCACCTACCCGCCCCCTGCCCCCTTCCCCGACCCCACCAAACCCGCAGAAGAAGACCGAGACA
>JAUHZF010000464.1 GCA_030426145.1 Polyangia bacterium
CCTCCTCTTCACCACCGAAGGAACGCTCCCGACCGACGGCACCACGGTGATCGCGCAGACCGGCACCTACGACCACTGCAACTTCACCGTCCTCGACGATGCCCCCAAGGCGACCATCGAGAAGTTCGTCGAGTTGCTCATGTCGATGCGCTACGACGACCCCGAGGTTCGCCCGCTCCTCGACCTCGAGGGCCTCAAGGCATGGGCACCGGGGCGCACCGAGGGCTACGCACTGCTCGACGCCGCCGTCGACCGCTTCGGCTACCTCGACGCCTTCTTGGCGGAGCTGTCGTGAGCCAAGCCGCGGAGCTGGACCTGGGTGCGCTGGGCCTGGATCAGGGGGGACACCTCCTACTGCGGCACGCCCTGCGCAACCTCCCCACGGGGGGACGCCTCCGGCTTCGCGGCCAATCACCAGCTCTCATGGTTCACGTCCGGGCCTGGTGTCGGGCCGAGGGACACGGCTTCGCGCTCGACGATGATGCCGCGCTGATCGAGCGCAGCGCCGCCGAAGACGACCGGTGGCGCGGCGCTTGGGATACCGGCGACGATGTCGCCGACCACCCCGAGGCCCAATGGGGACTCGCCGCACGCGGCGCCCGCATCGAGGCCGGCGGCCCGCCCTTTCGGTTCCCCCTCAGCGACAAGGACGAGATCTGGACCGAAGATGCCGGTCGGCTCTACGCCCGGGCGGCAGCCAATCAATGGGACCCGGAGACTGCCATCGACTGGGACACGCCGTACGACATCCCCGACGAGGTGGAGGACGCCGTCGTTCAGGTGATGACCTACCTCATCGAGAACGAGACCGCGGCCCTCGTCGTGCCCGCCCGTTTCGCGGCTCAGGTGCACCCGCACTTCCGCGAGGTGATGCAGCTCCTCGCCATCCAGGCCGCCGACGAAGCGCGTCACATCGAGGTCTTTACCCGCCGCGCGCGCCTTCGTCGCGACCGCCTGGGACTGTCGACGGTGGGCGGCCAGCGCTCACTTCAAACCCTGGTCGAAGAGCCCGACTTCGCCCTCGCGAGCTTTTTGCTGAGCGTGCTCGGGGAAGGCACCTTCCTGCACCTGCTCTGGTTCCTGTGCGAACACGCGCCCGACCCCGTCACCCGGCAGGTCTGCCACCTCGCGGCTCAGGACGAGGCACGCCACGTGGCCTTCGGCCTGAGTCACCTCCAGCGTCACGTCACCCTCGACCCCACCCTGCGCGCTCGCCTCGCGGCATCCATTCACCAGCGCCACGACGCCCTCGAGAACACGGCGGGCCTCAACGCCTTGGTCTTCGACGCCCTGCTCCTGCTCGCCGCCGGCTCCTTCGACCCCGAAGCCATCGCGCAAGGATGGGAGCGGGTGCAAAACCTGGAGCGCGACATGCATCAGGGTCGTTGCAAGCGCCTGGTGCGACTGGGCTTCCCTCTCGACGAGGCCGAGGCCCTGTCTGCCCTGCACACGCGTAACTTCATGTAGCCGCCATGGCAGCCGGCCGTCGTCGCGGTTAGCGTGACCGCCATGTCGAGCGACCCGTGGCAGGTGATCATCGTGGGCGCGAGCGGGGACCTCACCCGCCGCAAGCTCATTCCGGCCCTGTCTCGACTGGCGGCCAAGGGCAAACCGCAGGCTGGCTTCTCTGTGCTTGGGGTGTCGAGGCGGGCCAAGACCGACGAGCAGTTTCGCGCCGAGATGGCCGAAGCCATGCCCGACGACCTTCGGGAGGGTTTCGACGCTCTCGCGCCCCGCCTCTTCTACGAGCCAGCCGACACCCAGAAACCCGAAGACCTCCAGCGCGTGAAAGCGCGGCTCGCCGCCATGCCGGGCGGTGCCGAGGCAGGCAAAGTCTTCTACCTCGCGCTCAAGCCGTCGCTCTTCGCGCCAGCCGTCGAACAGCTGGCGTCGGTCGCCCTCTTGCCGGGCCACCCCAAGCGCCGACGCGTCGTCATCGAGAAGCCCTTCGGCCACGACCTGGGGAGCGCTCAGCACCTCAACGAAGCCCTTCACCGCATCCTTCGTGAAGAGCAGCTCTACCGAATCGACCACTACCTCGGCAAAGAGACGGTGCAGAACCTGCTCGGGTTTCGGTTCCACAATGCGATCTTCGAGCCCTTGTGGAACCGTCACCACGTCGAGCTCATCCAGGTCACCGTGGCCGAGCATCTCGGCGTGGAGCATGGCCGCGCCGCCTACTACGACACCACCGGTGCGGTGCGAGACATGCTGCAGAACCACATGCTGCAGGTGCTGGCGCTCGCGACCATGGAGCCACCGTCGTCCCTCGACCCGGAGGAGGTGCGTGACCAGAAGGTCGCGCTGCTCAAGAGCCTCCGCACGCCGCACGCCGAAGACATCGCCCAACAGAGTGTGCGTGCGCGTTATGCCGCAGGCGCGGTCCGCGGTGAGGACGTGATCGGTTACCTCGACGAAGAAGGTGTGCCCGATGGCTCGACGACCGAAACCTACGTCGCCCTCCGAGCCCAGATCGACAGCTGGCGCTGGAGCGGCGTCCCCATTCTGCTCCGTCACGGCAAACGCCTCCCGAAGAAGATGACCGAGGTAAAGGTGCAGTTCCGCACCCCTCCGCTGCAGCTGTTCAATCAGCCCGCCGGCATGAGCCAAGGTGAATACCAGCGAAAACTGCGCGATGGCGACCTGTGCCAGATCCGCCCCAACGTGCTCACCTTGAGCATTCAACCCCGGGAAGCGATCAGCTTGTCGTTCGGGGTCAAGGCGCCGGGGGGCGACATGGTGATGACGCCGGCCCAGCTGTCCTTCGACTACAAGGACCACTTCGGGCAGGGCGGCGCCGACGCCTACGAGCGACTTCTGCTCGACGCCATGATCGGCGATCCCACCCTCTTCTTGCGCGCCGACGAGATCGAGGCGAGCTGGCGCTTCGCCGACGACGTGCTCGGGATGTGGCAGACGCACGACGTACCCATCACGACCTATCCCGCGGGAAGCTGGGGGCCATCGGAGGCCGATGCCCTGTTCGAGGGCTGCGAGGGAGGTTGGTCGATTGGCTGAGTGGCACCAAAGCGTGCGACCGTTCGAAACGGCGGCCGAGTTTCTCGCCGATGCCGTGCGCGATGTTGCGACCCCGCGCATCGCCATCCCCGGCGGCTCGGCGGCCGCCGCCCTCCCCTTCTTGCGGGAGCGAATGGGCGCACGATGGGAGCGCACCATCCTCACGTTCGTCGACGAGCGGTGCGTGCCGGTCGACCATACGGACAGCAACCATGGCCTCGCGCGCAACACCGGTGCCCTCGAAGGATGCACGGTGATCCCACTATGGGAGGCCGGTGATACCCCCGAGACGGCCATTGCACGCTTCGAGGCCCAATGGTCGGGCCTCGACGCGATTCTCCTCGGCATGGGCGGCGATGGTCACGTCGCCTCACTCTTCGTGGGACGCCCTTGGCCCACGGGGACGCTCGCTTTCGTGCCCGACAGCCCGAAGCCCCCGCCCGCGCGCATGACCCTCACCGTCGCCGCACTCGCGAGCGCCAACACCTCGGTCGTGCTCGCCCTCGGCGAAGGAAAGCGGGATGCGCTGCAACGACTTCATCGACGCGACCCCGCCCTCCCGGCAAGCGCGCTCGACCCCATCATCGTGACCGACCTAAAAGAAGGAACCCATGACTGACGAAAAGCTCTACGACGTGGCCGTGGTCGGCCTCGGTGTGATGGGGGGCAACCTCGCCCTCAACCTCGCGAGCCGCGGCCACCGGGTGGTCGGCTACAACCGCACCCCCGACAAGGCCCACGCCCTCGCGAAGGAACACCCCGACGCCAACCTCGGCGTCGCGGAGACCACCGCCGAGCTGGTGGCCAAGCTGGCGCGCCCCCGGCGCATCATCCTCATGGTTCCGGCGGGCAAACCCGTCGACGACAGCCTCGACGCCTTCGACGAGCTTCTGGAGCAGGACGACATCGTCGTCGACGGCGGCAACAGCCTCTACACCGACACCGATCGTCGCGCGAAACGGGCCGAAGCGCGCCCGTGGCGCTTCGTCGGCATGGGGGTCTCAGGCGGTGCCGAGGGGGCGCGGCTGGGACCCTCCATCATGCCCGGCGGTGATCCTGAAGCTTGGGAAGCGCTGAAGCCGCTGCTCGAGAGCATCGCGGCCAAGAGCGAGTACGGCGCTTGCGTGACCCATTGCGGCCGTCGGTCGGCGGGTCACTTCGTCAAGATGGTGCACAACGGGATCGAGTACGGCGACATGCAGCTCATCGCCGAAACCGCGACCCTTCTCCGGCGCGGGCTCGGGCAAGACGCCCAAGCGGTCGGTGAGACCTTCAAGGCCTGGAACGCGGGGGAGCTCGACAGCTTCCTCATCGAGATCACGGCTGACATCTTTCGCACCGACGACCCCAAAGCGGAGGGCAAACCCCTCGTCGACGCCATCCTCGATCGCGCGGGTCAGAAGGGCACCGGCCGCTGGACGGTCAAAGCCTCGCTCGATCTCGGCGTGGCCATCCCCACCATCGCGGCTGCGGTCGACGCTCGTGTGCTGAGCGCGGGCAAGACGCTCCGCGAGAAGGCCGAGCGCGCCTTTGAACGAGAGCCCATCGCCGAGCGCCCCGTCTCGCTCACAGTCAGCGTCGACGAGCTGGGCGACGCGCTCTACGCCTCCAAGATCGCCTCCTACACCCAGGGCTTCACCATGATCGAAGAGGCCAGTCGTGAATGGGACTACGGCATCGACCTCGCGGAGGTGGCGCGCATCTGGACTGGAGGCTGCATCATCCGCGCGCGATTCCTCGGCCGTGTGATGGATGCCTTCAAAGCCGACCCGCGCCCCGACAACCTCGCCCTCTCGCCCGATTTTACTGAGGACCTGAAGCGGCGGGTCCCGGCCCTCCGCAAGGTGGTGAGCGAAGCGACGGCTCAGGGTGTCCCGATCCCCGGCTTCGCCACCTCCCTCGCCTGGTTCGACACCCTCACCACGGCCCAAGGCAGCGCCAACGTCATCCAGGCGCAACGCGACTATTTCGGTAGCCACACCTACCGGCGCGTCGACGACCCCGACACCGCCGTGCACACCGACTGGCCTCGCTTCGACTGAGCATCGCCCTTTTCGCCCTTCCGCGGAGATGGTTATTCTTCGAGCCATGCACCGCTTCTTGCTTGGCGGCCTGGTCGGCGTGGTCGGCCTGGTCGGCTGCACCCAGATCTTGGGCGACGACTTCACCGTGAGTGACACCGGCACCGGCGGCGCCACGAGCTCGGGCGGTGGCCCCGGCACCGGGGGCGACGGGACCGGCGGCGACAGCGGCGGCGCGGGCGGAACTGGAGGTGCGGTCCCCAGCTTCGACGTCGTGTGGCAGGAGCGCGTGGGAGGTCAGGGCGAACAGCTGCTTCGGCAGATGGCCATCGATGGTGCCGATCAGATCGGCCTCGTCGGCACCTTCGACGCCGAGCTCACACTCGACAACAGCTACACCGCCTCATCCAGCACAGCCGATGGCTTCATCGCCAAGACCAATGCCGATGGCCAGGTCCTCTGGTCACGGCACGTCGCAGGACAGAGCAGCCGCTTCGTGCGCCCGGAAGGCGTCGCCTTCGGCGACATGGGCTCGCTCTTCGTCACCGGCACCTTCGATGTGAGCACCGACTTCGGCAGCGGCCCCTTCGCCCCCATCGGGAACGCCGACGCCTTCATCGTCAAATACGACATCAACGGCGGCTTCGACTGGGCCACGGTCATCGGCTCTTCCAACGGAAGCGACAGCGGAGTCGCCGTAGCCACCAGCAGCAATCGCCTCTTCGCCGTGGGCGAGTGGGTCGCCGGCATCACCATCGGCAACGTGAGCCACACCAGCGGCGCCGCGCGCAACATCTACCTCGCCGTGTACGACTTCGATGGCAACGCCGTCGCGAGCGATGCCTGGCCCAGCCAGGGCTCGCACTGGGTCGCCGATGTGGCGACCAACGCCGCGGGCGAGGTCATCATCGCCGGCACCTACGACTTCGTCGCGAACTTCGGTGGTGGCGACCTGAGTCCGTCGGGAGCCGACGACGCCATGTACGTCGCCAAGTTCTCCCCGACCCTCTCGCACCAATGGAGTCGCTCGTTCAGCTCCACGTCGGGCATCGTCGAGCCGAGCCGCATTTGCACCCAAGGAAGCCGGATCGCCATCACCGGGCGATATGGAGGGGCGGTCGACTTCGGCGGCGGAGCCTTGCCCCACCAAGGTGACGACGATGCTTTCGTGCTCGTGCTCGACGGCCAGGGCAACTACGTACACGCGGCCACCATCAATGGTGCCGCCAACGAAGGTTTTGGCGACTGCGCGTTCATGCAGGGCGACCGCATCGCGGTCGTAGGCAGCTTCGAGAGCGTAATCGACACGGGCATGGGCACCCTCAGCCCCGAAGGACCCAACGACCACGTCTTTCTCATCTACGAAGCGGGCAGCGCCGCCCCCGTCGTCGTGCGTCATCTCCCGGGAGACGGGGCCGTCCTTCGCCCGCGCCTCGAAGCCACCACCGACAGCGGCGTGATCCTCGCGTCGAGCCCCGAAGGGAGTCACAGCTTCGGGGGCATGGTGCTGCCCGCCACCGTCGGCACCGATTTCGCCTACGCCAAACTTCGCTGAACGCTTCGAGCTCGAACCCTAAATACGTTCCCATGGGTTCGCTACACCTCGACTCGCCCCGCTCCGTTTCTTTTTGGGGGAGCGAGGACGAGTCGAGGCTCCGTGAACACACCCCATGTTCACTCCTTCCTCCAATC
>JAUHZF010000465.1 GCA_030426145.1 Polyangia bacterium
CCAGTCTCACGTGGTGTTCAAGTCAGGCGGCAACAACCCTGACACCTGGGGGGGTTCGAGGTTCGAGGTCCTCGAGCGCGAGAGCGAGAACGAGAACGAGCGCGAGAACGAGAACGAGAACGAGCGCGAGAACGAGCGCGAGAGCGAGAACGAGAACGAGAACGAGCGCGAGAACGAGAACGAGCGCGAGAACGAGTCTACGGTTTGCTCTGCGTGTCGACGGTGATGGGCAGTCGCATGAGCTCGGCGTCGAAGCCCTGGCCGTAGAGCGTGGCGTAGGCCGCCATCGATTGAATGACCCGCTTGGTGTAGTGGCGGGTCTCTTTGTAGGGGATCTGCTCGACCCACAGATCGAAGTCGGCGGTGGGGCGCTCTTTGATCCATCGCGCGGGTGCGCCGGGACCGGCGTTGTAGCCGGGGATGGTCATCACCGGCAGGTCGCCGAAGCGGTGCATGCCCATCGACAGGTAACGGCAGCCGAGGGCGATGTTGACCTCGGGGCGCTTCAAAGCGGCGGCCGTCGACGGCAGGTTGAGCTTGCGGGCGACGCGCTTCGCCGTGGGCAGGATGAGCTGCATGAGCCCATAGGCTCCGGCGTGGGATACCGCGCGCGGCTTGAAGGCGCTCTCCTCGCGCATGATCGCGTAGGCGAGATGCGGCGGGATACCTGAGCGCTTCGCCTCTTTGGCCACGACCTCCGCGTAGGGCTGGGGATAGGCCACCTCCCACACGCTGCGCCAGACCCCCGCCGGGTGGTGCTCGCGCCACAGCTGCCCTTGGCTACGGAGCAACCCGTGCGATTCGGAGGGAGATTCGATGCGCGCCAACAAGAACGCCGAGGCCCACACCAGGGAGGGGTGCACCGTTCCTTTGCGGACGCCGAGCGCGTCGAGCTCCTCGACCGCGCGTTCGCCGTCCCCCTGACGCACCAGCTCGACGGCGCGCAGGAAGCCAGGTCGATGGAGCTCGGCGTGGTCGGGGATGACGAGGTGCCCCGCGGGCTCGGCCGCCACCGCATCGGCCAAGACCTTCTTCGCGCGGTCCGGCGCACGATCGCGGAGACGGCTGTGGGCGAGCACCGCGTAGTAGCTCAGCGGGAAATCGCGGATCACCCCCGCGAGGCCCTCGACCCCCTGCTCGCCCGCCCCGAGCTCGATGCGAGCACGCGCGAGGTAGTAGTGGGGGCGCCCCTCGGCCCAGTAGTCGCGGCCGCGGTGGTGGAGCGCGATGGCCTTCTCGAGCGGGCGAACGGCCCCCGCCCAGTCGCCGTCGAGGATGCGGCTCCGGGCGAGCTCGAACAGGGCATCGTCGACGACGTCCCCGTCGGGATAGTCGTCGCCGATGGTGCTGAGGAGTCGGGTGTAGGTCTTTGCGTCGCCGAGGTTCTTGGCGGCTTGGGCCCGCATCTGGCGGGCGTCGTCGGCGAAACGATGTTTCGGGAAGATGCGTTCGAGATCCGCCAGTCGCTTGCCGGCCTTGGACGGCTCGCCGCCCTCGAGGGCCGCACGGCCACCGATGAAGAGCGCCACCACCTGGCGCGGCGAAGTCTGGCACTTCGCGATGGCCTCCCCCATGGCATCGCTCGCCTCCTGGTCACGCCCGAGAACCTCGAGGGCCTTGCCCTTGGCCACGTAGGCCTCACAGAGGAGATTGGCGTCGGGTTCGGCGCCGCCCTCGAGCTCGTCGATGGCGTCGTCGGCCGCCTTGAGGCCATCGCGGCCCTGCCCCGACCAGGCGAGCAGGCGGGCGAGCTCGACCCGACCGGCCACGTCCGGGTGCGTGTAGGCCTTTCGTTTGTCGTGGGGCAGCGTCGCGAGCGCCTTGGCTTCCTCTTGGCGAGCCACCGTCGACCATCGGCGGCTCGCGCTGTGCTCGAGCACCTGGCGGCACATCTTCACCGCGCGCTCGGCGCGGGCCTCGCTGGGCTGGTTGAGCAGCGCCGCGACCATACGCATGGCCACTGTCTCCCAGCCCCGGGGACGGCGCGCGACGTAGCGCTCCCAGATGTCGGCCGCACCATCGACGTCGCGCTGCTTCGCGAGCGCGCGGGCGCGCACCAGCTCGACGAGGCCGGCGTCGAGGGTCGTGATCTGGTCGAGGTGCGCGATGGCCTCCCCGGGTTGGTCGGCCCCCACGAGCAGGCGCGCGGCGTGGTAGCGCGCCTCGTCCGACAGCGGCCAGGCGGTGGCCGCCGCGCCCTCGAAGGCGCGAATCGCGTTCAGAGGATCTCCCGCCTGGAGCCGAAGCCGTCCGAGCTGGTAGGTCCAGGCCGCGACCTCGACGGGCTCCTTGGGCGGTGCCTCCCGCAGGGCCGACGCGAGCTCGTCGGCGGCACCCTTGAACGCTTCGCGCCCCACATGAGCCTTCACGACGGTGAGCCTGGGGTCGTCGAGGATGGCCACGATCTGGCTTGGGTCGAAGACCGCCTCGCCCGGTGTCACGTCGGCCGCGCGAAGCGGCTCGACCGGAAGCTCGGCCGGTCGCGCCGCAGCAGATGGTGCAGCCGTCGCGACAGGGCTCCCCATCCACGGCGGCGCAGAGGGTCGCGGCGCGGGGGCACCTCCGCAGCCATCGAACAGGGCCACGGCGGCCGTGCCGAGCACCAGCACGGAGGCCACTGCTCGTATGCGCAGACTCGCCCTCACGCGAGGCAAGCTAACCCATGCCGTGGGCTTGGTCGAGTTGCCGTCGGCCGCACGCGCTAACGAAGCCGAAACCAGCCCTGTTCCTCTTCCACGAGGCCCATGAGCACGAGCTCGAGGCCCACCTCGGCCAGTTGCCCAGGCGCCCAGCCGAGTTGCAGACAGAGGGCATCGCCGTGTTTGAGGGGCGGCTCCCCCGTGAGCGCCCCGAGCATGGCCCTGGCGTCGGGCCCGAGGGGACCCCGTGCCGGAGGTGCAGCAGGGGGCAAAGCGGCCAGAAGTTGCGCCGTCGACCACACCGGGCAGGCGCCGGCTTCGAGGACCGCACGGTTGCCGGCGGCGGCCTCGTCCCATGGGGGCGCCGGCACCACGAACAGCGGCTTGTTGAGCCGCCGAGCCGCGCGCACGGTGGAGAGGGTGCCGCTCTTTTCCGGGGCCTCGACCACGACCGTGGCTGCGGCGAGGGCAGCCATGACGCCATTGCGCCAGTGGAAATGGTGGCGTCTGCGGTCCCCATCGTCGGGTTGAAGGGACAAGAGACCACCCCCTTCACCCACGATGCGGTCGAAGAGAGCCTCGTGTTCCGGGGGATAGGGTCGCTCGAGGGAGCCCGTGAGCACCGACAGGGTCGGCCCCCCAGCGGCCAGCGCACCACGGTGGGCCGCCGCATCGATGCCGCGAGCTCCCCCCGAAATGACGGCGTACCCCGCGGTGACCAAGCGCTCGGCCAGCATCGTTGCGAAGGCCATGGCCTCGGGACGGGCGCGCCGTGTGCCCACGATGCATACGCCAGCCCGTTCGGGCAAACGCCCCCTCACGAACACCGGCTTGCCGATCACGTAGCTCGCACCACCGGCGTGCTCGAGGAGGGCCACCGAAGATGGGTAACCAGCGTCTGACGGGAGAATGCGTTGGCTCACACCCTTTCATCGGATCTGGCGCCCCCTTGCTAGCGCGGCCTTCAACGCCTTTGAAACACCTCGCCTTCCACGCCCAACGAATGCGTGCTCCCTCCGGCCTCCTCGACGTAGCGCACGACGCGCGGCGTCGTCCTCCGGTCAGCCGCACGTCCGCTGGACGCGAAAATCGAAGGAATCACGACGACGTCAAAGCGTTTGTCGTTCTAGACTTCGTTTCCGCGCATGTCCGACGGCCATCAGAGCTCAGACGGGGACGAGACGCTCCCGACCATCCCGCCGATCGCAGGGCGGGCGCGCGCCATGACCGACACCCTGTCCGCCATCGGCCCGCACGAGACCGGTCCGTCATGGCTCGCCAAGTCGACGGCGGAGGACGCCGAGCCCGCCACCTCACGACGCCTGCCGGGCCATCCTCCGCCGCCCCCACCCCCGAGGGCGCGCGAGGATTCGACGCAGATGGGGTTCGGCTCCGGCTTTCCGGCCCCCCCCGATCCTCCCGGGCGTGACGCGTCACCAAACCTCGACCCCTCTCGCAGCGTCGACCTCACGCTCAGCCTCGACGATGACGCATCGCCGGCCCCGGTGTGGTCGTCCACACCATCCCTCGCGCAGACCATGCAAGGGCACCCGGTTCGGCCGCCGAACCCGCTCCTCGAGAGCTCGCCGCCGCCTGTGCCCAGCCGTCCCCCGCCCCCACCCAAGCGAAAGCCCCAGCCATCCCGCACCGTGGTGCAGGCGCTCGAGCTGATCTGGGTCGACGCGTCGCGGGCCGAGGACGTGGCCATGCACCCAGAGTGGTGCAAGCTGCTCCCCGAGGTCGAGCCCCCCACCGCCGACTGGAAGGAGCGCGCCGAGTTCGGCTACGGGCCCGATCTGTTCGACGAGCTCCACCCGCCGGCGCCTCCAGAAGGTCGTCCCGCCCCCGACCGCGACGCGCTCAAGGTCATGCAGAAGGCGCGACCACAGCTGCTCGCGTCGCTCTCTACGTCGGTCTCCGAGTCGCTCCGCAACGACGCTCCCCTCCCCCTCGTCGCCGCCGCCGGAGAGCTGTCCTTCGCGTTCGACCCGCGAAAGCATCTCGAGACCCTGCTCGCGGCCGCAAAGCCCTTTGGCAAGGGTCACCCCCGCCTCGCAGATGGCATCCAGCACGCCGAAGACATGCTCGAGGCCCCCATCGAAGCCGTGCCCGACGTCGCTCGCCGCGTCATCGACCAGCTGCGCACGGCCTGGGCCGAGGCCAAGGTCAACATGCCGCCCAACTATCTCGATCAGACGGCCGAGCGCGTACTGCTCACCGAGCGCGCCTACGACCGTCGCGAGCTCCTCGCCGCCGAGTGGCTCCGCACCAGCCTCACCGAAGACACGGGTCGGGGGCGGGTCACGGTCACGGCCTACCTCCCGGCCGACATCGCCAAGCGCCTTCCCCTGTTTCCGCGGTTCGATGCACGCCTCATCGCCGAAGCCCTGCCACGGCAGGACAGCCAGGAGACGCCGAGCGTGTGCCTCAAGGTCGTCGCCATCGCCCGTGTCATTCCCGACACCCAGCCAGGAAGCTGAGCCATGGATACGCAAGATCTCATCGAGAAGCTCCGCGGGAAGCTCCCGCGACTCTACGCCGTCATCGATGGTGCGCGCGACCCCGAGGCCCTGGCTTGGCTACGAGCGGCGGGGTTGCCGTACCAATGTCTATACGCCGGCCAGAAGGCCATCGAGCTCGCGGACGAGGCACCCTACCTCCTCCACCTCGGCGGCGAGCGCGCGCCTCTCCAAGCCCTCTGCGAGCACTATGGTGACGAGCAGACGGGGATCTTCCTCACGAGCGATCGCGCCTTCTACGACGTCCGTCGCCAACTCCGGCGGTTTCTGCTCGTGAAGGGTCCCGACGACGAGACGATGTACTTTCGCTACTACGACCCACGCATCGCCTCGGTCTTTCTCCCCACCCTCGACGAGGAGCAGATCCAGACCATGTTCGGCGAGGTCATCAGCAGCTACGTCTACGTCGACGAGTCCACCGAGATGCTGACCGAGGCCCAGCCCGTCCCGGACCGGACCAAGGTCACCGCAGCGCCGTTCTGACGTCCGTCAGGGCAGGCTGCCACCGATGAAGGCGGCGCCCTCGGCGGCCGCGCCCTTGAGACAACGCGCCTCGGGGGGCTTCACGCCGGGGTTGATCTTCACCATCGGACCGCCCTGGATGACGATGTCGTCGCTCTCGCTCATGATCTCGATCTTCTTCTGAGCGTTCATCCGGATGTTGCCCGACGCCGAGATGATCACGTCCGGTCCGTCGAGCACGATGGTCGCGCCGCCGGTGGTGAGCGTGATCTTCTTGTCCTGCATGGCCATGCCCGTCGCGGGCACACCTTCGTCCTCCTGGAGCGACTTTGTCGCGAGTCCCGCGAGGGCGGACAGGATGGGCGTCTTCATGCTGTCGAGCATGTTCATCGGCCCGAGCTCGCTGCCCGAGAAGGGCATGCCGAGGGGCGTGCTCGACACCTGCCCGAGCGTGGCCCCGAGCGGCCCTTTCAGCACCGACGACATCGTCTGGTAGGCGGCCTGGAGTCCGAGGTTGAGCGGCGCCGCGAGGTTTCGGGCGATGGTCACCGACCACATGTTCCCGACGAAGCTCGTGTCGGTCATGCCCACGGTGGCGTTTCGGTTCATGCCGATGGTGCTCACCCGGTTCAGGCCCACCGTCTCGGTGTCGTTCATCTTGGTGAGCTCGGAGCGGTTGCCCACCACCGTCGCAGCCTGATTGCCACGCACCAAGTGCTGCTGGTTCTTGCCGACAACCGACATTGCGTCGTTCTTCACGAGCGACGACATGTCCTTCTCCGCCTGCATGTAGACGTGCTCACGTCCCTGGGCGTCCTCGAACCGAAGCTCGTTCCAGCCGCCGCCGCCCGGTGTCGAATTCGACTTCCAGCCCGATTGCGACGCGCTGCCCGGCAACCCGTAAGGCGGCATCTGTTCGGCGTTGTAAACGCGGCCCGTAATGATCGGCTGATCGGGATCGCCTTCGAGGAAGTCGACGATCACCTCCTGCCCGATGCGCGGGATCTGGATAAAGCCCCAACCCGCGCCGGCCCAGGTCTGGCTGACGCGGATCATGCAGGTCGTGTTCTCGTCCTTCGCGCCCAGACGGTCCCAGTGGAACTGCACCTTC
>JAUHZF010000466.1 GCA_030426145.1 Polyangia bacterium
CTGTCGGACGACCTCGAGATCTTCATCGGCACCGACCCCAACGATGCGGACAGTGACGATGACGGGGTGCCCGACGGCCTGGAGCCGAACCCGGCGAACGACACCGACGGCGATGGCCTCATCAACGCCCTCGATCCCGACAGCGATGACGACGGCCTCTTCGATGGGACCGAGATGGGCTTCGACTGCAACGGCCCTGGTACCGACATCACCAAGCTCAACTGCATCGAGGACGGCGACATGGGGGCGACGACGACGTCTCCCCTCAACCCCGACACCGACGGCGGTGGGGTCAGCGACGGCGACGAAGACGTGAACAAGAACGGCGTCGTCGACGACGGGGAGCGCGACCCCAACGACCCGTCCGACGACCTCCCTGGAGGCGCAGGGGGCGGAAACGGCAGCACCGGGGCAGGGGGCAATCCAGCGGATGGGCTCTTTGCCCGAGGTGGATGCGTCTGCACCGCGCCGGCTCAGGGGGGCGATGACGACGCCTGGCCCATGCTCGCGCTCGCCGGGCTCGCGCTCGCTGGCGTCAGTCGCCGCCGGCGTCGTTAGCGGTGCTAGGGTCCGGGAGCCATGAGCTTTCTCATCTCCCGGGCCTTCGACAGCGGCAACATCGAGGTGATCGAGGCGAGTCACCCAGAAGCGGTACGGCTCTCCATCGTGCCCGACGAAGGGGGGGAGCACTTTCAGTGGTTCCACTTCCGGGTCGTCGGTGCGCGCGACCAGGCGCTGAACATGGCCATCGAGAATGCGGGCCAAGCCAGCTACCCCAAGGGCTGGGAGGGCTACCAGGCCTGCGCCTCTTACGACCGTGAGACCTGGTTCCGCGTTCCGACGTCGTACGCCGATGGCAAGCTGGTCATCGCGCATCGCCCTGCGCACGACGCCGTCTATTACGCCTACTTCGCCCCCTACTCGCAGGAGCGCCACCGCGACCTCATCGCGCGCTCGGTCGTGCATCCGGCATCGCGGCTCGAGGTCCTCGGGCGAACGCTCGACGGCCGTGACCTCGACCTGTTGCAGCTCGGAGAGCCGGACGGCCACCGCCTCAATTGCTGGGTCATCGCGCGCCAGCACCCTGGGGAGTCGATGGCGGAGTGGCTGGTCGAGGGCCTTCTCGAGCGTCTCCTCGACACGCACGACCCGCTCAGCCGCAAGCTCCTCGCCGAGGCGGTGTTCTACGTGGTGCCCAACATGAACCCCGACGGCAGTCGACGCGGACATCTCCGGACCAATGCGGCTGGCGCCAACCTGAACCGCGAGTGGGCGGAGCCCACGATGGAGCGTAGCCCCGAGGTCTACTTGGTGCGCCAGAAGATGCGGCAGACGGGCGTCGACTTCTGCCTCGACGTGCATGGGGACGAGGCCCTGCCCTACAACTTCATCGCGGGTCCGGACGGGGTGGCCGACCTCCCCAACCACGTGCTCGCCGGGCGCGATGCATTCGAGGCGGCCCTGGTTCGAGCGAGCCCCGACTTTCAGACGGAGCACGGCTACCCCAAGGCCCCCGTTGGCAAAGCCAACCTCACCATGGCCACGAACCACATCGCCGATCATTTCGGCGCGGTGTCGATGACCCTCGAGCAGCCCTTCAAAGACAACGCCAACCTGCCGGACGGGATCCACGGCTGGTCGCCAGCCCGCTGTCGGCTCCTCGGCCGAGCGCAGCTCGACGCGCTCCACGCCATCGTGCCCCTCCTACGGCAGGCCAGGGGCTAGGACTCCCGGGTTGCGGGAGGGACTTGCGCGTTTCGAGGGCGAGGTCCACACTACGCGCTTGATGGACCCCGCTTTAACGAGCTCTCGTGAGGTTTCGGCCCACGGTTGCCGCCGCGCCGCGCGAAGCACGCGCGCCGGGAGTGCCATCGCCTTGTGCGCCCTGCAGGCTCTCACCCTGCTCTTCGTGCTCGCCTTCGTCGGCCGCCAGGCCACGGCTCGCGTGTTCGCGTTTGGCGCCACGGCTTCGTCGGTTTCGGCTTCCGCCGACCTCGTGGTCGACGGGTGGAGCGCGCAGCTTCACGACCAAGGCGGGCCTGTTCTCCTCGAGGATGGCCGCTCGACCATCGAGGTCGAAGAAGACGACGATGATGACGAGTCGTGCGGCGTTTCCTTCGCGCTGAGACCACCTCTCGATGCGGGCGTCGTCGCCACGAGCCCCGTGTCGCCGCGCCGCGTCCGGGCCACCGAGACGCCGCTTCTCGGCCAGGCGCGTCGTCGCCCCGGACTGCCACGCGGTCCTCCTCGCGCCTGACCACACGCGTGCGCCTTGCCGCACCCTGAGCGTCGGGGTTCCTGCCCTGGCTGCTCGAGAGCTCCCGCGACCAGCAAAGCGAGCGCGGTCATCGCCTCGCGCTCCAAGAGCACGCGCCTCTTCCGCGTGTCTCGTGGCCTCTGCGTGACGGCCACGCACGAGAACACACGACACCCAACGCGCCGGACACGACGACGTCCGAGCCGGGGTGCCCTCCATGACCCCATTCCCGGGCCCTACCGCCGAGCGCGCCTCGAGCGGACGCCCGCCGTCGAGAGACATCGACCCATGTACAAGCTTTCCCCGGCCGCCTTGGCCCTCGCCCTGCTTCTTCCCTTCACCACCACCGGCTGCGGTCACGGCCACGACGAGAGCCATGAGGCCCACGAAGAACACCACAAGCTCGTGGTGACGCAGCCGGTCTCCAAGGACGTGGTCAGCACGCGGCGCTTCGTCTCCCAGATCCACTCGCGTCGACACATCGAGGTGCGAGCCCTCGAGAGCGGCTACCTCGACGAGGTCAACGTGCACGAGGGCCAGTCGGTGAAGAAGGGGGACGTGATGTTCCGCATCATCCCCGTGCTCTACCAGGCCAGCCTCGACACCGAGGTCGCCGAGGCTCGGCTCGCCCAGATCAAGTTCAAGAACACCAAGCTCCTCGCCGACAAGAACATCGTATCCGACCAGGAGCTCGCCCTCTCCAGGGCCGAGCTGGCCAAGGCCATGGCGACCGTGAATCGGGCGCGCGCAGAGCTCAACTTCACCGCGGTCAAGGCGTCGTTCGACGGCATCATCGATCGGCAGCGGGCCCAGCAAGGGAGCCTCGTGTCCGAGGGCGACATTCTCTCCACGCTGTCTGACAACGAGGTGATGTGGGTCTACTTCAACGTCCCCGAGGCGGGGTACCTCGACTACCAGGCCCACCTGAAGGAGAACGAAGAGGGCATCAAGGTCGAGCTCGAGCTCGCCAATGGTCAGATATTCCCCCAGCCCGGGAAGATCGCCGCCATCGAGGCCGACTTCGACAACGAGACCGGGAACATCCCGTTCCGCGCCGACTTCGGGAACCCCGAAGGGCTACTCCGCCACGGGCAGACCGGAACCATTCTCCTCCACCGCCAGCTCCACGACGCGATCGTCATTCCGCAGCGCGCGACCTACGAGATCCTCGCCAAGCGCTACGTCTTCGTCATCGAGCCGCTGGGTGGGGGTGGAGACACACACACGGCAGCCCACCACGAGGGCGCGCGCGAAGGCACGGGCCGGGGCATCGTTCGGCAGCGTGAGATCACCATCGCCGAGGAGCTCGACGATATCTACGTCATCGAAAAGGGCCTCAGCGTAGACGACCGGATCATCTTCGAAGGAATTCGTCAGGTGAAAGACGGCGAAGAAGTCGAATACGAGCTGCGCGACCCGAAGCAGATCCTCGGCGATCTGAAGCACCACGCCGAGTAGGGACCAGCCATGTTTGCCAAGTTTCTGCGCCGGCCTGCGCTGGCGATCGTGATCTCGCTGATCCTGCTGTTCATGGGCGGGCTGTCGATGAAGACGCTCCCCATCTCACAGTTTCCTTCCGTGGCGCCGCCAACCGTGCACGTCGCGGTGTCCTATCCCGGTGCGAGCGCCAAGATCCTCATCGATTCGACGATGGTCATCCTGGAGCAAGCCATCAATGGCGTGCCGAACATGCGCTTCATGATGGGCGATGCCACCAGCGCGGGAGAGGGGACCATTACCGTCGTCTTCGAGCCGGGAACGGATCCGAAGGAGGCGGTCATGCAGGTGAACAACCGCATTCAGGCCGTGAAGAACAACGTTCCCCCCATCGTGCAGCGTGAGGGGATCATCGTGCAGCAGAACATGCCCAGCATGCTGATGTACGTGAACGTCTACAGCAAGGACCCGAATGTCGACCAGAACTTCCTCTACAACTACTCGACGGTCAACATCGTTCGGGAGCTCAAGCGGATTCCGGGCGTCGGCCGCTCTGCCATTCTGGGCAACCGTTCCTACGCCATGCGCGTCGAGCTCGATCCAGAGCGCATGCGCGCATACAAGCTCTCTGCCGACGAGGTGATGAAGGCCCTCGACGAGCAGAGCATGATCGGCGCTCCTGGCCGCCTCGGCCAGGCGACGGGTGTGACCTCCCAGACGCTCGAATACGTGCTGACCTGGGAGGGGCGCTACAAGACCCCAGAGAAGTACAACGACATCATCCTTCGGGCGACGCCAGAAGGTGAGGTGTTGCGCCTTGGTGACGTGGGCGATGTACGCCTCGGATCGTCGTTCTACGACCTCTACTCCGACCTCGATGGCTACCCATCGGCGGCGATCGTGCTCAGACAAACGCCAGGGTCGAATGCTGCGACCGTCATCGAAGAGGTCAAGTCGCGGCTGGACGAGATCAAAGCGGAGAGCTTCCCGCCCGGAATGGACTACGCCCTGACCTACGATGTCTCGTCGTTCCTCGACGCATCCATCGAGAAGGTCGTTCACACCCTGTTCGAGGCGTTCATCCTCGTCTCGTTGGTCGTCTTTCTCTTTCTCGGTGATCTCCGAAGCACGCTGATCCCCACGCTGGCGGTCCCGGTATCGCTCATCGGAAGCTTCTTCATCATCAAGAGCTTCGGGATGTCGATCAATCTGATCACCCTCTTCGCACTGGTGCTCGCGATCGGCGTCGTCGTCGACGACGCGATCGTCGTGGTCGAGGCCGTGCACGAGAAGATGGCGAGCAAACATCTCAGCCCTTATCGAGCAACCCTCGAGGTGGTGCACGAGATCAGCGGGGCCATCGTCGCCATCACATTGGTGATGACGGCCGTGTTCGTACCGGTGACCTTCGTGCCGGGACCGGTCGGCGTCTTCTACCGCCAGTTCGGCATCACCATGGCGTCGTCGATCATCCTCTCCGGTGTCGTGGCGCTCACGCTCACGCCGGTCCTCTGTGCGATGATCCTGAAGCCGCACTCCGAGCAGACCAAGCCGCGCGGCCTGTTCGCGGTGCTCAACCGTCGGTTCGAACGAATGCCGGTCAAGCTCGCAGGGCGGGCCCGCATGGGGGCATCGGTCGTATTGGGGCTGCTCGTGGGTGGCGTCGCGCTCGCGGCCTTCCACAACGAGCTCGTGCACGAGCTCCTGAGCGAGCAGGTCGAGCTCACGACGCTGAAGATCGTCTTGCTCACCCTCGCGATCGTCATTCTGGCCACCATGTCCTTCCGAGCGTCACTCTCGGGAGCCGACGAGAAGCAACGGCGCGGTCCGATCGGAACCTTCGTCAAATGGTTCGACCGTGGCGTCGAGCGGACCACCGGCGTGTATGCGGCGGTCGTGCGGCGCATTCTCACGCGACGCACCGTGACGATGGCGCTCGTCGGGGGAGCGATCTTCGGGGTGGTGACCGTCAACGACCTCCTTCCGAGCGGGTTCATCCCGCAGGAGGACCAGGGGATGATCTACGGGATCATCCAGACCCCACCGGGCTCGACCCTCGAGTACACGAACAGCAAAGCCCATGAGCTGCAGAAGATTTGCAAGGAGATGGACGAGGTGGGGTCGGTGGCATCCGTGGCCGGCTTCGAGATCCTCACCGAAGGCCGCGGGTCGAACGCTGGGACCGTGCTCATCAACCTCAAGGACTGGTCCGAGCGCGAGCGCACCGCGAAGGAGGTCATCGAAGAGCTCGAAGAACGTGGGCGAGCCATCTCGAACGTGAAGCTCGAGTTCTTCGAGCCGCCTGCAGTGCCCGGCTTTGGTATGGCGGGCGGGTTCTCACTCAACCTGCTCGACAAGACCAACAGCGATAGCTACGAGGGGCTCGGAGAGCAGACGGGACGGTTCATGGAGGCGCTCTCGAAGCGAAAAGAGCTCAAGGGGCTCTTCACCTTCTTCTCGGCCGACTACCCGCAGTACGAGATCGTGATCGACAACCAGGCTGCGATGCAGAAGGGCGTGTCGATTCGTGAGGCGATGGACAACCTCGGTATCCTGGTCGGAAGTACCTGGGAGCAGGGTTTCGTTCGCTTCGGGCAGTTCTACAAGGTCTATGTTCAGGCCAAGCCGCAGTTTCGACGCTTCCCCAAAGACCTCGACACGCTCTTCGTGAAGAACGACCACGGAGAGATGGTGCCCTACTCGGCCTTCATGAAGCTGAAGAAGCGACAGGGGCTCAACGAGATCAGTCGCTACAACCTCTACCCGACGGCGCCGATTCAGGGGGCTCCCGCCAAGGGGTACAGCAG
Organism: Polyangia bacterium; assembly: GCA_030426145.1. Lineage (GTDB taxonomy): Bacteria > Myxococcota_A > Polyangia > Polyangiales > Polyangiaceae > JAPYTK01. The sequence goes on from JAUHZF010000466.1 coordinate 6,502, forward strand.
TGGTCAAGCCATTGCTGCAGTAAAAGAGGTGGCGGCTCAGACGCTGCCCAATGGTTACGACATCGGTTGGCGCGGCTTGTCGTACGACGAGTCGAGGTCGGGCAACGAGGCGCTCTACATCTTCTTGATCGTCGTGGCGTTCGTCTATCTGGTGCTCGTCGGACAGTACGAGAGCTTCATCATTCCGCTTGGTGTGATCATCTCGTTGCCGGTGGGTGTGTTCGGGTCG
>JAUHZF010000069.1 GCA_030426145.1 Polyangia bacterium
CATCATGAACGAGGGCTCGTCGATCACCCAGGGCATCGGTCAGGGCCGCGTCACCGGAAACGTCGACGGCGCCGTGGTCGACCACGCCTACTTCATCCCCGACCCGGAAGCGGTCGAGGTCTGCTTCGACCTCGCCGAGAAGGAAGGCTTGGTCCTCGGAGGCTCGAGCGGCATCAACGTCGCGGGTGCCATCCGGCTCGCCAAGGAGCTCGGGCCTGGGCACACGATCGTCACTATCCTCTGCGACCCGGGCAATCGCTACCAGTCGCAGATGTGGAACCCCGAGTTCTTGCGCAGCAAGGGCTTCCGGGTGCCGGCGTGGCTCGAAGCGCAGAAGCCCCGCGACCTCTCCGGGGTCATGCTCCCGGACGCGTGATGCAGCTCGTCGTCGACCGCACCTGGGACGATCGCCCGGCCGGGGTGCGGATCGAGGTCGGCCTCAGGCGAGAGGCCGAGCACATCGTCATCGAGGTCGACGCGCCCTTCTTCGACGATCCGCCTCCCCCGGGCCCGCCAGGCCCGACGCTTCAGCTCTGGAACCACGAGGTGGTCGAAGTCTTCTTCCTCGGGACCGACGAGCGTTACCTCGAGGTCGAGCTCTCCCCTCACGGCCATCACCTGGTCTTGGAGCTCTGTGGTGTTCGGCAGGTCGTGCACCAAGCGATGCCCCTCGACTTCACCGCCACCATCGAAGGCGCCCGCTGGCGTGGGTCGGCGTGGGTTCCCGCCTCCCGACTTCCGCCCGGTTGGGACCGCGTCAATGCCTTCGCCATCCACGGCGAAGGTGAGGCCCGCCGCTTCCTCGCGCACCAACCGGCGGGCGGTGAGGCCCCGAACTTTCATCGTCTCGAAGTCTTCACACGCATCGACGACGACCTCCGCTAAATACGTTCCCGTGGGTTCGCTACACCTCGACTCGCCCGGGCTCCGTCTCCTCTTGGGGGAGCGAGGACGAGTCGAGGCTCCGCGAACACACCCCCTGTTCACTCCTTCTTCCAATCTCTAGGGGCCTTCAGAAGCTTCAGAAGGCCCCTCCCCTCGCTACGCGAGGGGGCCCTCCCCAAACGGCGTCGCTTCGCGACGATTTGTAGCGAATGCACGCTCACCTATTTTAGATCCGCGTGCTGCTCATGTCCTCCGTCAAAGCCTACGCGGCCCAGTCCGCCACCTCTGGTCTCGCTCCCTGGAGCCTCGAGCGGCGTGCACTCCGCGCCGACGACCTGAGGATCGACATCCTCTACTGCGGGGTCTGTCACAGCGACATCCACGCGGCCGAGAACGATTGGGGGCGCACCAACTACCCCATCGTGCCCGGCCACGAGATCGTGGGACGCGTCACCGCCATCGGCGACGCGGTCACCAAACACGCCGTCGGCGACGTCGTCGGCATCGGCCCCATGTGCGACAGCTGCCGAAGCTGCGCTGCGTGCGACGAGGGCGTCGAGCAGTACTGCCTCAATGGCATGACCGCGGTCTACAACGCCGCCGACCGCCACGATGGTAGCCGCACCTACGGGGGTTACTCGACCGCCATCGTGGTGAGCGAGCACTTTGCGGTGAAGATGCCCGAGGGCCTCGATCTGGCCGCGGCCGCTCCCCTTCTCTGCGCTGGGATCACCACCTACTCTCCCCTCAGGCACTACGGCGTGACCAAGGGCTCGCGGGTCGGTGTCGTCGGCATGGGCGGCCTCGGTCACATGGGGATCAAGCTCGCTCGCGCGCTCGGCGCCGAGGTCACCCTCTTTACGCGTTCTGCGGCCAAGGTCGAGGAGGCGCGGCGCAATGGTGCGCACGAGGTGGTGGTGAGCACCGAGCCCGGCGCCATGGAGGCCATGGCAGGCCGACTCGACTTCGTCCTCGACACAGTCCCCGTCGCCCACGACCTCAACCCGTACCTCGATGCGCTCACGTTCGACGGCACGTACATCCTGGTCGGGCAGCTCGTGCCCCTCGACCCACCCGTCGACGCGTCCAAGGTCGTCTACAAGCGGCGGCGACTCGTCGGCTCCCTCATCGGCGGCATCGCCGAGACGGAAGAGCTGCTCGGGCTCTGTGCCGAGAAGGGCATCACCTGCGACGTCGAGGTGGTGCGCATGCAAGACATCGCCACGGCCTTCGAGCGGACCAAGAAGGGCGACGTGCGTTACCGGTTCGTCATCGACATGGCCTCCTTGAAAGAAGACGACACGTGATCTCCCCCGCCCTCGTCGCGCGCCTGCGCAAACACCTCGGCGACGAAGGCGTCATCACCGAGCCTGCGCGCAAGCGCACCTACGAGATGGACGGCCTCACCGGCTACCGCGAGGAGCCCGGTCTCGTCGTGCTTCCGCGCACCACCGAGGAGGTGTCAGCCGTGGCGCGCAGCTGCTTCGAAGTGGGGGTGCCGCTCGTGCCCCGAGGCGCGGGAACGGGCCTCTCCGGCGGCGCCATGCCCCGACGCGATGGAGTGCTCGTATCGCTCAGTCGTATGCGAGCCATCATCTCCGTCGACCCGGTGCGTGCCTTGGCCATCGTGGAGCCCGGCGTCACCAATCTCGCCATCAGCCAAGCCGCGGCTCCCTACGGCCTCTACTACGCACCCGACCCGTCCTCGCAGGTGGTGTGCAGCATCGGAGGCAACGTGGCCGAGAACTCTGGTGGCGCCCACTGCCTCAAGTACGGCTTCACCACCCACCACGTGCCCGCCCTCGAAGTCGTGCTCGCCGACGGGGAGGTCGTCACCCTCGGCAGCCCATGCCTAACCGCACCGGTGCTCGACGCCCCGGGCTACGACCTTCGCGGCGTTTTCGTGGGCTCGGAGGGCACGCTCGGAATCGCGACCAAGGTCGCCTGCCGGCTGCTGCGCCGCCCCGAAGCCGTGCGAACGTTGGTGGCCGACTTCGCCTCCCCAACCTCAGCTGGCGATGCCGTCACCGCCATCATCGGAAATGGCATCATCCCCGCCGCGGTAGAGATGCTCGACAGCCTCGCCATCGAGGCCTGCGAAGAGGCGACCGGCGCCGGCTATACGCGCGGCGCGGGCGCCGCCTTGGTGGTGGAGCTCGACGGTGCCGCCGATGGCCTCGACGAGCTCTACACGCGCGTTGAACGACTCTGCCTCCAGTGCGGCGCACGGAAGATCCGACGCGCTGCCACCGAGGCGGAGCGGGCCGCCATCTGGAAGGGCCGCAAGGCAGCCTTCGCCGCCATGGGACGCCTCGCCCCTGCCTACTTCGTGCAGGACGGCGTCATCCCCCGAACCCGTCTCGGCGAGGTCCTCACCCGCATCGCGGACATGGCCGCCGAGGCCCAGCTTCGGGTCGCGAACGTATTCCACGCGGGCGACGGCAACCTCCATCCGCTCGTGCTCTACGATCCCGCCGCGGGCGAAGAGGCGCGGGCAGAGGCGCTCTCGCGCGGCATCGCCGAGCTCTGCGTCGACTACGGCGGCTCCATCACCGGGGAACACGGCGTCGGTGTCGACAAAGCCTGCTCGATGCCGAAGATGTTCAGCGAAGACGATCTCGAGGTGATGCTGCGGGTGGGGCGCGCCTTCGACCCGCACAACCGCTGCAACCCCGACAAGCTCTTCCCCACCCCCCGCCTGTGCGGGGAGCACCCGGGACCCTACCGACCCCATCCCCTCGAGGCGGCCGGGCTCATCGAGCGCTTCTGATTCAGGTCGTGGTCGCGTCGTCGAGCGCGCGGTGCACGATCGCCTTGATGGCGACCTTGTCGTCGGCTGGCAGGTCGAGCCAGGCCACGCCTACCCCGGGTTGCAGTCCGCTCGACGGAGAGGGATTGGCATTGACCCAGACCACCTCGACGCGGAGCCGAACCTGCTCACCACTGTCGGCGATGCGAATACTAAGGTCGAAACGCGTTCCCATCGGGAGCGGACGCGACGTCTCGAGGTAGACGCCGCCCTCGGAGATGTTGCGGAGGTAGGCCTTCTCGAAGCCACGGGCATCCTCGAAGGTGACATCGATCGCCGTGGGCACCCGCAGCGAGTCACGGCGTGACGACGGAGGGGGCGCCGAGTCGGGGAAGACCTCCTGCTCGATGACGCCCTTGAGCGCGAACCACCGATCCTGCTCTGGCGGCGTCAAACCCTCGCGCACCCGCTTGTCGTCGAGCCGCTTGAAGGCAGCTATGGTCTGAACGAGCTCGTCCTTCACGACTTGCCCACCATAGCCACGTCGGGCGCCGCCGCGAAAGAGACGCGTCAAAAGGCTCCGGGGCGACGAGGATGCGAGGGGGGTTGGGGGTATGGGCGCACCTCTCGTCGACGCCCGGAGCCCCCTCCACCTACACGCCTCGACCGTCGAGATCCACCACCATTCAACTCAGTAGTCGAAAAGAAAGAAACCGAGGCTGGTGTAGTGGGCTGAGGGGACTAGGATGGTCGACATGTCTAGGACCACGACCTTCACGCTGCTTGGCTTCGTGTCGCTGACCGCCCTCGGCTGCGGCTACTCGGAAGACGAGTGGCAGGCACAGCTCGCGAAGTACGGACAGCTCGAGAGCAAGTACCAGACGTCGCAACAAGAGCTGCAGGACACGCGTGCCAAGCTCGAGAAGACCGAGGCCCAGCTCAAAGCCGAACGGCAACGTGTCGCTTCCCTCGAGAAGGATCTCGAAGCGGCTGGCTTCGACCTGAACAAGCTCAAGGGCACCCTCGCCAAGAGCGCCACCGAGCTCGACCAGCTCGAGAAGGTGCTCGCCGAGCGTGAGAAGGCCCTCGCCGAGTACAAGGCGCGCGCGGCCCAGCTCGAGCGCATCAAGGCCCGTTTCGATCTCCTGCGCAAGAAGCTGGAAGCCCTCACCAACCTCGGCCTCCAGGTCGTCATCCGCAACAACCGGATGGTCATCTCGCTCCCCGGCGACGTGCTCTTTCCTTCGGGTCAGACCGAGCTGAAGAAGGGTGGCTTCGAGGTTCTCGATCAGGTGGCCACGATCATTCGGGACGACGGCGGCCTGAAGGCCCGCGACTACCAGGTGGCCGGCCACACCGACAACGTCGCCCTCAAGGGGGGCATCTACAAGGACAACTGGGGTCTCAGCCTCATGCGCGCTCGCTCGGTGCTCGTGTACCTCATCGACCCCGAGCATGGGCAGCTGCCGCGTGACCACTGGAGCGCGGCTGGGTTTGGTGACACCGACCCCATCGCCGAGAACGACAGCAAGGAAGGCAAGCAGAAGAACCGCCGCTGCGACCTCGTGGTCGTGCCCTCCGCGGAGGAGATGCTCGACCTCCAGGCCATCGCCAAGTAGCGAGGACCCGTGACCAGCACGGCTCATCCCGCGCGGGATGAGCCGCACGCCGCAGGTCGACAAAGTACAGAAGGCTCGCCCCGGTTTCGGAGGCGAGCCTTTTGCTTTTGGGAGCCTTTGCTCCTCCGCGGCGGTTACTGCGCGCGGTTCTGGATGGCCAGGTTCTCGACGGCGGTGAAGGCGGTTTCACCGCTCCCGGCAAACCGTTCGGTGACCAGCATCGTGCGCGGGTCGACGACCGTCGCCGTCGGCGTGCCGATGCTGCCGCCAATCGCCATGCTGACCGTCGTGTCGGCTGCGATGTAAACACTGTTCAGCCCGTACTCGTCACGCCACTGCGTGATCGCAGCGAGGTCAGGTGGACCATTGCTCTGTGGGTTATCCACGATGAGCTCGGCCATGACGATGTTCAGGCCCTGGGCTTCCCAGGCGGACATTCTACTTTCGAGGCTAACTGCCTCGGCGGCACAAGGGCCTCAATTGAACTTGGCTGTGATCAGTAAGATCCCATCCACCCCCTTACTGCCGTCGCAGTCGTAGAGGTCGGAGATGGCGAGCCGTCGCGGTGCATCTTCTCCCGGGTGCAGGGTGGTCTCGTAGGCCAGTGAGTTGGCCATCAAGTTGCCCACGTCGACGCCCGCCTGCCCCTCGGTGGGGTAGGCGCAGCTAAGCGGCTTGGTGGCCGGTGCGCGCGACACGAGCTTTTCTTCGCCACCGCCGTCGATGCCTTGGTCGTCGGTCCCGAAGCGGTCTGCACCGGTCAACCCGTTGCACCCCATCGTTCCCATCGCCAAGGCCGCAACGGCCCCAATCAGGAGATGATGTTTCATGTGTAGCCCCAACGCGTCACTTTAGCGTAGCCACGACATCTTGTCACGAATCGTCACGCTCACCCTCTGCCGGTGAACCCTTCGTCTTTTCGGGCAGTTGCGGTTCGCGAGGGGATTCATCGTCCCCTTCGGTGGCGCGCGCCAAGCGCCATCGGCGCCGCGCTTCCTCGATGGACACCCCGTCGATGAAGTAGGCGATGGCCGCAGAACCGACGGCCCAGGTGCCGGCAAAGGCGACCGAAGCCGACACGAGATTCCCTGCGCCGGGGAAGATGAACTTCACGAGCGCGCGCGCCGTCTCGCGGAACGCGAAGCCGATTCCGACGTTCACCCCAATCGCCCCGAGGAACTCACGCGCGGTCTCGGGGCTGGGGTCGCGGCCGCTCACGTAGCCGATCGCCACCACCAGTGCGACCTGGAGCGATGTGAGCGGACCGATGTCGCCCACCGGGATCGGCGTGGCCGCGAGGCCGGCGCACATCGAGGCGACGAGTGTGGTGAGGCTCTTGGCCATCTTGCGCTGCAGGTGCTGAACCCGCGCCACGCGGACCAGCTCCATGCGCGCCTGCTGGGGAAGTCGCTCGAAGAGAAACGAGACCAGATCGTCCACCCGCCAGCGCTGGTCGCTGCGACGGCTGCCGTCGTCGCGCCACGACTGGTAGGCGCTGATGCCGATCGAGGCCACGAAGTGGTCGCGCAAACCGGGTCGCTGGCGTACTTGATCTTCGACCAGCCGCTCGACGTGCTTCACGCGCTCGCGCTTCTCCTGGAGGTCACGGGGCTCGAACGCATCGGGTGCGTGAAGCGTCACGTCCTTGGGCTCGAGCAGATCGCATTGCGTGATCACGCAGACCAACGGAAGCCCCACCCCATGCTTGCGACGCAGGCGCTCGAGCAGGGTCTCGGTCTCATCGAGGTCGCCGTCGATGGCAGCGCCGACCTCGGTCGCCTTCACGAGGAACAGCACCGCGTCCGGGCTCTTCTTCTCGAGCTCGAGAAGAATCGACTCGAGCGCCGTCGCCGCATCGTCGGCCTCCTCGGGGCGATGGGCCTCCTGAAAACCGCGCGTATCGAGGAAGTCGAGCTGCCCTTCGTCACGGTCGTAGGTGAACCAGCGGGGGGCGCCGGTCTGCGCCTTCACGTGGCCGACCTCGGCCACCCGCTCTCCGTAGAGCGCGTTGACGAGAGACGACTTGCCGCTGCCCCGTCGGCCCACGAGCACGAAACGGGGCGCTCGCCGCTCGACGAGGATCTCGCGGATGTCCTTGAGCTTGTGTCGGATCTGCTTGGCCACGTCACCGGGGAGCTCGCCGAGCATGCCCTCGATGGCCGCGAGCGTCGCGCTCAGGTCGCGTCGGAATGGGTCGTCGGACATGCGGGCTTCGGTCCCACCGATGGGACCTCGTGCTCAAATCGTGGGCCAGGCCTCGAGCCACTGCAAGGTTTGGGCGATTGGCCGCCATCGGGGGCTTGTCGATATGATGCCGCCATGAGCGACGGTCTCCTCGAAGCCTTCCTGCGCGCGTGGTCTTCGGACGCGCCTGCGAGCGAGGCCCTCTCGACCGCGCTTCGCGACGCCGTGGCCGAAGCCGAAGAAGCCTCTGGGCTCCATCACGTGGACCCCGTGGCCTTCGCTGCGCACCTCGGCGCGCGTACCCCGGAAGACGCCGACCCCGTCGAGCATCTCGCCGGACTGCGCACCGGTGACCTCCACCTCGCCTTCGCCTGCCTCAGCGGGAACGACGAGGGTGTGAACCTCTTCGTGGCCCGCTTCGGGCAACTGGTCGACGTGAGCCTGGCCAAGATCCGACTCACCAACGTGAGCGACGACGTGCGGCAGTCGCTCCTCGACCGCTTGCTCCTCCCCCGCGACGACCGTCCTGCGGCACTCGAGCTCTACAGCGGACGTGGGCCTCTCAACGCCTATCTCCGCGTCGCCGTGACCCGCGAGGCGATCCGACTGACCCGACAGCGAGAACGCGAGCGCCCCGACACCGATGCCCTGATCGACAAGGCCGTGTCGGACGCAGACCCCGAAACGGCTGCCCTGAAGGCGCGCTACGGACCGGTGGTCAAGGCGTCGTTCCAGAAGGCGCTCGACGAGCTCTCGGCACGGGATCGTCGGCTCCTCCGCTATCACTACGTCGAGTCGCTCACCACCCGGCAGATGGGGGTCCTATTGAGCATGCACAGCTCCACGGTCACCCGGCAGCTCGCCCAGACGCGCGCGCGCCTCCTGCAGCTGGCGCGCCGCCACATGGCCGAGGCCCTCGAGGCGGCCGACGTCGAGCTCACCTCCATCGTGCAGCTCGTCGAGAGCCAGCTCGACCTCAGCCTCGTGCGGCTCCTTCAGACGCGCCCGCCAGCGAAGTAGCCCGCAACGACGCGTCGAGGAGCTGGACCGGATGCACCACCGGTCGACCCTGATGGCGTTGGATCTGAAGGGCGCAACCAGGATTGGCCGCGGCCACGAGATCGACGTCGAGCCCATCGATGCGCTCGGCCTTGGCGCGCCCGAGCGCCGCCGCGGGCTCGGGCTGGGTGAGGTTGTAGATACCGGCGGAACCGCAACAGGTGTCGCCTTCGGGCACCTCGACGAGGGTCAGCCCCGGAATGGCGCGCAGCAGTCTGCGCGGCTCGCCCCGAATCCCCTGCCCGTGCGCGAGGTGGCAGGCGTCGTGGTAGGCGACGCGGAGAGGGAGCGGATGCCGCTTTGCCCGCGGCTCGAGCTCGTCGAGGAGCTCGTGCACGTCGCACACGCGCGACGAGAAGTCGCTGGCGGCCTCACCGTCGAGCAGCTGCGCATAGCGTTTCATCGAGGAGCCGCAGCCAGCCGCATCCACCACCACCCGATCGACATCGGCAAAGGCCTCGATGGTCTCGCGGGCGCGTCGTCGCGCGTCGTCATCGCGTCCCGCGTGGTGCGACAAGGCTCCGCAACACCCGGCTCCCGGAGGCACGACGACCTCGCAGCCTTCGGCGACGAGCACCCGCGCCGTCGCCTCGTGCACCTCACGGAAGAAGACCGACTGTACGCAGCCGGCGAGGAGACCGACGCGCATCCGTGGCGCATCGGTCGTCCACTGCCGGCGCAGGGGCCGCAAGGCCGCGCCGAGATCGACCTGCGGGAGCAGCTCGGCCAGGGCTCTCCAGCGGTCCGGCAGCGCTTGGGTGAGGGCCGCGAGCCCAAGCCGCTGGTGCACCCAACCCACGAGGGCCACCGCGCGCAGCGCCCAGCGGCGCGGCAGCACCGTCAGAACGAGGTCACGGTGCAGGGCCTCGCCCACCGGACGGGGCACGCGGCGCTCGATCTGGCCTCGAGTCGCTTCGAGGAGCGAGGCGTAGTCGACGCCGGACGGACAAGCCGTGGTGCACGCCATACAGCCGAGGCAGGCGTCGAAGTGTTCGACGAAGGTGCGGTCGAGGGCCACCTCTCCGTCGAGCCCGAGCGAGATGAGGTGAATGCGTCCCCGCGGCGAGTCCATCTCCTCGCCCCACAGCTGATACGTGGGACAAGCGGGAAGGCAGAACCCACAATGCACGCAGTCGTCGGCGAGCGCGCGCGACGGGGGATGACTTTCGTCGAATACGTTGCTCATTGCCAGGCGAACCGAGGCTGCTCGTAGTGGGCGACGCGTGTGCTGCGCCCGTGCAGGCAAACCTCGCGAAACTGAAACATCATGGCCGCCGTTGGGGCGAAGACCCGATCGCCGAGAACGTCGAGCCAGAGAATCGGGCGCGCCGGGTCGTCCGTAGGCTCCTCGTGCACGACATCGCCGCGAAGCTCGTTCAAGGGCACGTGGAGCACGACCGCCACCTCGCGCGGGTCGGGGCACAGCGGGGGCGGCGAGGCGCGAAACAAAACCACCGGCGTGATGCGCCAGCCAGAGCGCGTCACGAAGTCGTCCAGACGCCCGAGCTCGTCTTCGGGTCCGGTCTCGAGGCCGAGCTCTTCGTGCAACTCGCGTCGCGCGGCTTGTGATGCATCTTCGCCGGGCTCGAAGCGTCCGCCGGGTAGCGCGTATTGGCCCGGGTGCCGCGGTACGTCGAAAGGACGCCGCGTGAGCAGAAGACTCGCCGGCTCACCCGGCTCCCCCACCACCACCAAAGCCACCGCGGCCCGACGAAGAGCACGGTCGGACGGCACCTCTTGCGGCAAGAAGGCCGAGAGATGGGTCTGCATCTGCAGCCGTAGTCGAGGCCCGACGAGCATCACCAATCCAGATAGCGCCCCGGCGCCCAACGCGCTCGCGGGTCGAGCTCATGCTTGACCCGTCGCATGACGTCGATGCCCGACGGGGTGGCGCCAAATCCATCGATGCCACGCGCGGCCTCACTACGCCGCCGAACCACCGCGTAGCCCCCATGGCCCGTCAGGGCCTCACGCAACGCACGAACCGGAGGAACCTGGTCCCCTCGCCACCGCACGTGGATCAGCCCGAGTCCGACCTGGGCCGCGATGCGGGTCTCGAGTCGCGCTTCGTCGCCCAGGCGTTTCACCAGCGCGACGGTCGTCGCGTAGTGGTCGGGGGCCACCCCGACCCGAAGCACGGTGTCGCCGGGGGCGCCGGCGATGGTGGCCTCCAGATCTCGGTGCCCGACGTCCATGGGGCCGAGGAGGTCGGTCGCTCGCGAGGCTTGGCCCGCCACCGCCTCTTCGCTCCCGTGGAAGGTGACGTAGAGGTGCGCCCCATCGTGGTCGATCGCGACGGGCTCGAGGGGCGCGTGCAACAGGGCCTGGGCCGCGCGCTGCGCGCCGTTGGGATCGGCGGGCATCACGAGCGTGCATGCGGCCGCGGGCCGGGGGTGCAGACGAAGGGTGAGCTCCACCACCAGCCCGAGGGTACCGAGCGCACCACAGAAGAGCCGGCACAGGTCGTAGCCGGCCACGTTCTTGATCACGCGCCCTCCGGAGCGGGCCACCGTGCCGTCGGCGAGCACCATCGTCATGCCGATGACGAGCTCCCGAAGCGAGCCGTAGCCGTGGCGCATCGGACCACTGTCGTTGGTTGCGAAGATCCCGCCCAGCGTGGCGTGCTCCTCGGGCGGGTCGAGGGCCAGCCACTGCCCCGCCTCGGCCAACCGCGCCTGCAGGTCCACCAGCCTCGTGCCCGCCCCCACGGTGGCCGTCATGTCTGCGGGGTCGTGCTCACGCACGCCGGCGAGCCCAAGCGTCGACAGCGGGGTCGACGGGCGCGGCGGGTTGCCCCACTCGACTTTGGTGCCGCCACCTTGGATCTGCAGCGGCCCTTCGCTCGACGCGACGACCTCCTGCGCCTCACCAAGGTTGACCGGCCGGTACACGGCGCCTTCCCTACCGCGGGTCGGGCGTCACGACCACGGTGGTGATCTTCTGGCAGGCGACCGACACCGTGGTGGGACCCGACAGCCATCGCTGGGTATGTGGATCACGCAACCGCAGCGTGTAGTCACGGCAACGTAGAACCAGCTTGCGGTTGGTGGGCCCGCGAGCGGTCTGCCCCTCGAAGAGCTCGGCCCGCGCCGTGGAGCGCACCACCAGGTAGCCCTGGTAAGGTGCCAGGTCCGACCCATCGCCGGTGCCGGCGCCCTCGACGAGGGGCAGGCTGGGCGTGGGCGGAGCCTGGGGCGCAGCGCTGTCGGTGGGGAGCAGGGTCCCCCCTGCGGGCGAAGTCGCGGGCGCCGCGACACTCACTGCGGGCTTGGGCGGGGGTGGCGCCGCGCCTTCGGATGGCCAAAGAGCCGCCACGGCTCCGCCCCCGAGGATGCAGAGGCCGGCTCCGACGAGGTAGGGACCACGACGACGACGCGGCGGGCGACGCATCGTCGGCGGCTCGGGCTCGCTGCGCCGCCGCCCCGGTGGTGCCCCCGTCGCGCTCTGCCCAGAGCTGTCCTGAGAAGGCTGTGGCGTTTCGACAGGAAGCTTGGCGAGCGCATCTCCGGCGGTCCGGACGATGTCCTTCAACGCGTTGCCGCCGGCGATGGGCACGGTGTTCTTCCATCGCGGCCGCACCTCGTCGGACTCGACCATGCGCTCGGTTCGCGGAGCGGCCTCCTCGATGTGGGTGGGATCGTCGAGGGGTGACCCATCGACGATGTGCGTACCCTCATCCGCAGTCGGGTCGTGCTCCGACCGGTCCATGCTCGCCCATCATACGGCTGCCCTGACGACCGAACCACCAACCGGCGATCGCCGCCGCCACGAGCAGCACCAGGAAGAAGCCGAGAAGGGCTCGATGGCGCCGTCGTCGCTGACGCCGGCGACGCTCTCGGGATGGCGGTGGCGCGGCGACCAAAGGCATGGGAACCGGCTCGACGCGCGGCGGGGCCGCAACGATGGGGCCAGAGGGGGCTGCACCAGGTCCCATCGAAGGGGCGCCGGCTACCGAAGGTGGGGCGGGAGCGCCGAATGCCGTCTCCGCGAGGTCGGGGAGGGCGAGGGTGCGCTCGAGCGCAGGCGCGGGGCGACCGCTCGCCACCTGCGTCTCTGCCAGGCCCTCCGGATCGGGGTCGGTCACCTGGAGGCGGAAGGTCTTGATGGTGCGGAGTCCGCGCTCGATCTCCGGCAAGACCGCGCGGCCCCGCTCGGTGGCGAAGACGGCAAGGCGCTGGGCGAGCACCCCAACGTCGGCTGGACGTTCCGTCGGCGACTTGCGAAGGCAATCGCGAACCACTTCCTCGAGTCCCTCCGGCGCGTCGGCACGTAGCTCGCGCAGCGAGCGAGGCGGTTGGCGCAGAATCGCGGTGCAGAGGTCCGGCACGGTTCGCCCGGGAAAGGCACCAGCACCCGTCAGCAGCTCGAAGAGGGTGGCGCCGAGCGACCAGATGTCGGCTCGTGCGTCGACGTCTCGGCTCGAGAGCAGCTGCTCGGGGGAGATGAACTGCGGGGAGCCGAGCACCGAGTTGGTGGCCGTCAGGGCACCGGCCTTGTTGTCTTTGGCCACCCCGAAGTCGAGGAGCACGATGAGCTCGTGTTCCTTCTTCTTCGCGAGGAAGAGGTTTGCGGGCTTGATGTCGCGATGGATGAAGCCGTGCGCATGGGCCGGCGCGAGGGCAGCGCAGGCCTCGATCACGTAGTCGACGGCTTCGCCGACGGGCAGACGACCCCTGCTCGCCAGACGGCGGTCGAGGTCGTGCCCTTCGAGCAGCTCGAGCACCATGAACGGAACCCCGCCGTGCTCACCCTGGTCGTGGATGACCGGGATCCGCTTTCCTCCGAGGGTCGAAGCGGCGCGGCCTTCACGCAGGAACCGCTCGGCCGCCGTCCTGCTCGCCTGCGTCAACAGCTTGAGGGCATGCCGGCTCCCGCGCTTCAGGTGCACGACCGAAAAAACGGCCCCCATGCCCCCCTTGCCGAGCAGGGACTCGACCCGGTACTTCCCGGCGACGACATCCCCCACCGCGAGCGCCGCAGGCTGACTCATCGTCCTCCTTGCATGGCGCCGTCGAATATAGCCGTGGACGCGCTATGCGGGGGACGAAAGGCTGTGCGCAACCGAGGCGACGACGATGAAGGTGCAGGTGAAGCGATGGCTCACGGGGGCGGCGGTGGTGGCGCTGCTCGCGGGCGCGGGCTGGAAGCTGTGGGAGACCCCCTCGGTGGGCTGTCGCTTGGGACGCGACGACGCTTGCGCGACGATGGCCGAAGCCCTGGCGGCCGAGGGAGACATCGACTCGGCCCACGCGATGTATACCGAGCTCTGTCGCTCCGGTCGTGCGAGCGCGTGTCTCGCGGCCGGTCGCATGGACTGGGCCGCCGGGCGCCCATCCGAAGCCATCACGATGTGGCGAACGGGTTGTGAAGCGCAGCCCCCGAGCGGGGATCCCGGAGCCGAGGTCCCATGTGCTCCCATCGTATGGGCGCGGGCCGACACGGCTTGTCGTGGCGGAGATGCCTCGGCGTGTTCCACCCGCGACCTGCTCGGACTCAAGCACCAGCTCATCGACACGGCCCCGGCCTGCGCCAACCTCTTGCCTCGATGTCGCGCGGGCGACGAGGAGGTCTGCGCCGTCATCGGTTGGCGCTGTCGCTAGCCGGTCAGAACTGAACCCCGAGGCTCAGGGTTCCCATGAGCATGTCGCTCGACCCCTCTTGTGTATCGACGACGATGGTACCGTCGCGCTCCTGCTCCACGTCGACGACGTGGGTGACGTTGCCGCCCGCGAGGTAGCGCACGCCGGCGCCGAGCATGATCGCGAAGCCGTCGTCGTCACCGATGATGCGGAAGTCGACGCCGGCGCCGATGCCAGCGCTCCAGCTGACGCTGTTCTGCTGATAGATGTCGTACTCGTCCCAGTACTCGGTCGTCTCGCAGTAGCCGGCCCAGTCGCACGTGGTCTCCTCCTCCATGAGAAGGCGCTCCTCGACGTCGGCGTCGAAGAACTTGAAGCCCACGAGGCCCTCCACATAGGGCTGCACCACCCAGCCCCGCGGCTGAAGCCGGCCGTAGGCGTGGGCCATCCAGAACCCGCTCGACGCTTCGAGCTCGGCCGCCGGCTCGGGGTGAACGAGATCCTGCGTGCCCAGATGGCCGTAGCCGAACTGGGCCCCGAACCGGAACCAATCGGGGAGGGCGTAGCCGACGGTGAAATCGAACGCGGGACCCACGCCCATGAGGTTGCCCTCGGGGATGCGCATCGGGCCTACGGCGCCGAGCCCGACCCCGAGGGTCAGGCCGCCACTGCGGCGCTGCGGTGACCCGACGGGTTCGGGATCGAACTCGTCGTAGCCAGGGTCGTCGTCGAGGTCGATCGTCTCGCCCGACTGGGCGGCGGCGGTCGAAGCCAAGAGTGTGCAAGCGAAGAAGGACGCGAATCGAAGTCGCTGTCTCGTGGAGGGATTCATCACCCCGTTCCAGTTGCACGACGCGCGCCAAGCCCGAGAGCTACGAGATCGCGTGGATCCCGCGGTGTGGTGCGAACAGCTGTTCACAAGGGCCGCACGAGGGGCCGTAAACCCTCGGACACGCGGTCGGGTCACCGCACCTGCGGCAGCTGTGTCGCAGGTCGAGCAGGTTCGCAACGCGCGCGAGACGACGACCGACGATGGGGTCAACCCACGTCGTCGTTGGGTTCTTCGAGTCGACTCGAGCCGAGCGGGTCGAGCAGATCGTCCTCCTCGACCGGGCCGCTCACGGGTGCCTCTTTGCCTCCGGGACCGCCCACGGGCCAGATGTCGGCCGACAGTCGATTCACGCTCGTCATGGAGCGGGTGAAGGCCCGAGCGAAAGCACCTGCATCGGGGAATCGGCGCTTGGGGTCGCTCTCGAGCGCGCGCAGAAAGAAGGCGTCGACGTCCTCGGTGAGTCCAGGGCGGAGCTCGCTCGGCGGCGTGTGCACCCCGTTGGAGATGGCGTCGAAGATGGCGCCCGGGTGGGGACCGTCGAAGGGCCGCTCGCCGGTGAGCATCTGGTACGCCAACACGGCGAGTGACCACAGGTCGGCCTGATGATCGACGCTGCCCGGGTCCATGACCTGCTCACGGGACATGTAGTAGGGCGTGCCGAGGAGAGCGCCCTGCCGCGTGATCTGACTCCCTCCGAGCCACTTCGCGAGCCCGAAGTCGAAGATCTTGGCCTTGGTATTCCCCGAGCCGGCGGGAACGAGGAACACGTTCCCTGGCTTGAGGTCGCGGTGCACGATCCCAGCCCGGTGGGCCGATCGGAGGCCATCTGCGAGGGTCTCGCCCTCGAGGAGCTCCATCACGATGAACGGGTAGTGCTCCTGAATGACCCCCGAGCCATGCACACGAACCACGTGCGGGCTCTTGATCGACGCGAGCTTCGAGGCCTCGTCCTCGAACCGCTGACGGGCCCGCGAGCTCGCATCGGACGAGACCATGAACTTGATGGCGACGGGCTTCCCGAACTCGAGGTGGTCGGCACGCCAAAGCACGCCCATGGCCCCGCGTCCGATGGGGGCCACCAGACGCAACTTGGCGTCGATGACCATGCCTGCCTCTAGATTCACGCTCCCCAGCGCGAGCATAACGGTCGACATCGAGAACCGCCAGTCGTCCGCGTCACCTCGTGTCGAGCAGGCCTCGAACGGTGTCGAGCAGCTCGGGGATGCGGAAGGGCTTGTGCATGAAGGCCGTCGCCGCGTTCAGCTCGGTCTCGAGGTCCTCCTCGTGGAAGCCGCTCATGAGCAAAACCCTGGTGTCATGGCCGCGGTCACGGATCTCGCGCAAGACCTCCAACCCGCTGAGCTCGGGCATCACCAAATCGAGGAGAATCAGGTCGATGTCCCGCTCCTCACGCAAGAAGCGCGACAGCCCCTCCCGCCCGTCTGCCGCCTCCACGACCTCGAACCCGGCCCGCTCCAGTCCACGCCGCAACACGCGTCGCAACATGATCTCGTCGTCGACGATCAGCACCAGTCCCTCGCGACGTCGAGCAGATCGGGGCGCCGCTTCATCGGTGACTGCATCGGCCAGCGGCAAGATGATCCGGAAGGTCGATCCCTCCCCTGGGCGACTCTCGACCTCGATGACACCGTCGTGGGCCTCGACGATGCCCTGCACCGCGGCGAGGCCGAAGCCGTGCCCCTTGGGCTTCGTCGTGAAGAAGGGGTCGAAGAGCTGATCCTTCACCTCTTCGGTCATGCCCGCGCCGTCGTCGACCACCTCCAGGATGAGCGACTCCCCGTCGACGTCGCCGACCTCGCCCCCCGAACGGGTACGGGTGTCGAGGATCACCCAAATGGTGCCCCGCGACTCGCCGATCGCCTCGGCCGCGTTTCCCACGAGGTTGACCACCAACTGCTGCAGCTGCACGGCCTCGGCCCTCAGCTCCACCCCGCTCGGGCGAATGTCGAAACGGAGCGAGACGTGGCGCGGCACCACGACACGCAGCAGCTCACTCATGTCTCGGAGCAGCTGTGAGACGTCGACCTCTTCGTAACGCTGTCGCCCCCGTCCTGCGAACGCGAGAAGCTGCCGGGCGAGCTTGGCCCCGTGTTCAGACAGCTCGAGGATCCCCTGAAGGAGCTCCTTCGTTTCGTCCAGCGACGTGCCAGGCATGTTGGCCAGAGAGGCGTTGCCCATGATCCCGCCGAGGAGATTGTTGAAGTCGTGGGCGATGGCCCCCGCGAGGGAGGCGAGCTGCTCCCTCCGCTGCGCCTCCCGGAGGCGGACGTGGGTCTGCACACGGCTCGTTACGTCCTGAAAGACCCCGAACACGATCGGGTGATCACCACTCGGATCGACCACCCCCGTGGAGTGCACGCTGCGCTCGACACCATCGGTCCGAATGATCCGCGCGTCGAAATCGAAGGGCGCGCCGGTATCGATGGCCCGCCGCACCAGGTCGGCCACCATCTGGCGGTCGTCGGGGTGGTAGAAGTTGATGGCCCCCTCGAGCCCTGGCGCGTCATCCTCGACCGCCAACCCATGCATGACCTTGGTTTGGCTCGACCACGTCAAGACTTGCCGCCCGAGGTCGAGCTCCCAGTAGCCGAGCTCCCGCTGTGCGCCTGCGAGCTCGAGGAGCTTGAAGCGCCGCTCGAGCTCGGACCTCAGCTCACGGTCATGGGTGATGTCGGTCCCCTCGCTGTAGACGAGTCCGTCATCCGCCAGGTAGGCGTTCCACCGGAGCCACACGACGTCGCCTCGACGCGTGCGATAGCGGTTCACGAATCCGTCCAATGGCTCGCCCGCCATCAAACGCGCACGGGCAAGGCGGGACGCCTCCCGGTCCTCGTCGAGAACGTGGTCGATGAACGGGCGCTCGAGCAGCTCCTCGTCCGAATACCCCAACAACCGAACCCAGCCCGAGCTGACCCACTGCAAACGACCGTCGCGCGAGGTCACACACAACAACGCCGTCGCCAGCCGCGCGAAGTTCGCAAGCTCGGGTTCTGGCCCCGTCATACCCCGACGAGGGTACCACGAGCCGTCCGTCAATCATCACGCGCTTGGAGCTTGCGGATGCCGAGATGCGCGCGCCAGTAGGTCGAGAGGAAGACCTGGTCTGGGTCGAGGACCTCACGTAGCGTGAGAAATTCTTCGAGCTTGTCGAAGTGCTCCCGGTAGTGCTCGCGCCATTCCTCTGAGGCAGGAGGCAGGATCTTCCCCCAATGGGGACGGAACCCGAAGGGTTTGAGCAACTTCCAGAACTGCGGAAAGAAGTCGTCCTCCGGCCGACCCGCATTGAGGTGGAACCAGAAGACGTCCACCCTCAGCACGTCTTCGCCGTAAGCCGGGCTCATCCAGAACTTCGACGCATTGGTGGCGTAGAGCTCACAGGCGAACGTCCCCGTGCGCTCGAGGGCGAGCTCACGATCTCCCTCCGCGCGGTAGTGGTCGCGCATGGCCCTCATCACCTCCTCGGCTTTGGACAACGGGATCCAGAGCTCGGTGAAGTCCGTGGGCCAGAGCTGATCGTCCATCTGGTTGTCCATCGGCAGCCCACACAGCCACGAATCCTGGAACTCGACCGACCCCGTGGTGACGAAGAGCGACAGGATCTCGTCGATGAGGCTAGCGAGAACGTGCTTCTTGAACTGGCTGGCGATGAACTGGGCCCCCGGGATGTGCACGGCCCCGACGATGAGCGCCTTGATCAGCTGAGCGACCGCGGCCGCGAGCCACTTGGGCATGCCCGACTCCTCCTCGTCGAGGGCGGGGTCGCGAAGCTCGTACAGCTTGTTCCGGTCTTCCTCCGGGATCGACGCGCCGCGCTCCTCGGCACGCATGAGCGCCGCCTCGAGACGCGGCTGCAGGTCTTGCAACAGGTCCTCGAGCTCGAGCTTGCCTCCTCGAGGACGTCGGCGCGCGCATTGATTGGGGTCCTCGGTGTCGTCGAACTCCTCCTCGAGGTGTCGGTACCAAGCGCCGAGCTTCTCGGAGACCTCATCGATGTCGTCGAGGTTGCCCATCACCGTCATGAGCAACGACCCCTGCAACGATGTGCTCCTCGGGTCGTCGCCCAGCTCCTGGTAGGGCTTGGGCACGAAGTTCGGTTTGGCGGCGATGCGCTCCGCCTCCCAGACGACCATCTTGTCGAAGTCGTGTTGCGGCCACCACATGAGGCGGGCGTATTCGGTTTCCTTCAGGTACGTCGCAAAGTCGCGATGACCATTGCCGTCGCCGAAGAAGTCGATCTCGACCTTGGAGGTCTCGTCGCGAACCTCACGCCCCTTGATGTTGTAGGTGGGTACGGCTTCGAACCACACCTTCGTGATCACACCGAGGAGCCCCATCGACACCCCGACTGCAAAGAAGAGCTCTTTCTTGTCCGGGTCCGGATCGTCGGCGCGAACGTCGTGCACCTTGCCCGTGCCATCGACGAAGCGGATGCGCTTCACCGCACCGAGGAGGTCGTGTTGGATCGAGCCCCCCGAAGACCCGGTCGACATGAAACCAGCGACCGTCTGATGACTGATGCCGCCTAGGTCGGGCAGCGCATAGCCCTTGCGCTGCAGCTTGGCGTTGAGGCTATTGGCCCAGGTGCTGGTTCCGGTGGGGTCGTAGGGGTCCTTCCCGATGTTGACCCCGGCCTCGGCTTCCACCAGAGCTCGCCCGTTCTTCTGGGGAATGACGTCGACATGCCGCAGGCGGTCGAGGATGAGCACACATTGGTCCGGCGGAGGCGCTCCCTTCCCCGCGTAGCCATCGGGATAGATCGCTTCGTTGGTCGAATGCGCCGACCCACGAACCCGCACCGGGACGCCGAGCCGACGGGCCTCGATGATGATATCCTGTACCTCGCGTTCGCTGCCCGGGTGGTAGTAGCCGTCACCCCCCGGCGCACGCTGCATGCGGCGGTTCTTCTGAGCCGCTGCCGCCTGGGCCTCGTCCCAGAGCGTCTTCAGGATCGGCAGCCCCCACAGGGTGTTCAAGAAGAGGCCCGTGAGGAGAACGAAGACCACCGACACCAGCACCCACAGCTCCCAGGTGGGCGCGTCGATGCGGAGCGACTGCTGCAGCAGGATGCATTCGAATACGAAGAAGCCCGTCTTGATCGCGTTCGACAGCGTGGCGAGGTAGAGCCACCGGGTCGCGGTATCGCGCCGGAAGCGCTTCATCGAATACCAGGCGAAGAAGAGCTCCTCGACCACGATCGGGATCTCGAACAGATGAAACGAGAGCACGCACGGCAGCTCGTTCTTGCCGATGTGACACGACTCCCACGGGTGATCGATGAGCCACGGCACGTGGGCGGCACAGAGGCCGTATGCGACGGCGAGGGCCGTGGCGGCGCCAATGATCCAAACGTGCTTCTGGTGCTGCTCCCACCCCATGACGCCCGCGAGCCTACTATGGCCCCCGCGGAGACGGCGACTCACTGGGAGAGATTTGCTAGAAGGCCGCATCTCTCTGCCTCGCCTCATGCGCCTCTCTTGGCTGGGTCTGCCTCCATCGTCGACGACTTCGAGCCGCTGATGGAGTGGCTGAAGAAGGAGAACGCCGGCCGCAAGTGCGGCTGGTAGCGCTACTCGGGCTTGGCGACGGCCGCCTGGAGGTAGGCCATGGCGTGGTCGAGGTGGGCGTCGGCCATGGTGTGGCCCACCTTGCGGGTCTCCGCTTTGTGCGGCCACTTCACGCGCTTCAAGGAGCGCACCAGCTCGCGGGCCCCCTCCACCGTGGTCTTGTCGCGGCTACACACGCCGACGAAGATCGGAGCGCGGCGTTGGGTCGCACTGCCCCAGAAGCTGCCCCCCGCGAACACGGCGTAACCGTCGGCCTCGAAGGCGCCGCGGGTGGCGAGCGACGTCGCGTAGTAGGCGCCGTTGGAGAAGCCCACCACGTAGACCCGGTCGTAGTGGTCGTCGGCGTCGGCGAGGACCTTCCGCGCTTTGCGCCACTGCTCGAGCACGGTCGCTTCGTGGGCCTGCCGTGCTTTGCCCCCGGTGGGCCAGGCGACCATGCCCGGGTACTTCTCGCTGCCGTCGTCGATGCCTTTGGGCGCCAGGACACCGAACCCATTGCGCTTGGCTCCCCGCACGATGGCGCGCTGTTGGTTGTGCTGCCAGTCGGCGCCAACCTGCACCAACCCATGGAGGAACACGACCAGCACCCGCGGCTCGCCGTCCTTCTTCGGCGGACCGCGGTGATAGCAGACGTCGTCGGGGAGCACCGAGAGCTCCGGTGCGCACCACGGCGTGCCCTCAGCGTGGTCGTCGGCCAGGGGCGCCAGCGGGCCGGAGGCGAGCTGAGCCGCCGTGTAGAGGGTGAGCAGAGCCGACGCGAGCACGGCTCTGCTCTATCACACGAAGCGTGGATGCGTCAGAAGTTGCCACATTCCTGGCAGACCTGACACGTCCCGAGGCCCTGATTGCCCTGGCCGTCCACGTTCTGGGACGCATCGGCACACACGAGGTCGACGGTGTTGTTCTGGAAGGTGTTTCCGTCGAGGTTCACGTTCGCGTCGAGCCTGTCGACCCCGACCGCGCGACCGGTGAAGCCGCGCAGGGTACTGTCGCGCACACGGACCTCGTCGGCCATGCTGTCGACGACCACGCCGTCGACCCCGCCGTGCACGTCGCAGTCCCGCAGCTCGTGAGGGTTGTTGCCCTGGCCGAGCGTCGCGACGTAGAAGACGACGTCTGCCGCCCCACCGCCGTCGAGGTCGCAGTTGCGCACGTCGTTGCTCGCGCCGGCGGCGACGATGGTCGCCGACACCCCCATGTAGTCGCCGTTGCCGACGATGGTGGCCCGGTTGTCCATGTCATCACGGTTGCACTCGAGGCGGCGCTCGCCCTGGAGCACGATGGGGAAGGTCTCCTGGGTGGTGTCGTAGGTGCCGAAGGCCAGCTCGATGCGGCCCTCGGCCTGGCTGAGCGCGTACCCGATCGTGCGGTAGGCGCAGGCCCCCGACGCGCCACCAAAGGCCGGGTCATCGGTGCCGTTGACCGGGTCGACGTAGTGGTCGGACTGAACGTTGGGGGCCTGGCAGCTGCACACGCCCATGCCGTCGCAAACGCCGCGACCGCCGTTGAAGTCGCAACCCGCTTCCGCATCGAGGTTGCCGTCGACGACCGCGCCGTCGACGCAGACAGGCTCGATGCAGTCGCCGCCATCGGGGTCGTCGGGCGCATCGCGGTCGTCGTTCTCGACCACGCTCTCACCGTCCTTGTTGCAGCGGATCTCCTTGCAGTCGCCGTCGGTCTGCTCCGCCTCGGGGTCGGGCCCGCTCACGGGACGGAAGGTGCAGTACCCCTCGGGCAGAATACAGTTGTCGAAGGTGCAGGAGTTGCCGTCATTGCAGTCGGAGGTGCGCTCGCAGGGAATGCGATCCTCGCCCCCGGCGCCACCGGTACCGGTCTCGTCGTCGCCGCAACCGAGGGGAAGCGAGAGCGCGAAAGCCATGAGGGAACAAGAGAAGAGAAGCTTGCGTGTGTTCATCGGGTGCCTCGATCCATGAATCTACCAGGAAGATCCCCTCACGCCGACGTCATCAAGCCTACGACACCTAACCACCCCCTCCGTTTCGGGGTAGGTTGAGCCAATGGCCCGCCGTCGAGACCGCCGCGCCCGCAGCCTCCCCGGGGAGATGGAAGTGCGCCTCAACCGAAAGCTGGAGCGGTCCTTGAAGCAGGGTCACCCCTGGGTCTGGCGCGAAGCGCTGGCGGGGCTCGAAGCCGCCACCCCGGGGCAGGTGGTTGCGGTGACCGACGCCAAGGGTGCCTTCGTGGTGCGTGGCATCGTGGACGATGGTCCCATCGGAGTACGTGCGTTCACCACATCTCCCCGGGAGCGGGTCGACGGTGAGCTCTTCGCCCGCCGGATCGCGGCCGCGGCCGACCTCCGCGATGTGGTCATCGACCACGAGACCGACGCCTACCGGCTCCTCCATGGCGAAGGCGACCGCCTGCCCGGGTTCGTGTGCGATGTCTACGGGCCGACGGCGGTGCTCCGCTTCGACGGCGGCGGCGCCGCCGCTTGGGGGTCGGTCGCGATCGAGGCGCTCGAACCGGTTCTGCGCGCACGTGGGGTGGAGAACCTCTTGGTCCGGAGCGCCCGCCGCAAGGAACGCTCGCTGGAGGTCGCCTTCGGCCAGCTGCCAGAAGGCCGCGACTTCGTGACCGAGCACGGGATGAAGATGCTCGTCGACGTGGTGCACGGCCAGAAGACGGGTCTCTTCCTCGACCACCGCCCTTCGCGTCGACGCGTTCGCGAGCTGAGCCGGGGTCTCTCGGTGCTCAACCTGTACGGCTACACCGGCGCCTTCTCCACTGCGGCCGGCCTCGGCGGCGCGCGCCGGGTGGTCACCGTCGACATCGCACAGCCGGCCCTCGACCTCGCCGAAGCCTCGTGGGTCGAGAACGACCTGCCACCGAAGACCCACGAGACGGTGGCCGCTGACGTGCCCAAGTACCTCGCCGAGCTCGACGAGACCTTCGACCTCATCGTGTCGGACCCGCCGAGCTTCGCGCCGCGTGAATCGGCCCTCTCGGCCGCCATCGCCGCCTACGAGAAGCTTCACGTGGCATGCCTCGACCGCCTCCGGCCCGGCGGGCTCTACCTGGCAGCCTCCTGCTCGAGCCACGTGCGACGAGACGCCTTCGACGCCACCGTCTACGAAGCCTCCCGCCGGAGCCGCCGCCCCTTGCAGCTCCTCGGTCAGTGGGGCGCCGGCGAGGACCACCCCCGAATCCCCGTCTTCGTGGAGGGGGACTACCTGAAGGCCATCCTCGTGCGCGCGTAGAACGACCGGTTGTCGTTCTCGTCAGCTAGTGGTCTCAGACGGCTGCTTTCGCCTATGCTGCCGCCGATGAAGCGACGCCGACCGGGGTCGAAGAGGCGACTCAAGCCCGCGCAGGCCTCGTCGCTCACCCCCTCCCCCCAGGGCAAACGCCGTAGCGGCCAAGTGCCGGCCGGGAAGGCCGTGAAGCTGATGGGCCCGCGCGAGGTGACGAGCGCACTCGTGGAAGCGCTCCGCGCGCGCGGCGAGATCGAGCGCGCAACCCAAAGGTTCCACACCTACCCCGCACGACTCCACCCCGACGCGGCGCAGCGGCTCCTGCAGGTGCTCCCCGGCCTCCGTCTGCTCGACCCCTTCTGTGGCGGCGGCACGATCCTCGTCGAAGGCATGATGGCGGGTCGGCACACCTGGGGAAACGACCTCAACCCGGTGGCGACGCTCGTCGCACGAGCCCGCACCCGGCTCCTCGGGCCGGGCGAGCGCAGGGCCCTGCAGGCTGCTACCCAGCGCACGGTCAAGACGGCCACCGCCCTCACCTCGCAGAAGCTCCAGGCCCCCGAACCAGTCCTTCCGCTCACCGACTGGTACGAGCCACACGTGCTCGGTGAGCTGACCGCCCTGCACGATGCCATCGAGACGGTGCAAGAGGCTGAGACCCGTCGCCTGCTGTGGGCCATGCATTCGTCCCTCGTGGTGAAGTACTCGCTGCGCGCCTCGGACACCTCGGCCCGGCGCGTGAAGCGCAAGACGAAGAAGGGCGCCGTCCTGGAAGCCTTCACCGCCCGGGGGGTGGAGCTCGTGGGCATGCTCGACGAGCTGATGCGCGTGGTGCCCGAGGGCACCCCGGCGGCCAAGCTCCGCCGCGGCGATGCGCGTGATCTCTCCGGGACCTTCGACCTGGCGCTCACCAGCCCTCCCTACCCGGGCACCTACGACTACTTGCCGCTCCAACACCTCCGGCTCGCCTGGCTCGGTCATCTCGACGCACTCGGTGACCAGAAGCAGGAGATCGGTCCACGACGCGACTTCAAGTCGTCGGCCGAAGAAGGCTATCGACGATGGCAGACCTCGACCGAAGCGTGGACCATGGCCGTGGCCAAGGTCCTCGCGCCGGGGGGACACCTCGCGATCGTGGTGGGCGACGGGATCAGCCACGGCCGGCTCCTCGAGGCCCGCGGTCCCACGATGGATGCCGCAGCCGGCGCTGCGCTGACCCCTTTTGCCACCGCGAGCATCGAGCGGGCCGACCCCGCGACGGGTCTCGCCAAGCGCGAGCACGTGCTGGTCTTCCGCCGTCCCGGTGAAGACGCTGCGTCGGAGGGCGACGCGCCGGAACCCGAGGCGACTCCATGACGGACCTGAAGGAAAAAGCAGCGGCACTTCGCGCCTTCAACGAGGCCCGCGAGTGGGGTCAGTTCCACAACCCGCGCAACCTCGCGATGGCGCTCAGCGTAGAGGCGGCGGAGCTGCTGGAGTTGTTCTTGTGGTGCGAGGATGCGGGGCCCCAGCCCGCGTTGCCCGAGCGTCGACGAAAGGTCGACGACGAGGCGGCCGACGTTCTCATCTGCCTGCTCAACTTGTGTGAACGCGCAGGGGTGGACCTCGAAGCCGCCTTCTGGAAGAAGCTCCAGAAGAACGAAGCCAAGTACCCCGTGGAGCGCGCCCGCGGCAGCATGCGGAAACACGACGAGTGATGTGCGGCGCGCAGCAGAGCCTCGCGCGAACGTAGGTAGCTACCGTGCGTCGAAGGCAGCGACCGCGACGGGCCCTGCGCCGGTGACGACCTTGACCTCGGCCACCACCGGCACGAGCTCCGTCCATCCGGGCACCACGTCGAACCGGTAGCAGTCGTCGCCGGCCCCGATGGTGGCCACCAGCCCATCGTCCTGGGCCAGCACCGTGTCGGCCACGAGCCGGAGCACCGAGGTGGTGTCGTCCGGGACGTCGACCCATAGAACCAGCTCGAGCGCTTCGACACCCGGCAACGCGTGTGCGAGCACGGCGTAGCAGCGGTCTGGGGTCACCTGAAACCGTGCCCGCAGTCGTTCGCCCTCCCCAAGCTCGCGACAGATGCGCGCCCCCGACACGGGCTTCATGTCCGGCGCGAGCTGAAGCTCGGCCCGCTGCGAGAGGGCAGCGTTCAGACCCTCGTGGTCGCAATGGGGCGACGAGGTCTTCGGAGCCGGTGCGGGCGGGGTGGACGGAGCTGGGGCTGGCGCGCAACCCGCTACCACGGCCATGAGCGCGACGATGACCTGACCCCGCATGCCCAAGTGCTGTCTGCCCCACGCGTCAGCGTCAAGCGGTCGCGCACGAGCTGTGGCAGGGTCCGGTCGTGACGAGCCCACGATTGAAGGGGTTGGGTCGGGGCTTGCTGGCCCTGAGCCTGTCGGCGTGTCCAGGAAGCGCCCCCCCGCCGACGAAGACACCCGTTCCGGTGGAGGCGCGCGTCTCGGAGGCGGCGCCGGTCGAGCTGCCCCTTCCCCCCGGTGCGCTTCGACGCCTGGGCGGACCCGCGATGGTTCACCCCAAGCTCCATGGCATGAGCTTTCTCGACGACGGCAGGCTGCTCACCTGGGGTCATCGGAACCCCGAGGTGAGCCACGTTCGACTCTGGGACCCCGGGGGTGCGCTCACAACCCTCTACACCACGGGCGCGGTCGTCGACGCCCGAGGGCGCCACCTGCTCATCGATCGCCACGGCCTAGAGCTGGTCTACGCCACCAATGGTCGACGCGTGCGCCGTCTCGGTGAGCGCAAGGGGTGGAACGAACACCTGATCGGCGAGGGCCGGGTGACGTGGAAGGAGAGCAAGGTCACCGTGGTGCGCCCAGGCCGCGAGGCGCTGGTGCTCGACGCCAAGGCCGAGTTGACGACGGTGACCTACGACGATGGGGGAAAGCGGCTCGTCACCTCGGCTAGAGACAACCGCGTCCGACTCTGGGATCTCACCTCCGGCGAGGAGCTCCTCGCCATCGCGGGGGATGACGACGCCGACCACTTGTCGCTCTCCGCCGACGGGAAGCGCCTCGCCATGGATGTCCCCCCCGCCGTATGGGACCTCGAGGCGAATCAGGCCGTCTTCGAGCTGCCGCTCGCGCCCTCTGCGCTGGCCATCTCACCCGACGGAAAGCGACTGGCCGCCGTGCACGAGGGGGATCTGGTCGTGTACGACGTCGACGAAGCGCGCATGGCCTGGATGCGTCCCGACATCGACGACAGCTACGTCGGCGCGCCCATGCTCGCCTTCTCACAAGATGGTCGGCAGTTGGCGGCCGCCACCGTCGGCGATGAGAGGTCGCGGATCCGAACCTTTGCCGCCGAGACCGGCAAGCCGGTCGGCTCCTCCGTCATCGATCCCCCCGCGGTCAGCGTCACCGCACCCGGAGGTGAGATCTGGGTCGGGACCGGCCATGGGGACATCGTGGTGTTCGACCCCGATGACGCCGATGCTCAGGCGCGGCTCCTGGCGCACGGCCGGACGGTGCGGAGCTTGGTTCACTCCCCCTCGGGCAGGCTCGTGGCGAGCGCATCCGACGACGGCGTCGTCATTCTCTGGGACCGTGAGACCCGAACCGAGCGAACGCGCTTCGGACGTCTACACACTCCGACCCTGGCCTTCCTCGATGAAGAGAGGCTTCTCATCGGCCACACGGACGAAGCGTCGGTGCTGTGGCACGTCGACCAGCCGCCGCCCGACCTCTGGCGGCAGGACACCAGCTTGCCCCCCCTCGAAGGGCGGGCGCCGCTGTCGGCGGGCCGCAAGACGTTCACGCTCACGCGTTCGACCACCATCGCCTTCGTCGACGCCGCCACCCTTCGCCATCTCGGTTCGCTCGAGGGTCGCTACGGTGACACCCATTACATGTCCCCCGCAGGCGATCGGTTGGTCACGAGCGATCACGGACGCCTCACCCTCTGGGACACGGCGAAGATGACCGCCATGCACGACCGCCAGACGGAGGGCAGACCCACGGTGGCGTGGGGAGGTGGTTGGCTGGTCGTGGCCGACGGCCCGCAGCTCAGGGTCCTATCGGACACCGGTGAAGATCTACGCGAGACGCAGCACGGCCAAGGCGACATCGCGGCCGTTGCCGTCGTCGACGACGACCGGTTCGTGACCCTCAGCGCCGACGGACTCGCCCTGATGTGGAGCCGCAAGGCCATGCCCACACCAACCCATCCCGCCAAGGCGGTCGAAGGGGACCCTCCCCCGAAAAACCCGCTCCCCCCGGTTGGTCCTTCCCGAGACTGCGGCCCCCCAGTGGCCGACGGCCAGGGCGGCCACCTCCCCCCGTGCGCCATTCGTCGCTTCGGGCGACGCCACTTCGGCCACGACACGAACGTGGAGCGTCTCACCTTCTCGCCCGATGGCCATTACCTCGCCGGTGAGGGCGGCAGCTACGACCGCGGCGTCTCCATCTGGGACGCCAAGACGGGGGAGCGCCACATGTATCTCCCCACCTCCCACATGCCCCTGTCCGTGGTTTTCCACCCAGACGGACAGTCGGTCTTCATCAGGGCCGGCCGCCAGCTCGCCCACTGGCCCCTCGCGGGCGGACCTCCACGCATGGTGAGTGTGGGCTACAGCGACTATGACGCCACCGCGATCAGTCCCGCCGGCACTCATCTCGCGGTCGGCGACGCCTATGGTCAGGTCATGGTGCTCGATGCATCGACCTTGAAGAAGGTCGGCGCCTTCCGTGCCGGCGTCGCCCCCGTGAGACGCCTCGGTTTCGTGGGAGAGGATGGGCTGGTTGCCCAGACCCTAACCCCCCAAACCGCGCTATGGCGCTGGCGCAGCGGCGAGAAAGCCGCCGACCTCTTCGGCGACTTCGCCGGCTTCGCCATGCTGCCCGACGGGCGCCTCTTTGGCGTCGACGCCGACGTATTGCGGGTCGGTCTCCCCCCCAAGGTCTATCGCACCAGGCTCGAGGTCGGCGAATACGACAACCTCGCCATCGCGCGCGACGGCAAGACGGTGGCCATCACGGCCACCGACTACGATGAGAAGACCTTCGAAGACCTGCCCGAGCGCGTCGAGATCTACGACCTCAAGACCCAGACCTCACGGCGCTCGATCACCATCGGCGACACCGACGCCATCGCACTGTCGCCCGACGGCGCGTGGTTGGCCGTGGCCAAGGGCAGCAGTGTGGAGATGTGGAACACCCAGACCGGCAAGCCACGCGCACACCAAGCCAGTCATCATGGCGCGACGACCGCAGCCGCCTTTGCCGACGGGGGCAAGACCATCATCACCTCCGACGGACGCGATGTCCTACGCTGGGATGCCAAGACGGGCGCCGCCTTGGGCACGCCGTGGCGCATGCCGTCGGTCGACCCGTTCATCCTTCCCGGCGGCAAGCAGCTCATCGCCATCGACGACGATGACGCCGCGGTTTGGACCATCGGCTCCGCTACCACCCCATTGAAAGACTTCGACGTCTTTTCCATCGAGGACCCTTCCGTCGCGCCCGACGGCAAGCACATGGCCTTCCTCGACTACGGATCGAGGCTCCACATCGTACGTCTCCCGAACGTCGAGCTGGTGCACAAGGTCGAGCTCCCCGAGGAGGAATACGAGAATACGGCCTTCCTCCCGGGGAAGCTGGTCATCGGCGGCGAAGACGAGGTCAGCTTGGTCTACGACGTGGCGACCGGAAAGTTGCTGCAAACCCTCCCCGCCATCGGACCGGTCGTCACCGCCAGCGACGGTCGTTGGACCGTCATCGGCAACGTCGTGTTCGACCAAGACCTGAAACGACACGGGCGGCTCGACGAAGCGCTCACGTGGGTACCGCTGGCCGTTTCGCCGCAGGGCTGGGCGGCCATCCGCGGCCCATACGACGCCGTGCACATCTACGACCTGAAGACCCTCCGCCGCATCCTTCGGCTCCCTGCGGCTCTCATCGGCACCGCCGCCGTTTCCCCCGACGGCGGCCAACTCCTCACGGGAGGAGAACAAGTGCTGCTCTGGAACATCGCCCCTCACCTGAATTGAAGCCAGGTGTTCACGCGAGACTCACCTCGCATCGGGGCGAGTCGAGGTGGGGCGACCCCATGAAACGCTTCAGGGCGTGAGAGGATAGAGCAGAACCGTGGCGTCATCGATGACCGTGAGCCACCGTCCCGTGTCGTCGATACTCGCACGACTCAACGAAGTGCTCGGAGGAAGCAGGAGCTTCTCGCGTAGCCGGCCCGTGGCTCGGTCGAAGACGACAACTTCACGCTGGCCGCTGTAGTGAGAGTACGTCCCCGCCACCGCGATGGGCGAGGCGACATTGACGACGGCGTACTCTCCCACGAGCTCATGGGTGCCGTCGTCCCGAATGAGGTAGTGCTCGTCGTCCTTTACAGGCGTGTAGGAGTAGTTGGGTGCCCCCCATCCTTCGACCGGTCCTCGAGAGCCTGGGATCTCCGTCGGTATTCCCGACGCCGTCGACCAACGCACCATCCATAGGTGCGAGGGCTCCTCCCGCTCGGTCCCATCGGCCACGACGAGCTCGACGACGTTCTCCGGGGTGAGGTTGGCATCCACGATGCGACCCTCGACCTCGTGCTGACCGACAACCTTGCAGTCGGTCCCCACCGCCGTGACCCGCGACGTAAAGTGTCCGTTGGCGAACCGCACCGCATCCTCGACCAGTGCGACCTCGCCTCCAGGCCAGCGCAAGACGGCGTCGACGTCCTCGGTCTGGTGAACACACTGCTGCTCGCCCGTGGTGACGTCGAAGATGCGATAGGCGGGAGGCCAACCACTCACGAGCCCAAGTCGGGGCGGCGGCAAGAAGTATACGTCCGACGCCTCGTCACTGATCTTCCGATTGATTCGCGATGTGCCCGTGTCTCGGTCCCACGTCTCGAGCCGGCCATCACGGCTCACACTCACCACGAGCTCGCCGTACGTACTGGCGCCCACTAGGTCGCGACGCGGTACGGACGGCTCACACTTCACCTTCCCCGACGCCACGTCCATCACTCTGAGCTCGCCATCGTCCTCCATCGCGAGCTCGGTTCCGCGAGAGGAGAAGTCGAGCTGTCGCGGCGAGACGTCTGCCACGACCCGCACCGTGCGTGTGGCGAGGTCGAGCAGGCCGACTCGCTCGAGCCAAGGCGCGTTCTCTCGGGCGCGCTGCATCGAGAAGGCGATGTGCCGACCGTCACTCGACACACGTAGCGGCCGGTTGAACTGCCATGGTGGCAGGGCGAATCGCCATTGCAGCTCTCCGGTTTTGGCAGCGTATGCTACGAGCTGCCCGTGTCCGTCGATGACGAAGAGCGTCGTCGCGTCCGGGGCGAGGGCCAGCCCACTGGCATCGTTCCAAGGGGCGCGCCAGCGGCGCTTGCACGTACCCAGGTCGTAGGCGGCGAAGTTGCGCTCGTCGCCGCGGCTCTCCTCGGTGACCAAGACGTTCGCGACCGCAGCAAAGCTGGGCCCGACCCGGTAGCGTTCGAGCGAGAGCTCACAGCGCTGCGCGGCCGTGCTGGCATCGAACACTCGAACGAAGTGCTCTTCATCCGGATCCTGACTGCCGTCGCGGCAGATGATGTGTT
>JAUHZF010000070.1 GCA_030426145.1 Polyangia bacterium
ACCCACGTCCGCATCTGCCTAAACAAAACGTGCGGCAACTACCTTGACAACCACCAAACCCGGAACCTCGAACCCGGAACCTCGAACCTGGAACCTCGAACCTCGAACCCGGAACCTCGAAGCCCGACCTCAGTTCCCCGCGGGGAGCAAGCTCACGATGGCGGGGGCGACGGCCACGGCGACAGCTGGGTAGTCGGAACCGGTGCCGGAGGCCTGGGTCACGAAGAGTAGGGAGTAGGCGTCTTTGCGCAGCACGAAGGGGGCTCGTGGTGCGTCGGAGCCGGGGTCGTAGACGGGGCCTTCGGCGCGCTGAAAGGTCGTCTCGCCGTCGAATCGCGCCGCCATGTCGATGCGCCGTCGTCCTTCGGTCGTCGTGGTGGCGAAGTACAGGTACGTCAGGCGACGACCCTGGCTTGAGACTGCGGTCACGGGCTGGGGGTCGTCGAGCGCGGCCTCTCCCTCCCTCGGCCGGAGCACCACCTGGTGATCTTCGAAGGTCACCCCGTCGACGGAGCGGGCTTCGACGAGCACCGAGGTGCCACCGTCGTCGACGGCATAGAACAAACGAAAGCTACCGTCGGAGAGCTTCACCGCGCCGGGGTTGCGCGGCGTGCCGCCGCTCGGGGTGTCCGTTGGGCCCAGGAGCGGTGCGTCGGCGCTGGTGCGGGTGAAGCTGAGGCCGTTCCCGGTGGCGAGACCAAGGCCTCCTTCCGTGCCGTAGTAGAGGAAGACGCGACCGTCGTGCCGGAGGGCCGAGGGCGCATCGATCCAGCTGCCTTCCCAGGCTGCTTCGACCGTGAGCAGAATGTCGAACTGACGTACCGGAGAGCGCCCGTCGGCCGCACGAAACTGCACCAAGCTGTCGGGCATCAAGGCGGGATCGGGGTCTACGCCGTCGATGGGTGTGTTCATCGCGGTCAAGATGAGCGCGGCGGGAGTGCTGGGATCACCGTCCTCGTCGAGTACCGACGGCGCACGGAAGAAGCGCTCGTCGTCGCGCAGCGCGTAGGGCGCGACGCGACTCTCCACGAGCTCGCCCGCTTCGGTGGGACGGAAGGGGCCGGCCGCAGCATTGGGCAACGCGACGTCTCCGCCCCCGTTGTCGGCGAGCGTCGAACACGCGCCCGCAACCCCGATGAGGAGCGCAATGGTGACTGCCTTGTGCCGACGTGCCCAGTGCACCGGCGCAGGCTACCACCCTCAGGCGGCGGCTGCGCTGCCTCCGAGGTGCCGGGCGATCACTTGCGCGCGAGCCCGCAGGAGGTCCATGGCCTCCGGCGGAAGCTGGAGGGCATTGCGCGTGAGCTCGGTGTGCACGTCGTACTGGTCCACGCCGCGCAGTCCGACCTCGGCTGCGAGGCCGTCGGCGAGCGATACGGTGGCTGCGAGCCGACACGTTTCACCATCTACGAGCAAGGACTCGTGGGCCGCGACCGCATTGGCGATCTCGTCCGGGAGACCCCAGCGGCGCACGAGATACCCTCCCGTCTTGGCGTGGAGCTGCTTCAGCGCGAGCTGGACCTGGTCGATCGCGGGGGCTGGGCGATGGTGGCGCCGCTCGGAGGAAGCCAGCACCCGAAGCAAGGCGACGCTGCCGACATCGTGCAGGAGGCCAGCCGTGAAGGCCATGCCGGGGGACTGCCCCGTCATGCTGCACAGGTCACGAGCGATGTAGGCGACGGCGAGCGAGTGCTTCTGCAACGCAGCCATGGCTGGCTCGTAGGCTGGCTCGCGGAAGACCTCCATCGTCGCCGAGACCTCGAAGACGATGTCGGCGAGGGCCCGCTGACCCACGCGCATCAGGGCGTCCTTCAGGCAGGTCACCGGCACCGCGCTGGCGTAGAGCGGTGAACAGGCCACGCCGAGGACCCGACCTGCCAGAGCCGGCTCGCGCTCGAGGGTGACCCGGAGGCGGTCGATGTCGACGTTCCGGTCGCGCGCCATGCGCCAGACCTCCATGGCGATGGGAGGCAACATGGGAAGGTCCGCTCGATCCGACTTCAGCTCGGCGATGAGGCGTTGCGCGACCGACTGCGGCTGGAGGCTACCCCGTGGTGCGCTCCCGTGTGTCGACGGGCTCGTCGACCGGCTGGGGACGCCCTTGGCGATGCGCGTTCCTTTGTGTGGCTGTTTCACCAAGATGGAACAACGGCGGTTCTCCGGGAAACTTGAGTCGTGGTGCCGAACTGCGCGTGAGGCCGCGGTCGTTCAGATCTCGAAGGCCATGGCCTCCAGGCGGGCCGCCTCACGCGTTCGGATCACCTGCGACTGCCACTTGGCCCCGTCGGCGGCGATGCGCTGATTCACCAGCTCGATGCGCGCTTCGAGCAGCGGCGTACAGGCGGAGAGCTGCTGGTTCAGGTGCCGGACGAGGTCGATCACGGCCTTGTCGAACCGGTCGAGGTCGGTCTCCGTGCCCTGGCTCGTGTCTTCGACGAGCTGCACGTAGGCCTTTCGCAGCCTTTCCGGCATGTCGGCGCCCACCGCGTCCGGGAACGACGCCGTGATGGTCACGAGTTGTCGCCAGAAGTCGCTCACCTGCTGCGGGTCTGGCTGGCCCCTGCGAAGCTCGCCCAGCGTGAGCTCGATGGCCTGCCAAGCCTCGCGGTGGTTCCATTGCTCCACCACGTCGCGCATCTCCTCCGCGCGTGGCCAGAGGCCATGGCGGAAGGAGCGCCGCCGGGTGTTGATGGCGTCTTGGAGCGCGCCGCTCGCTTCGGGGAGCTTGGCGAAGAGACGGTCGCCAATCTGCTGTGCGATGTCGTAGAGCACCGGGCCGCACATGCGTCGCCGCACCCGCGCGGCGTAGTGTTTCGCCAACAGCTCCGTGTGCCGAACCGTCAGCTCGACCGCCCCGTCGAGGGTGCGGCCGTAGTCCTCCGACCACCGCACGAGTCCTTGCAGGTGGTCGACGTAGATCTGGGACAGGCGTTCGTTCTGCGCTTCCTTCATGCGAGCCAACTCGCCCAGGAAGCGCCGGCTGCGGCGGCGGACGAGGAAGTACAGCGTGAAGTAGAGCCCCGCCACGACCCCGGTCCAGATCACGAGTGCGAGCAGGCTCGGCAGGTTGTCGCGCATGGCCTCTGGCAGCTGTTGCGGCCAGCTCGCGCCGCGGATGAGGTGCCGTTCGAGGAGCTTCTCGAGGCCCTCGCGCAAGCCGACGATGACCTCGAGCACGATGCCGAGCACCAAGAGCACCACCAGGCTCATCCGCCGCACGATGGTTCCCATGCTCACGTGGGTGTACTGCGACATCTTGGCGATGTGGCTCGAGCTGTAGACCACGTCGGCCAGGCCGGTGACGAAGACGAGGGCACGCCGCCAGAAGCCGTACCGGGAGCGCACCTCGAGGGCGAAGACCTTGTCGGGTGGAGGCTCCGGGCGCTGCAGCGGGGGAGGGTGCAGGCGGATCCGCGCCGCGGCCACGGTGCCGTCGCGCAGCGGGAGCTCCAGCACGGTGTGGGTCTGCGGGGTCGCCTCCTTGCCTTCGAGGGCACGCCGCAAGAGGGGGGTCACCGCCTGACGCCGTCCCGCGGCCTCGATGCGGGCGCCGAGCTCACGCTCGACCGCCGTCACGTAAGCGGCGGGGCTGACCACAGCGGGGGTGCCGCCGTGGGTCATGTCGGGGCTAGGGCCGCGCCCCACGCGCCACGCCGCATGCGCGAAACGCTCCCAGTCGGGCAAGACGTCGCGCTGGGTGGCGGCTAGCTCCAGCGCCGCCTGGTCGATGAGCCGGCGTTGCAGGCGCCGGTAGCGCACCAGCCACGCGACCTTGTGCACGAAGAAGGCGAGGGCCCCGATGCTGACCGCAGCGAAGAGGCCCGATGCGAGCTTGGCGGCGTCCACCGCGTCTCAACGCCCGCGCTTGACCTGCATCTTCCGCGGCACCGACCCCGAGCGCATGAGCATGTTCATGGCTTCTTTCTCGAGCAACGGATGCACACCCCGCGGATTGACCCCCATCGGGTTCTTCTTCTTGGTGATGAACCCCGTGAGAAGCTGAGGGTTGATGCTCTGCATCTGGCGCAGGATCTTCTTCATCTTCTTGGTCTGGTTCGACCAGGAGTAGGCGAACGCGAGAGACCGCAGCAGCTGGGGCTTGATCTCGGCGTAGTCGGCGTCGTTCAGGTCGAAGTTCTCGATCAACTCCGCCGCCTTGCGCGCCGCCCCCGAGCGGGCCCAAGACTCGCCGACGATGGCAGCCAGGGTGGCGCGGGTCTTGTGCTCCTTGTGGCGCGAGAGGTCGATCTTGTCCGCGAGCGGACGCGCCTTGTCGGTCTCACCCAGCATCAGGTGGATCATCGCCCGCTGACTACGCGCCTCGTCGGCGACGGTGGCCATGACCTTGTCGAGGTCGATGCTCTCGAGGGTCTCCAGGGCCGCCTTGGGGTCCTCCTGCATCTGCAGCTGAGCCTTGGCGAAGGTCGCTGCGGTGTCGCCCTCCTTGAACTCGCTGTCGAGCCGCTCGAGGGCCTCTTTCCGCCCTTCGGCGGTGTCGGCGCCCTTCACGATGTCGGCCACCGCGCGGGACTTCTTGGCGAAGTTGAGGCCCCAGATGATGACGCCGAGCGTGACCACGGTGAGCACCCCAGCCACGCCGAGCGCCACGGGGTGGCCGATGGCGATGGCGATGCCCCACACCACCAGTGCGGCGATGCCCACCCGGACCGCGATCTTGCGGATGTTCTCCTTCGAGAAGGGGTCCGGCATGTTCTGCAGCTTCTCGCGCTGCTGCTGCTGGAGCTCTTCCCGCTGGCGGCGGGCCTCGTGCTTTCGTTTCGTCTTGGTCTTGGCCAAAGCGCCAGTGCCTTAGCACAAGCATCCCCACGGGGGAGCCCTCACGGCAGAGTGGCCACCTCGGCGACCCTGTGGGGGCGCGCTGGGGGACCCTCAGTCGGGCGACTTGAGCGTGGTCGAAACCGTGCGCTTGGAGGTCTTCTTCGCCGCCTTACGCGCCGCCTTCTTCCCGGGCGGTGAGGCCTCGGGCTCGGTCGAAGCGGCGGTCGAGTCGAGGTCGACCTCCACCGAAGCTTCCGACGCGCTCTCGCTCTCGTCCTCTTCGAACGAGCGGCGGGTGAGCACGAGTCGGGTGTCGACGGCGTCACTGTCCTTGATGTCCCCGGCGCTCCTTGGGTCGCGGTCGGTCGGGGGCGGGGGATCGGTCTTTCGCATCGCCGTCGTTGCCGCCGCCATGGAGGGGGTGCCGTGCACCTCCTCGCGGAAGTGCACGAAGATGACCTGCGCGAGCGCCAGCGTGGGCACGGCGAGGATGAGGCCCGGGACCTTGAAGAAGTGCTCGCCCATCAGCAGTGCGAACATGATGAGCACAGGGTGGATCTTGGCCTGGTCGCCGATGATCTTCGGGTTGAGGAAGTTGCCCTCGAGCTGGTGGATCGCGATGACCCATACCAGCACGCCCAAGGCCGTGCCGAAGCCATCGGTGAGGCCGATGATGACCGCAGGCACGGTGCTGAGGATCGACCCGAAGATGGGGATGATGCTCAAGACCGTCGCGATGACGCTGAGGATGGGCCAGTACTTCAAGCCGAAGAGCCAGAAGCCGACGGCGCTGAGCAGGCCGTTGACGACGCAGATGAGGAGCTGACCCCGCACCACGCCGCTGAGCCCGCGGTCGAGGCGCTGGGTAAAGCGGTCGAAGCTCTCATGGCGCTCCTCGGCGAAGAGATTCTTCGCGAAGCCGTGGATCTCCTCCCACGTGAACATCATGTACCCCGCCAGCATGAGCGTGATGCCGAAGAAGAAGATCCCGCGGCTGATCCCACTGAGGATTTTCTGTCCGACCGCGAGCAGCTCGAGCGAGTTCTTCTGCGCGTAGCCGATGGCCCCGTCGAAGGCGTCCTGCAGCGCGCGCTGGCTCGAGAAGGCCTCCTTCTTGGGGCGGGGGCCTACGACCCAAGTGCCCTCGTCATGCCGCGAGACGTGCACCTCGTCGCCGAGCTCGACGACGTAGCTGCCATCCTCTTGGGGACGAATGGTCATCGGAGGGCCAGGCTCCACCTTCGGGGGCTGCGTCGGGCCCGTGCCTGCGGCGGGTCCGAGCCACGCTTCGAGCCGCGCGTCCACCTCGGGCAGGGTCTGGTCGCGGAACTCACCGGCCAGGCGTGGCAGCTCGGTGCTGAGGGTGCGGGTCTCGGCGAAGAGGCGCGGAATGATGACGAAGCCGGAGCCGACGATGCTCCCGATGACCACCACGTACACGAGCAGGATCCCCGCCCACCGAGGCACACCGCGCGCCTCGACGATCTTCACGGCCGGGAAGAGCACGTAGCCGATGAGGATGGCGAGCAGGAACGGGAAGAGAACCGCTCGCCCGGCCACCAAGATGGCGACGACCGCGGTGGCCGAGATCACCCAGAAGGTGATGGCCGCGATGCGCGCGCTTCGTCGCTTGTCTTCCCCGTCGGGGTTCACCCGATGGGTTTACCGCAAACCGTGCCCGGTACGCATGCCCACAAAAAATTCGAGCCCCGGGGAAGGGAAACCCCCGGGGCTCGAGAACACACACACACGTAGTTTTTGATTCGGAGCCACCGAAACAGGAATACGCGGTCTGGGCGAGTCGAACCGGGTTCAGGTCCGAGGGGAAGGAGGGAGTCCGGCCCACCCAGAGCCGCGCTTCACCCACTGAGTGCACCCCCGTAACCAAAGCTCTCACCAAAAATGATCGTCGCGCGTTTTTTTTTCCGCGCCGATGGTTGGAGCTTTTGATTCTAGGCTCTTACGGCGCTTCTGGGCCTCGCAGCGCGGCATCGAAGGTAACGGACACGCCCAGCCCGAGCGCCGTGCCCACCACATCCCAGAGGAAGTCTTTGGCCGAGGGCTGGCCCAAGCCGGCCGCGTCGAGACCCTCCTTGAGGCCTCCGAGCGCGAGGGAGATGCCGCCTCCCAGCAGCAGTGCGGCCCAGCGTCGGTCGATGGTCGCTACCCCGATGGCGTAGCCACCGCTGCTGAGCCCGAAGGTGGCGGCGGCGTGCAGCAGCTTGTCCTTGCCGAACCACGGATCGGGGTCGACCTCGGGGCTCGGCACCGAGCTCTGGGCGGCCGCCTCGGACGGACTGAGCACAAAAAGCGAAACCCCGAGGACCGCGGTCAAGAGACCTCGGCACCCCGGGGTGCGCTGTGTCGAACGACTGACCCTCATGCGAGGGCCAGTCTAGAGGAGATCAGCTCTCCTCGCTCTCCTCGGCGGTCGCCTCGGGAGCTTCCGGGGCGGGCTCGCCGTCGGGGCCCTCGGTCGGCGCGGTGGAGATACCACCGAGCTTCTCCTTGATGAGGTCACCGATGGTGCTCGGACCGGCGTTCTGCTGAGAGGCCATGGCGCGACGCTGGCGCTGAGCGGCCTTCTCCTTGTTCTCGCCGATGTTCTTCATGTTCAGGTAGAGCCGGCGGTCGACGGTGTCGACGCTGGAGATCTCGACCTTCACCTTCATGCCCTTCTTGAGACCGCCCTCGGGCTCGTCCAGGTCCTGGCTCGGAACCAGGCCCTCGACGCCGTCGCGCAGGCGCAGGAAGGCACCGTACTCGCAGGTGGCAACGACCTCGGCCTCGTCGACGACACCGCCGATGGGGAACTCCTGAAGGAGCGTGGGCCAGGGATCGTCGAACAGCTGCTTCACACCCAGGCTGACCTTCTTCTCGTCGTGGTTGATCGAGAGGATGATGGCCGAGAGCGTGTTGCCCTTCGAGTACATGTCCGACGGGTTGTTGAGACGAACGCTCCACGACAGGTCGGTCTTGTGGACCATGCCGTCGACGCCCTCTTCGATACCCACGAACACGCCGTAGTCGGTGATCGAGCGAATCTTGCCCTCGATCTTGTCGCCGGGCTGGTACTTCTCGGTGAAGAGCTCCCAGGGATCGGGCTCGAGCTGCTTGAGGCCGAGGCTGATCCGCTTGTTGGTCGCGTCGACCTCGAGGACCTGACACTCCACCTCTTGCCCGACCTCGAGCAGCTTGGAGGGGTGCTTGATCTTCTTGGTCCAGCTCATCTCACTGACGTGGATGAGACCCTCGACGCCAGGCTCGATCTCCACGAAGGCGCCGTAGTCGGTGATGCTCATCACCTTGCCGGTGACCTTCTTGCCGGGCGGGTAGGCCTCGGCAGCGTGGTTCCACGGATCCTCCTGGGTCTGCTTGAGGCCCAGGGAGACGCGCTCGGTGTCGGGGTTGTACTTGAGGACCTTGACCTCGACCTTGTCGCCGACGTTGAAGACCTCGGACGGGTGGTTGACCCGGCCCCAGCTCATGTCGGTGATGTGGAGGAGTCCGTCGATGCCACCGAGGTCGACGAAGGCGCCGTACTCGGTGATGTTCTTGATGGTGCCGATGACGGTCATGCCCTCCTGGAGGGTCTCCAGGGTCTTCTGCTTGAGCTCGTCGCGCTCCTTTTCGAGCAGCACGCGACGCGACAGAACGATGTTGCCGCGCTTCTTGTTGAACTTGATGACCTTGAACTCGAGCGTCTGCCCGATGAGGCGATCGAGGTTGCGGATGGGACGCAGGTCGACCTGCGAACCCGGGAGGAAGGCCTTCACGCCACCCTTGATGGTGACCGACAGACCGCCCTTGACCCGCTGGCTGATGGTGCCCTCGATGAGCTGCTCCTGCTCGCAGGCGGCCGAGATCTCGTCCCAGACCTTGAGACGATCGGCCTTCTCCTTGGAGATCTTGACCAGCCCGTCGTCCGACTCGCGGCTTTCGACGAAGACGTCGACCTGCAGACCCGGCTTGACCGCCGGTTGTCCGTCCTCACCGTCACCGAACTCGCGCATCGACAGCACGCCTTCGCTCTTGCCGCCGATGTCGACGACCACGAAGTCGCGGTCCAACTGCACCACGGTGCCAGTGATGATCTCGCCTTCCTTCGCGAAATCGTTCTCCTCGGCGCTCGCTTCGAAAAGCGCCGCGAAGCTCTCCATGCCTCCACCCTTGGAGGTGTCTTGTGTGGGCTCAGCCATCAGATGTTAGGTGTCCTTTCGTCGCCCCCTCGCCGAGTTTCCCGTCTGCACTTCGCGAGACGGGGGTGCGACAGCTTCCAGAACCGCGCTCGAACTAGAGCGTCGCCTGGTACGCACCATCGTGTAAGGGGGGGCTGTAGCGTCTAGTCCCCATGGCCCCACATGTCAATGCGCAGTGGGTGGCAAGCCATCGGTTTCACGCCCATTCCCCCCGCAGGGGCGAAAGGATCGGAGGCTAGCTGTTCAGGAGGGCGGCCAGCGCGGCTCGGTCGGTGAGGTCGGCGAAGAGGTGATCCGGGTCGTGTGCGGCCAGGCCGTCGACGCTCACCATGCCCGTCGCGACGGCGATGACCTCGGCCCCGATGGCGCGGGCGGCCGCGATGTCGCGCGGGGTGTCGCCGATGACCACCACCCGGCAGGCCTCGCGCGTCTGGCCGAGCCGCGCGGCTCCACGCTCGGCGCCGATGCGGATGAGCTCCGAGCGGTCTTCGGCGTCGCAGCCGAAGCCCCCGAAGTCGAAGCGCTCGTTGAGCGACACCCGAGAGAGCTTGATCCGGGCCCCGCGCTCCACGTTTCCGGTGCCGAGGCCGACGGCGGAGCGCCCCACGGCGGCCACGGCGTCGAGCGCCTCCATGATACCGGCGTGCACGAGGTACTCGACGGTCTCCGCCGCGACCTCGGCCGTGAGTCGCTCGAGGTATCGAGCGATGGTCGCGTTGATGGTCGCCTCGGTGACCTCGACCCCCGCCTCCTCGAGCGCCTTCCGCACGATCATGCGGTCGGTCATGCCGGCGAAGGAGAAGCTCGCCCCGTGGGCGGCCCTTCCGAGCGCGGTGAGCATCGCGCGTCGTCCAGCACCGCCCGTCGAGATGAGCGTGCCGTCGATGTCGAAGAGATAGACGGTAGGCTTCACGGTAGACCCGTCAGAGGTAGAGCATCACGTAGACGGCGACCCCGGTCACCGACACGTAGAGCCACAGAGGCAGCGTGATCTTGGCGATCTTTCGATGTTTGCCCACCTGGTTGCCCCAGCCGCGATAGAGCGTGGTGAGGGCGAGGGGCAGGATGGCCGCCGCGAGAACGATGTGGCTGAAGAGGATGACGTAGTAGATGGCCGAAAAGTCGCCGACGTACTTCTTCGGGCCGTCTTTGAACCAGTGGTAGATGACGTAACTCACGAGAAACGCGCCAGAAGTCGCGAAGGACGTGAGCATCACCATCTTGTGCTGCGCGATGCGCTTGGCCTTGGTGGCAGCATCGGGGGCCTTGATGGCGGCGCGGATGAAGCCGAAACCCGTCAC
Organism: Polyangia bacterium; assembly: GCA_030426145.1. Classification (GTDB taxonomy): domain Bacteria; phylum Myxococcota_A; class Polyangia; order Polyangiales; family Polyangiaceae; genus JAPYTK01. Next base: position 10,280 of record JAUHZF010000070.1, read on the forward strand.
GAGCAGCATGGCGGTGAGCGCATTCAGGCTCGCGTTGACGGTAGGCAGCGCGGACACGTCGAGGGCGCCGCTCATGCCTTCCGGGCGCGGCCCGAGGATGAGAAACGCGACCGCGCCGCACAGGACGACCGACACGATGTAGATGATCCGGAGCCAGAACCCGTCGTTGCGGGAGGGCGGGGTGGCGTCTCGTGCGACGTGCTCGGCCATGACCCGCATGCCTTACTCCCCCGCGGCGACCTTGCCAACCGAAGGCGGTCAGGGCTGAGTGTTGGTGTCGCTGTCGTCGAGGGTAGACTTGAGGGCTTCGTGGGCCACCGCGATCAGCTGGTGCGTCGAGAAGGGTTTGGCGAGGAAGGCGTGGATGCCGAGCTCGCTGGTGCTCTGGTGGTCCATCGCGTCGCGGTGGCCGGAGATGCATATGACGGGGGTGGTCACCGCACCTTGACGGAGGCGGCGTAGTGTCTCGAGGCCATTGATCCCGGGCAGATCGAGGTCGAGCACGAGCAGCTCGATGACCGGCTCCCGGCCCATGCGCTCGAGGGCCGACTCGCCGTCGGCGCGGACCTCGACGTCGAAGCCTGCCCGCTTGAGTACCCGCTTGAGGCTGCGCTGCATGACCGGCTCGTCGTCGACGAGCAGCACGAGCGCCTTACGTGAGCTCTGGGTCGGCGGCGGGTCGAGCTGCCGGTCGAACGTCTGGTGCTCCATCCGCGCGCTGGCCGGGTCGAGCGCGGGGAGCACGACGCGGAAGATGGCGCCGCGGCCCGGGGTGCTGGAGACCTCGACCGAGCCCCCGTGGTTGACCACCACCTCCTTCACCGTCGAGAGCCCCACGCCGTAGCCCGCTTGGTTGGGCTTGGCGCTGAAGAAGGGCTCGAAGATGCGGTGCTGGACGTCGGGGTCGATCCCGGGCCCGTCGTCCTGCACCGAGATGACGGCTTGAGGAGGGCCATCCCCGGGCGGTGGTCGGTCGAGGGTGAGTCGGATGGTGCTGCCGCGACCGTCTGCGATCGCGTCACGGGCGTTGACGAGCAGGTTCAGAACCACCTGCAGCATCTGGGCGCCGTCCCCCTCGACGAACGTGCGCGGCTTGAGGTTGGTCTCGATCTCGAGCGTGCGCTCGAAGGTGCGGCGCGCGATGCGGTGGGCGTCGCGACAGACCTCGCTCAGGGATACCACCTGCCGCTGGGTTTCGGCGCGTGCGAGGCCGAGGAGGCGGCCCGAAAGGGTGGCAGCCCGCTGCGCCGCGCTATCGATGTCTTCGAGGCAGGCCTGCCCTTCCAAACCCTCGCGCTCCTTTGCGCTGAGCTGCCGGAGGTAGGCCACGCTCGCGGTCACGGCCCCGAGCATGTTGTTGAGGTCGTGGGCTACGCCCGCCGTGAGCCGACCGAGGGTCTCGAGGCGTTGGCGCTGAAGCAGCTGCTCCTCCACCGGATCGTAGGCGGTGAAGACGTAGACCTGGCGTGGGCCGAGGCGGATCTTGTCGCCGAACCGAAGCGCCTGTTCGCTGACCTTGGTGCCGTTGACGAGCGTGCCGTTCCGGCTCCCGAGGTCGCGCACCGTGAAGGTGCCGTCGACCTGCTGGCGAAAGAGACAGTGCTCGCGGGAGACCTCGGCGTCGTCGACCACGATGTCGCACGAGAGGCTCCGTCCGAGGGTCATGGTGTCCCGGAGCGGTACCTTCTGGCCGACACCTACGCCGTCGAGCACGACGAGGCGTGCCCCTGTGGGTTTGGAGAGACGATCCGTGGTCTGGTGACGTCGGCTCATGGACTAGGAACCGGTTCGGGGGGGACGGGCTCTGGCGCGGCACCCCCTGCGCCATTGCGACGTCTCAACAACAATTCCCGCAGGATACCGCGTTGCCACGGCCAGCGCACCGCAACACTGGAAGCCGTTCGAGAAAGCTCCAGCTCGGCCAACAAAGGCCCGTAATCCGTGTCTGCGCTGCCTTCTTTGATGGCGGTGAGAAACCGGAGAATGTCCTCGGCCGCGCGCGGGCTCTCGCATCGAATGCGGCCCTCGAGCTCCAGGCCGTCGCCACGGTCGTCGACGACGGCGCTCATCGAGCGGATCCCACGCCAGAGCTTGGCCAGGTTGGGGAAGGCGCGGACCATCTCGGGGGAGAGGCGGCTTGCGCGGTAGTCGAGGCTGAAGAGGCCTCGGGCTTCGGGTCGGCCACGGGCGGCGTCGGGCCCATCGGCCAGGACCCGGTCGACGGCGGGCACCTCGACGGGGGTGGCGAAGATGGCCGCCTTGTCGTCTAGCAGGTAGACGCGCTCGGTCTGCCCGCGGTCGAGGCGCTCACGACGCGTGCCGTAGCGGAGCACGCCAGCTTCGCCTTCGAGCTTCTTCCAGGCGATGCTGTCGGGTGTGAGGCGAGGTTTGGCCGCCTCTTCGCCTTCGACGCGACGACGGCGCTCGAGGCGGACGGCGAAGACGCGATCGCCGGCCTCGGCGTCGGCGACCCGGGTCGCGAGCCAAGCGACCTCGGCTTCGGCGAGCGCGGCCCGAATCGAAGCGTCGGCTCGGGTTCGATCCGCGGCCTCGGTGAGCAAATCCTGCGAGATGTCGGGGCCGAGGCTGGCACGTGCCCGCGCCAGGTCGATGCGCACCACCAGGTCGAGATCCGCCGGGATGAGCTCATCCACCGACACTGGGGTGCGGGGCTTGGTACGCTCCCCGCCGGCGGCAACCGTGCGGCCACACCCGGTGACGAGCAGCAGCAACAGGAGCCAGACGATGCGGCTCAGGCGCCCCCCCAACGGGCTTTCACCCGCGCCAGCATGTCGTCGACCACACCGTCGAGGTCGACATCGGTGGAGTCGATGAGGATGGCGTCTTCGGCCTGCTTCAAGGGGGCCACGGCGCGGTTTGAATCGTTGTGGTCGCGCTGCTTCACCTCTCGGCGGGTGTCCTCCAGCGTGACGGCTTTGCCTCGCTCCGTGAGCTCTTCGAACCGGCGCTGAGCCCGTACCTCGAGGGAAGCGGTGAGGAAGAACTTCACCGTCGCGTCGGGAAAGACGACGGTTCCCATGTCGCGACCCTCGGCCACCACCCCCGGTCCCGAGTGGCCGATCTGACGCTGGAGGCCGAGCAGGGCGTCCCGTACGGGGCCGAAGGCCGAGACCTGACTCGCGCCGGAGCTGATCTCTCGCTCACGGATCGCGGCCGAGACGTCTTCCCCGCGCAGCTCGACGCGCATGGCGCCGTCGTCGCTGCGGACCATGGCCAAAGCTTCGTCGGCCACGAGCTCACGGGCCAGGGCACCCACGGCATCGCCGTCGGCCCAATCGAGCTCGGCGCGGCGCGCGGCGAGGGCCACGGCACGGTAGAGGGCGCCGGTGTCCAGCAGCACGAAACCGAGGCGGTCGGCGAGGCGTCGCGCGGCGGTGCTCTTGCCGGCGCCGGCAGGTCCGTCGATGGCGATGATCTTGGAGCTCATGACGTTGGCGCGGGAGGGTCGGGGTTGACGTCGACCTTCGCTCCCAGACCGCGGAGGTAGCCCACGAAGCGAGGAAACGAAAGTCCGATGACCTCGGCTCCCGTGATCCGCGACGGCGCCTCGGCCCCGAGCGCGAGCACGGCGGCGGCCATGGCGAGGGCGGGATCGCCACCCGAATCCACCGTGGCGGCGCGAGGGCGCCCGCCCATGACGGCGAGGCCGCGCTCGATGGGACGCACCGCAATGCCGAAGGCTTGGAGCAGCCGCAACGTCTGCGGAAGCTGCGCCGGATCCGACAGGGGCATGTCAGCGAGCATGCTCTCTCCCGGGGCGTAGGCGGCCAGCGCCGCAAGCGCAGGGAGGGGCACCCCAGCCCGATGGCCGCGCTCGCCCGCGACGCGAAGCGCGCGCTCAGGACGCCCCGCGAGGTGTACGTCGGCGACCGGTTCGCCCCATCGATCGTGGCCGCCCTCGAGGCCGATGGGGGCGCCCGCATCGCGCAAACCTTCGAGCCAGCCGGAGCGACTCCGGCTCACGCCCACGCCGCGCAGGCCGATCCGACCCTCGGTGCTCGCCGCGGCGGCCAACATGAGCACGGCGAGGCCGGCATCGCCGGGGCCAGGGCCACCGAGAGGCTCGAGGGGGGCCGGCGGGGGCGAGAGTCGCAGCATCGGGCCCAAGGTCTCGATGTCCACCCCCATCGTCGAGAGCATGCGCTCGAGGCGGTCATCCGAGACCACGGGCTCGTGGATGAAGGTGTCGCCGAGGGCGAGGAGCCCGCTGGTGAGCGTGGCTGCCTTGGCCGCCGACTCGTGTGGTGCGAGCTCGAGCTGGACCTCGGACATCGGCGCCGGCGCGGGGCCGACCACCCAAGGGGGCCCGAGCCAGCCGGGCCGCCTGGGGTCGAGCTCACCCTCGACCTGCGCCCCACGCTGTCGCAGAGCGCGCGCCGCGCTCGAGGCGTAAAGCGCCATCCGGCCCATCTCGGCGTGCAGGGTCGTCACTTCGGGACGCGGCGCGAGCAGACCGAGCACGGCCCCGAGCACCATGGGCTCGAGGGGACCCGGGGCGGTGCCGGCCTTCAGGCCGTCGAGCCCGACCCCAGTCACCGTGAGCTCACGCTCCGACGGCACGATGTCGACCCCGAGGGCGCGGAGGGTCGCGATGACGGGCAGGGGAGGGCATCCTCTGGTCTCGAGTGTGCTTCGTGCACCTGGGGCGGCCACCGCCGCACAGGTCAGCGCGAGCTGCAGGGTCGTCGCGCCCGCGGGAGCGGCGATCACGCCGCGCAGGGGCGATGCTGCCGGATGGACCACCAGCTCGGTCATCCGCACCTCTATCGCACGCGGCCCCGCCTCTGACCAGCCGGGCTTGCCCTCGCGCTGGCCCTCGGGCACTTCTGACACGGCATGGGACGTGGCTTTCGGGCGGTTTTGGTCGCGCTGGCGCTTCTGGCGCCTGTGGCGCGCGCCGACACCCCCCCGGCGGCACCGGCACCTGCAGCGTCTGCAACGGCACCCTCGGCCACCCCGACGCCATCTGCGGCGCTCTCTGCCGCCCCGGCGCCCTCCGCGGCCCCAGCCCCTTCGGCCAGCGCGGCGCCTCCGCCACCGGCTGCGACCGCAGCGCCGGTGGCGCCTCCGCCGATCGAGGTGCCATCCGCTTCTCTCGCCCCACCGGGCGATTGCGACGGCGGCTGGTTCAGCCGTGTGTACGCGGCGACCTACCGCAAGGTGGTGCGGATCGACACTGGACGTGGCGGTCTCGGCGCCGGCTTCGTCTATCCGTCACCCAAGTACGTGGCCACGGCCTACCACGTGATCGCGGCCGAACGCGCCATCGTGGTCACCTACGCCACCAACGAGACCTATCCGGCTCGGGTCGTCGCCATCGACAAGGAGAACGACCTGGCCATTCTCGAAGTCGCGCGACCGGCCCCGGTGCAAGCTCTCGGCTTGCGTGCGGGTGAGGACGTCGCGCTCGGGGCGCCCGTCGTCGCCATCGGCCACCCGTATGCCATCGTCGACGACGAGCTCGAGCGGCTGCTGATGTGGAGCGTGAGCCAAGGCATCGTGAGCGGCAACGGTGAGCGTCTGCTCCAGACCGATGCGGCGCTCAACCCCGGCAACTCTGGCGGGCCACTCATCGGCTGCGACGGCCGCGTGGTCGGGGTGGTGTCGGGCAAGCTCCAAGGGGAGGGGATCGGATTCGTGATCCCGAGCCAGCTCCTCGCCCAGCTCACCACGCAGATCGGCGACGAAGGCATCGAACCGGAGCTCTCCTGGGGCTTCGCCGCTTTGGCGGGCTTCGCCTTCCAGGGCAACCCCGACGCCGCGTCCCTCGGCTTCGAGGTGGGCGTCGGCATCGACATCGAAGACACGTGGAGCCTGCGCATGCTCGGTGGCGCGGTCTTCGATGCCACGGGTCCGGAGCTCGCCCCGAGCGTCTTCACGCGCCGACGTCGTCGCGGTTGGTTGCGGCTCGACGCCGCCTATCGTTTTCGCCTCAGTCACCGCATTCTGCCGCTCACCATGGGCCTGCACCTCGGCGGGGCGCTCACCCGCACCGAGCTCGACCGAGTGCTCCTCGAGCTGAGACCGATCGACGAAACCGATCCCGCCGCCGGCAGCCAGATCGTGCGTGAGGACGAGATCACGGGCACGTGGTTCGGCTACCCCACCGCAGGCTTCGACTTCCAGGCCTTCGGCCTCTTCGGGCTCGGCTACCAGTTCATGCTCGACGCCCGAGAGCCCGAGCTCTCCCTCCACCACGCGACGTTCACCATCGAGCTCTGAATCGATCTCGATCTCGTTCGCGATCTCGTTCGCGATCTCGTTCTCGTTCTCGTTCTCGTTCTCGGCCTCGAACCTCGAACCTCGAACCTCGAACCTCGAACCTCGAACCTCGAACCTCGAACCTGGAACCTCGAACCTCGAACCTCGAACCTCGAACCTGGAACCTCGAACCTCGAACCTCGAGGACTACTTCACTTCTTTGCAGGCGGGCTCCATGCCCTGCTTGCAGAGGTCGGCAAACATCGAGAGCGCTTTGGTTTCGTCCTTCGGGCCGCCGGTGCCTTCTTGCAGGGCCACGGCGTAGGCGTAACACGCGAGCCCGTCTTTGCCGCGGCACCCCTTGAGGTAGAGGCTGCGGGCCTTGGCGGGGTCCTTTTCGTTGCCGCCGACCCCTTTGAGGTAGGTCTGGCCCAGCACGAAGCAGCCGCCGGCGGAGCCGCCGAAGCAGCCGCGGTATCCATACTTGGCCGCACGGTCCATGTCCTTGGGCACGCCGTTGCCCACGTAGCTCATCTGGGCGAGGAACGAGCAGAAGCGCGCGTCGCCGTCGTTGCACGCCTTCTCGAGCAACGCGGCGCCCTTGTCGGGGTCCTTCTCCACGACCTCACCCATGACGTACAGGCTGCCGAGGCTCGCGCACGCCACCGTGTAGCCGTCGCCGCACGCCTTTTCGAAGAGCTTCACCGCCTTGGGGGCGTTGCGTTCGAAATGCTCGCCCTCGAGGGTGTAGTAGGCGACGCGGCCGCAGCTCGGCGCGTTGCCCGCATTGCACTGCTTCTCGCAGTCGTCGTAGTCCTTGGGCTTGCAGAGGTGCGGTCCCGCTTTGTCGTCGGTGCACTTGCCGTCGGCGAAGACGTAGCCGGGCGGGCAGATCTCGTCGATCGGATCACCCGCGCCGTCGGTCTTCGAGCCATCCTCGGTGATGAGGGCGAGCTCGAGGTGGAGGAGGGCACCACACTGGCTTGGGGGATTGGGGCTGTCCGGCGTCGACGCGTTGCACGAGTCGACCTCGCCGTCCTTCTTGGAGACGTCCTTGGTGCGCTTGCTCCCCCCGGAGACGCCAATGTTTCCGGTGTTGGGGATGCCGAAGATCTCCGCTGCGGCGCGGGCCTCGGCCTTTACCCCCGTACTCATCGCGAAGGCGCCGATGGTGGCGCCGCGAACGTAGTGCGTCGCGCCGTCGCAGGCGCCGGGGCGTCCCTCCACGAGCTCGGTGCGCCCGACGGCGGCCTTCGTCGACCGCTTCTTGCCCACCATGACCATGGCGATGTCGAGGGTGGACTCTTGGTTGAAGTCGGCGCCCAACTTCGCCCCCAACGTTCCTGCCGACAGCGGCAGGTTGGCGCCGATCTCGTCGGTGCTGTTGAGGCGGACCACCTCTTCTTTGCGCTGCACGCCGATGAAGCCGTAGTCCGACTCCACGCGGCAATCGCGGAGGATTTCCATCCCGTTGCAGTCGTGGCGAACCACGACGAGGCCGTCGCGCATCGAGACCTCGAGGTCGACGCGATCCATGGCGTCCATGTCGACCACCATCGGCCGAAGCTGGGACGGGAGCTCACCCGCGTCGTCGCATGCGACCGAGCGGCCCGTGGCGTCGCTCGCCGTCTGAGGCTCGGGCGTGGCCTTGTCCATCAGCCCGAAGCAGCCGGGGAGGATGAGGCTCCAAGTGGCGATGCCGATCGCTCGGTAGACCCGTCGTCGCATGGCGCGACGTTGCCCCCTCAGGCGCAGGGTGACAAGGCCCAGGGATGCTGGTCGGGGGACGGATCAGTGCCGGATGAGGAGGAAGGTGCCCTTGACGTGCGGGTAGTAGGCCGACGCCGCGTACCAGCCCTCGGGGATGACCGGGTCCATCCACTTGAAGAGCGCCTGAGCGTCGGCGGGCGCGAGGTTCACGCAGCCGTGGCTCTTGGGGCGACCGAAGTCGTTGTGCCAGAAGGCGCCGTGGAAGGCGTAGTTGCCCTTGTAGTACTGCACCCAAGGCACCTCTTCGATGAACCAGTCGCGGCCACCGTCACGGCCCGACATGTCACCCGTGTAGAGCTTCCAGTCCACGTAGTGACGACCGATGGCCGTGGTGTGGCCCTTCTTGTTGATGCCGTTCGCGCCGGGAGACACCGCGGTGGCGTAGACCGGTGTGTCGCCCTCGTAGGCGATGAGGAAGCCCCAGGTGATGCGGACCTCGACCCACTTCTCGTTCTCACCCACGCCGCCGGGGCGCTGGCTCGGCCGAATGATGGTGGCGTCTCGGAAGTGCACGTAGCCGCCGTCCTTCATCTTCCAGTAGACCCCCTTGGGGCCGGCGGCCTGATCCATCGAGGCGGGCACGAAGCTGTGGCGCTTGTAGACTTCGTCGGTCTCCACGAGCATCCCGTGCTCGTTCTTCACGAACTTCTTGGCGTCATCGAGCCAGAAGAAGGCGAGGGGAAGCTCGGTGCCGGTCTTGCGCAGGTCGATGCCTTTGAGGGTCGGCATCTTGCTCGAGACCCGGACCTTGTCCTTGGGCACCAGGGTCATGGTCGGGGTGATGAGCCAGGTGCGACCGTTGGCGTCGAACTCACCGGTCCAGGCGACCTTGTAACCTTCGTAGGCCTCTTTGTCGTGGACCAGCCCGGGCTTGGCCGCGGCTTCGTAGGCGAGCCAGTCCTTCGAGGGGCCCACGCCCGCTTTGGCCGTCGAGACCGCACCCGTGTCGGGGTCGGCCGCGGGCAGGTTCTTCAGGTAGCTGTCGAGGTCGGGCTCGCTGGCGCGCTGCTCTTCGGCGGTGGGGATCCGCAGGTACTGTGGGGCGCCGACCGACGTGCCGTAGTGATACGGGTAGGGGCTGTCGAAGTCGGGCAGGGTGGCTTTGGCCGCGAGGTAGGTGGGGTCTTTGGCGTCCTTGGTGGCGAAACCGGGACCACCCACGCAGACGAAGCCACGGGGTTCGATGGGGTACCACCCCTCGGTGCAGTTGAAGGGCTTGTTGCGCGTATTCGCGGGCGGGAGCTTGGTGTCTTTGAGCACCACCGACTGGCCCGCCCGAAAGGCCCCGAGCACGGGCGAGGAGCGGTCCGGCTTCTCGTAGATGCGCACGAGGCCGCTCGGCGCATAGAGACGCGGCGGTCCGACGGGTTCCTCCACCGGGGCAGGCGCGGGCGCGGTCGTGTCGGGCGTGGGGGCCGGGTTATCGGCCACGGGGGGCGCGGCCGGCACCTGAGGCGTCGCCACCATCGAGGGTGCGGGCGGCGGCGTGGCGGCACCGCGCGGGCCTGGAGGAGGCGGGGTGGCTCCACTGCACGCCGATCCGGCGAGGATGAGGGCGAGCGCACCACCGAGTCGTCGCAGCGTCGTCCTGCCTTCCGGAGGCTCACGTCGTGACAGCAGCGCGGGAGGGCATGCTGGGGTCGAGTGAAGCTTTCGGCGAGGCGACGGTAGCACGATAGGCAGCATGTAAGAACCCTGTTTGTAATGCTAAGCACCGGCGGGCTAGGGCGCCAGTTTCTCGCGATGTTGGCCCGACGGGTTGCTGCTTCGGGACCGTCGCCGGCGAGTTGCGCACGAGCCCTCGGGTGCGGCAGGCTGGCAGAGAGAGACATGCGACGGAGCCAGACGCGACGGAAGTGGTGGCGCTCGGCCACGGGGTGGGCCGGCTGGATGCTGGTGTTGGGATTCGCACTCGCGAGCCCCGAAGCCTGTGCGACGCGCGACTGCGCGGAGGAGCGCGAAGGCACCGTACGTTGCGTGGGCAACCAGCTCGAGCGCTGTGTCGATGGTGACGTGCTCTACGAACCGTGCACACCGCGGGGCCTCATCTGCAGCGTGGAGAAGCAGGGGTGCGTGACGCAGGACGTCATCGATCAGGGGGTGGGCGGCGCGGGCGGCGGCGCGGGTGGCGCCGCGGGTGACGGCGGCGACGGCGGGAGCTGAGCGTTCCCGGCCCGCCTGCTACGGTGCGGGCATGCGTGACCAAGCGGATTGTCCCGTCACCCCGAAGGCGGCGCTCATCGCGCGCCGCCGTGCGTTGCTCTCGACCTTCGATGGTCCCGCCTTGGTGGCGGCCGGACGCGCCCCCGCGCGCAACTACCCCGCCAACCCGTACGGCTTTCGAGCCAACAGCCACTTTCTCTACTTCGCGGCACGACCCATGGAAGGGGCGGCGCTGCTGTTTCACGACGGCAAGTGCACGCTCCTCGCCCAGCCGCCGGACCCCGAGGATGCGCTCTGGCACGGACCGCGGCCGACCTTCGAGGCACTGGCCGACGCGCTCGGCGTCGACGACGTGAAGTCGGTGGGCGACGCGGCCCAGATCGTCGGTTCGCTCGACGACGTGGCCACCCTGCCCCCGCAAGACGAGGCGACGGCGCGTTGGGTCTCGGGGCTCCTCGGACGCACCGTGACGGCCGGGGGCGGTGCGAGCTTGGAGGGCGTCGACGCCGCGCTCGCCGACGCCGTGATCAGCCTCCGACTCGTGCACGATGAGGCGGCGGTGGCGCAGATGCGCTTTGCGGCCGCTGTGAGCGTGGAAGCACACCGAGCCGGCATGCGTGCCACCCGACCCGGAGCGGGCGAGCAGGCGACCTACGCTGCGATGGTCGACGTGTTCCGACGCCATGGCTGCGAGGATGCTTATCCCCCCATCGTCACGGTGCACGGTGAGGTCCTTCACCAGCACGCCCACGACGGCGCGACGGCCGATGGCGACCTCTTGCTCGCCGACGTCGGCGGAGAGAGCCCCGAGGGCTGGGCCGCCGACATCACCCGCACCTGGCCGGTGGGCGGCAGCTACTCCGGATCGCAACGAGCCATCTACGACGTGGTTCTCGAGGCGCAGCGGCGGGCCATCGCCGCCGCCACCCCCGGCCGCCGCTACCGCGACGTGCACGAGACGGCCAAGCGGGCTTTGGTGGAGGGGCTGGTCGAGCTGGGGATCCTGCGCGGTGAGGTCGACGGTCTGATCGAGCGTGGGGCGGCCGCGCTCTTCTTTCCCCACGGCGTGGGCCACATCATCGGGCTCGACGTGCACGACATGGAAGACCTGGGTGACCGCGCAGGCTACGCGCCGGGGCGCGAGCGCGCGGAGGCCTTCGGCGATGCCTTCCTCCGCCTCGACCGCGACCTGGCGCCCGGCATGGCCGTCACCATCGAGCCCGGCTTCTACCAGGTGCCGGGGATCCTCGCCGACGAGCGCCTCACCGCGGCCGTGGGCGACGACCTCCGTCGGGACGCGCTGGCCGCCTTCGCCGACGTGCGTGGGATCCGGATCGAAGACGACGTGCTCATCACCGACGGTGGCAACGAGGTCCTCACCGGTGCGCTGGCGAAAGAAGCCAGCGAGGTCGAGGCCATCGTGCGCTCAGGGTGAGGGGTCGGCGTCGCGGCAGCAGCGGAAGCCGACCTCGTAGCCGTAGTCGCCTTCGAGGTGGAAGGTGGTCATGGGTCGGCAGCGGTTTCGCACCGGTCCCCACCAGCCGCCTTTGAGTCCGCTCCGGCGAGGGGAGCGCTGGTCGGTGCGAAAGACCCACTCGTTGGCGTTGCCGTTCAGGTCGTAGACGCCGTGGTCGGACACGCAGGCGGGCATGCTCCCGGCGGGCCGCCGTTGGTCGAGCCGGTCGTACTCCTCCTTGCAGGCGGGCTTGTCGTGGCAAGCGTCCCAGGCCTCGTAGTTGTACGTTCGCTGGATGTACGGCCGATCGAAGTTGCACTTCGTATCGTCCCGCACGTCGCCATAGACGTGGGCCTTCATCGACTCGCCTTCACAGGCGAAGTTGAACTCGTCGACGGTGCAGAGGCGCTTGCCCTCGGCTTCACACATCTTTCTCGCCTCGGGCCACGACGTGAGCGTGCGGGGAAGGGCCCCTTTCTGATTGGGCCACTCGTAGCGGTCCATGCAGAAGCGCATCGGCCGTCGCTTCTTCGATCGGCATTCGGCCGGGGCGTAGCGTCGGCACGGGAGGTGACCCTTACCGCCAACGACCTTGGGCTGCTCCAGACAGATGTGGACCACGACTGGGCAATAGTTGCCCTCCACGACGGCCATGTCGGCCGGACACCCGGTGGGGGGCGGGGGCGACGACGCGGTCGCGGTCACGACCGCCGTTGCGCTCGGGGTGACGGAAGGAGGACGGGGCGCCGCCGTCGCGATAGGGTCGGGCGCAGGGGTCTCGCGGTCACACCCTGCGAGCAGACCGAGCGACACCAGCAGCCCGGTCCGACACCTCACCGTGGTGACCTCGTGTGCACGAAGGGGGGCGGGGCGGTCTCTTCGACGTTGGGTCGGGCAAACCAAACCCGGAGGCGGTGGACGCGCCGGTTGCCCATCGCATGGTTGAGGTAACGATCGTACCGCTCCACCGTGGGATGGCGCTCGACGATGGTCACCGAGCCGCTGAGCTGAGGGGCTACGAAAAACGAACGTCCGTGGCGGGTGTAGACCACCTGGGCCTCTCCGCTCGAGCTCGCGCTCAGATCGGCGGTCAGCTCGTAGACGCGCCCGTCTACGTGGGGTCGCGTGGCCAGGTCGTCGCGGCGCAGGGCGTAGTCGCCGCGCTGAAGGCGCAAGCAACAGGCGTCGAGGATCGAGAGCCGTTCGTCGACCACGAAGCTCGCGAGCCGTCGCAGCGCCGGCAGGAGCTGTGGGGCTTCGAGCTCACGTCGGATCGCGTAACGCCCACGATGAGCGAGAAAGACCGGCGTGAAGGTCTCGGTCTCGAGTCGTTCGCGGGCGGCCGTCGTCGCGTCGGGGCTGAGGGCCTTCTGAATGACCACGGCCCCGATCGACATGTGCGCGAAGGCGTCGCGGTGGGGCTGAAGACGCGTCTGATCCTCGAGCTCCTTCACGCTTCATCCTCCCGCCGGAACCAGCCAGACAAGGAGACTCGACTCCCGGCCTCCACCTCGCGGACCTGGTGCAGGCACTTGGGGCCCACGTCGAGGAGCACGAGTCGACCCGGTCGCGGCGCGATGGCGCCCGACGAGATGGTGCGCGCGAAGTCGAAGGGGTCGACGGGAGGGCCGGGCACAGTCTCGAAGAGCTCGAGATCGCCTCCTTCGAGGTCGTCGCTGGCCGCGAGATAGATCACCACCCCGAGCTGGCGACGGTCGTCCCCGTCGGCGTCGGCGTGCGGGAGCAGGTAGTGGCCGGCGGCGAACCGGTAGCCGCGCAGGCTCAGGCGGCCTGCCGGCTCACCGATGGCCTCGCTCACGCCTGGCCGCAGCGCGGCTTCGAGGGTGGATTGGAACGCGAGCAAGTCGGGGTGAGTCAGGGGCTCTTCGGTGGCGAGGAGCTCGTAGATCTCGTCGACCATGCGCCCGGCCGCTTCTTCGCTCACCGCGTCCACCAGGCGTTCGCAGGTCGCGGCCGGCACCGCGTCGTCGATCACCACGTGGCCGAAGGGCTTGGCCCGACGGAGTCGGGTCGGGATGAGGGCGCCGCCGATGCGCTCCTGGTCGATCCAGTCAGCGGACATAGAGCGCCTCGAGGTCGCTCCGGTAGCGGCGCGTCACCTCACCGCGTCGCAGCTTGAGGGTGGCCGTGAGGAGGCCGTTGTCGGGGGTGAAGTCGTCGGCGATGAGCGCCACCTTCTTGATGCGCTCGTGAGGGCGCGCCTCGCTGGTCCGCTCCCCGACCTCGGCGAGGATGTGACGGCGCACGCGCTCACTCTCGAGCATGGCCTTGGTGCTGGCGAAGCTCAGCTGGCGCTGATCACACCAGCGGGCCAGCGCGTCGAGATCGACCGAGACGAGGGCTACGTTGTGGTCGTGCCCCTCGCCGAAGACCATGGCGTGGCGAATGTAAGGGGAGAGTGCGATGCGCTCCTCGAGCGGGGCAGGGAGCACGTCGAGGCCGGTGTTGAGCTTGTACTGCTCGTCGCGTCGGCCGGTGATGAAGAGGAAACCGTCGTCGTCGATGCGACCGAGGTCACCCGTGTGCAGACCTCCGTCCTCGTGGATGGCCGCTCGTGTCTCCTCGGGGCGACGGAAGTAGCCCTTCATCACGCTGGCCCCGTAGACGACGAGCTCCCGGGTCTCGGGGTCGATCTGCACCCGCACGCCGCCGAGCGGCTTGCCCACCGAACCGAGTCGAAAGGCTCCGGGGCGATTGGCGCTGACCACGGGCCCGGCCTCGGTGAGGCCGTAACCTTCGTAGACGGTGAGGCCGATGTCGGCGATGAAGGTCGCGACCTCTTGTGAGAGCGCTGCACCGCCGCTGAAGGCGTAGCGCAGGTTGCCACCGAGGCGGGCTCGAATGGGGGTGAAGATCATGCGGTCGGCTGCCTCGAGGGCCATGCGATCGGCCATGTTGAGGCGCTTCTCTCGCTCCTTGCGCCGCAGCACCAGGCCCTGCTGGAACAAGGTGCGGATCATGCGCGGGCGACCGGCGATCTCACGCTGCACACGCTCGTAGAGCCGATTGAAGAGTCGGGGCACGCTCACGAGGACCGTGGGCCGCACCTGGTTGAGCTCGCTCATGATCCGGTCGACCGAGGAGCTGAGCGCGATGGACCCGCCGAGTCGGATCATGCCGTGTAGCTCGCAGGTGTGTCCGAAGGCGTGTGCCCAGGGCAGGAACGACAAGGTGCGATCCCGTCCCGAGAGCGGCATGGCCGCGAGCAGCGAGGCCACGTTCGCGCACATGTTGTGGTGCGTGATCATGGCGCCCTTGGGATTGCCGCTCGTGCCCGACGTGTAGAGGAGGGTGGCTACCTCCTCTGCGGACAGCGCTTCGGGCAGCCCCTGGGGCTCCTGGCGCCCGCGGCGCAGCAGCCCCGCGTAGGCGTCGGGGTGATCCGCGGGGAGGTCGAAGGCGTAGATCTGGTGCAGCGTGTCGATCTGCTTGCCCATGCGCTGCACGCGGTCGTAGAGCGGTTGCGAGGCGCAGAAGAGAACCTTCGCTCCGCTGTCGGCGAGGATGTGGGCCCACTGTTTGGGGCCGAGCGCCGGGTACATGGGCACCACGGCTGCACCTACCGCGTAGCTCGCGTAGCAGACCGCAGCCCACTCCTGGCGGTTGTTGGAGAGGATGGCCACCCGGTCGCCGGGGGAGACCCCGGCGTGCACGAGTCCACTGGAGAGGGCCCTCACCTCGTCTGCGAAGGCGCCGTAGGTGGTGAACGCCCAGCGTCCCTCGCGCCGCCGGCCGAAGAGCGGGGCCTGAGCGTGACGCCGTGCCGAGCGCTCGAGCACTTTGGACAGGGTCTCGTTCAAGGTGTGCCTCCGGCGTAGGGCACGACCTTGGCGAGCTGCTTGGCGAAGACCTTCGGGTCGGTCGTGGGCAGCTCGCAAGCACCCAACTCGCAGACGTAGGCCGTGGCCGTATCGCCGCCCTTGGGCTTCTTGCCTTTCATCCACGGGACGAGCGCGTGGGTGGCATCGCCGCGACGCAGCACGAAGACGGTGTTGGGGCTGAAGTGCTGGCGGAAGGTGGCGAGCAGAGCGTCCGCGGAGCCTTTCTCAGCGTCCTCCGGAAGCGCGATGAGCACCTCTTTGGCCACGTCGTCGTGGAAGTCGACCCCGATGAGCATGTCTTCGAGCGCGAAGGGACGCTCACGGAGAACGCCCGCGAGGCCCTTCATGGTCTTCTCGGCCCGCTGTCGCCAGGCGTCGTCGGTGGTGAAGCTGTGCAGCATGAGCTCGACCAGCAGCGCCACCGAGGAGGCGGCCGGGATAGCACCGTCGTACTGCTCCACCTGCCGGGCCAGCAACTTCTCGTGGTTGTTGGTGGTGCGGTAGAAGGCGCCCGTGGGGCTGCGGTATGCGCGGTCGAGGGTGGTCATGCAGCGAACGGCCGCCTCGAGCCACTTGGGCTCGCTCGTGGCCTGGAAGAGCTCGACGAGCCCGAGGGCGTAGAAGGCCTGGTCTTCGGCGAAAGCGGGCGTCGGGCTCACCCTGCCGAGCATGCTGTGGCGAAGCTCCCCATCGACCCTCAGCTGGGTCTCTACGAAGGTGGCGGCTCTCGTGGCGGCGCTCGTGTAGCGGGCGTCGTCGAGCACCCGCCCCGCGCGAGCGAGGGCTGCGATCATGAGACCGTTCCAGGCTGTGATGTGTTTGTCGTCTCGTAGCGGGGCGGGGCGCTTACCGCGGGCGGCGAGCAGCTTCTTCTGCGCCCCAGCGAGCCGGGCCGCGAGCTCGTCCTTCTTCACACCGAGCGCCTCGGCCACCTCGGCGCGGGGCTTGGGGGTGTGGAGGATGGAGCGCCCCTCGAAGTTCCCGTCTGGGGTCACCGCGTAGTACGCGCGCACCGCCTCGGCCTCCTCTGCGGTGAGCACGGCCGCGAGCTCGGTCGGCGTCCACGTGAAGTAGTAGCCCTCTTCACGATGGCCCTTGGGGCCGATGCTGTCCGCGTCCGTCGCCGAGTAGAAGGCGCCAGCGGGCGAGGTCATGTCGCGCAGCACGTAGTCGAGGATCTCGCGCGCGACCCGAGCGAGGTCTGGGTCTCCCGAGACCTGGAACCCTTCGAGGTAGCTCACCGACAACAGCGCGTTGTCGTACAGCATCTTCTCGAAGTGTGGCACCAGCCACTCTCCGTCGACGCTGTAGCGATGAAAGCCCCCGCCGACGTGGTCGTACATGCCGCCGGCCGCCATCTTTCGGAGCGTGGTGAGGGCCATGTCGCGCGCCTTTTCGTCACCGCTTCGGCGGTAGTGGCGCAGGAGGTTTCGTACCGGGAAGCTGGAGGGAAACTTGGGCGCGCCCTTGTTGCCGCCCCAGGTGGGGTCGAAACGGCGCGCGGCCAGACTCGCCGAGCGCTGCAGCTCCGTGGCGCCGGGGAGGTCACTGGCCGCGCTCGGAGGTTTCATGCCGTCGCTGACGGCGGACGCGAGGCGGGACGCGTCGTCGGCGACCTGGTCGGGGTGTTTGGTGAAGGCGTCGTGTTGCTCTTGCAGCAGGGTCAGGAAGCCTCGCGTCACGCCGCGGTCGCCGTCCCGAGCCGGAAAGTAGGTACCGCCGTAGAAGGGGCGACGGTCCGGCGTGAGCCACACACTCATGGGCCAACCGCCGCGCCGCGTGAGGAGCTGCACCGAGCGCATGTAGATGGCGTCGACGTCGGGCCGCTCCTCGCGATCGACCTTGATGGGGACGTAGTGGCTGTTGATGTACTCCGCGATCGCCTCGTCCTCGAAGCTCTCCTCCTCCATCACGTGGCACCAGTGACAAGTGCTGTAGCCCACGGAGAGAAAAACCGGCCGACCCAGCTTCTCGGCCAGGGCGAAGGCCTCGTCGCCCCACGGAAACCAGTTCACCGGGTTGTGGGCGTGCTGCAGGAGGTAGGGGCTGCGCTCGAGGATGAGCCGGTTGACGAACTTCGCACGGCCGTCGGCTTCCTTGTGCTTGGTGCGCGGCGTGTAGTCGGGGCCCTTGGCCGTCACGGCCGCGCGGAGCTTCTGTCGAAAGGCCTCATCGCCGTAGAGGAGGGTGGCGATCTGGGCCGGGGTCGGGCTCGTGGCGCTCGGTACGCTGGCGCTGGCACTGGGGCCGGAGCCGCCGGCGGAGGGCTTGCAACCACCCAGGGCGGCGAGGGCGACGAGGAGGCCCCAGCGGGATGGGCGGACGGGTCGGGCCGGCATGGCGGGGACTATAGTCCTACGTCGAGGCCTGGACGAAGGCTCCGACTTCCTCTACTCCTGCCGGGCTGTTCCTACCGATCTGCGACCATGGCCACCTTCGACATCCGCACCTTTGGGTGCCAGATGAACGTGCACGATTCCGAGCGTCTCGAAGAGGTGCTGCGGAGAGCGGGCCACGCCCGGGTCGAGGCGGGGGAGCCCGACGTCGTGCTGCTCAACACCTGCAGCATCCGCGAGAAGGCGGAGCAGAAGCTGCGCAGCGAGGTGGGCAAGCTGGCCGTGCGCAAGCGTGAGCGGCCCGACATGCTCATCGTGGTGGCGGGTTGTCTCGCGCAGCAAGAGGGCGAGAAGCTCATGAAGCGGCTTCCGGCCATCGATCTGATGATCGGCCCCGACAACATCCCGGAGCTGCCCGATCTGCTGGCGGACGCGCTGCTCGGTGGACCGCCGGCGGTGCGCACCATCTTCGATGTCGACGCACCGCGCTTTCTCACTGCGCCCCACGCGGTGGCAGGACAGCCCACGGCCTACGTGACCACGATGAAGGGCTGCAACGAGCGTTGCACCTACTGCATCGTGCCCTACACGCGCGGTCCCGAGCGCTACCGCGACAGCCAGGCCATCGTCGACGAGATCCGCGTGCTGGTCGAGACCGGCGTGCGCGAGGTCACCTTGCTCGGCCAGACGGTCAACAGCTACCAAGACCCCGCCGACCGTCTCGTCCTGGCGCCGGAAGCCGACCCCGAGGATCCAGACGAGAGCGCTTTTGCGGCGCTCGTGCGCGAGATCTTGACCGCGGTTCCCGACCTCTGGCGGCTCCGCTACACGAGCCCGCACCCACGGCACCTCACGCCCTCGCTGATCGCCGCGCATCGCGACCTGGCACCACGGCTCGTGCAGCACATCCACCTCCCGGTGCAGTCGGGCAGCGACCGCATGCTCAAGCGCATGCTGCGTCGCTACCGCCGGGCCGAGTACGTCGACCGCCTGGCCAAGCTGCGTGAGGCGGTGCCGGGGATCACCGTGTCGACCGACATCATCGTCGGCTTCTCGGGGGAGACGGACGAGGACTTCGAGGCGACGCTGTCGCTGGTCGAAGAGGTCGGGCACACGGGAGTGTTCGGCTTCAAGTACTCGCCCCGGCCGTTCACGCCGGCGCTCAAGATGGGC
Source organism: Polyangia bacterium (assembly GCA_030426145.1). Taxonomy (GTDB): domain Bacteria; phylum Myxococcota_A; class Polyangia; order Polyangiales; family Polyangiaceae; genus JAPYTK01. Next base: position 29,242 of record JAUHZF010000070.1, read on the forward strand.
GACGACGTGCCGGAAGAGGTCAAGTCCGAGCGGCTGAGCCGTCTGTTCGCCTTGAGCGAGCGCCTCATCGGCGAGCACCTGAAGGCTCTGGTGGGGACCCGACAGCAGGTCCTGGTCGAAGGCCCGAGCAAGGCACGCCCGGAGAACATGTCGGGCCGAAGTGCGCGCAACGAGATCGTGCACATCCCCGACGCCTCGGATCTGGCCTTGTCCCACCGCATGGTGGAGGTGGAGATCGTCGAAGCCTACAAACACTCCCTTCTCGGGCGTCTCACGGAGGCGAGCCGGAACGAGGCAGAGTCTGCTGCGCCCGCCGTGCAGCCGGGCAAGCGACGACTCAACGTGGTGGCGTCATGAGCGACGCTGGCCTGCCCAAGCCGATCATCATCCCCTATGGCGACATCGCGCCCACACTAGGCGATCGGGCCTACGTCGCGCCGGGCGCCGTGGTCATCGGCGACGTGCACCTCGGTGAAGACAGCAGTGTGTTCTTCAACGCGGTCGTGCGCGGCGACGTCGGCAGGATCCGCATCGGACGGCGCACCAACATCCAAGACCTGAGCATGGTCCACGTCACCACCGACCACGCGGACACGCACGTGGGCGACGACGTCACGGTCGGACACCGCGTCGTGTTGCACGGCTGCACGGTGGGCGACGCGTGCCTCATCGGCATGGGCTCCGTGGTGCTCGATCTGGCCGAGGTCGGAGAAGGCGCCGTCGTCGGCGCGGGCGCCCTCGTGCCCCCCGGCATGAAGATCCCCCCTCGTATGCTCGCCCTCGGCGTACCCGCCAAGGTGGTGAGACCCGTGAGCGACGACGAGCGCACACTCGGGATCGACGGAGCTGTGGCCTACCTCGAGATGGCACAGCAATACCGCCGACAGGGCATCTAGAACGCGGTTCTCGTTCTCGTTCTCGTTCTCGTTCTCGTTCTCGTTCTCGTTCTCGAACCTGGAACCTGGAACCTGGAACCTGGAACCTCGAACCTGGAACCTCGAACCTCGAACCTCGAACCTCGATGACCTCGAACCCGGACGCGCTCACTGCCCGTCGCTGCAGCAGCGGAACCCCACGTCGAACGAACCGTCGGTGAGGTTGTTGTTGATGCGGGGGAAGTTGCGCGAGTCGTCGATGCGGTTGCAGTCGTCGTAGTCGACGCTGCCGAAGGTGAAACCGCCTCGGGTCACGCAGTTGGCATCGGCGGCGTCGCTCTCACAGCGGTTGGTCCACTCCGCGATGTTCCCCGTCATGTCGAACAGACCCGGGTACCCGCCCTCGCACCCGGGGAGGCTGCCCACGTCGAGATGGGCGTTGAAGTTCTTCAGCTGGGCATTGCCACAGAGGCCGTTGGGGTCATCCATCTCCCAGCTCCGCGGGAAGTAGCAGGTGCAGAGCTCCGGGCTGTCGCCATAGGGAAAACGCTGCCGGAGGCCGTTGGAGCAGGCGAACTCCCACTCGTCGCTGCTGCCGGGGTCGCCGTAGGCCAGGGCGCCGCCGTCGGAGAGCGACCCGCAGAGTCGCTTGCCGTAGTGGTGGCAATAGGCCCAGGCATCACACCAGTCGACACAATTGACGGGCTCGTTGGGTGCCTGCCGATTGTTGGGGCAGTAGGCCCCCTCCTGCTGGAGGTACATGTTGTTCGCGCACTGCGAGGGCTGGTCCGTTTGGGCCACGTCGTTGCCCACCGCGACGAGGAACGACGAGTACTGTTTCTGGGTGACCTCGTAGCGGTCGATGCAGTAGTCCGCGGGCGCAAAGTCGGGGTCGGTGATGTGGACCATGTCCGCAGGGCAGGGGCCCGTGCCTCCGCCTGCACCTCCAGCCGAGCTGGTGGAGGTGGCGCCTGTGCCGCCATCGCCACCCACCCCGATGGGCTGCAAGTCGCGGATCTCCACGAAACAGGCGCTGGCGACGAGCACCCCGGTCGCCAACACGACGGTCCAACCGAGCTTCACCCCGTCAGGCTAACGGGGCGCGGGCGCGGGCGTCCACTGTCTGGGACGAACCGCGAGCA
>JAUHZF010000467.1 GCA_030426145.1 Polyangia bacterium
AGGACTTCAAGCACCGATTCGAGGCGCTCATGGCCAAGTACGGCGTGCACGTGGGTCGGGTTCGCAACGACAGCGATGTCGTCACCCACGTCCCGACTGGACTGTTCAACGACTGGCGACACGTGGGCACCCGCGTCTACCTCACGCCGGAGAACCTGTCGTTCCCCATCGAGCAGCCGGACTACCACGGCCTGCTGGGCCTCGGTTCCGTTTCGGACCACAGCATGGTCGCGCGCGACGAGCAGGGCGCGCCCACCGGCTACTACGATCGGCTCCTCGACTTCGTGAACAGCGGGGCTTACGCCGACTGGAGTCGCTGCGACGTCACCCCCGGTCCAAGCACCGAAGGCGAAGGAGACTGAGCGCTTCAGCCGAAGATGAAGCAGACATCTTCGTAGGCGAGGCGCAGCGGGTAGCTCGCCTCGCCGATCCCCGCGACCTCGACGGTGAGGGTCACGTCGACCACATCGCCCTCGGTCAGGTTCTCACAGTCCGCGTAGGGGACCACGCTGTACATCCCGAGACTCGCGCCACATCGCAGCTTCACGTCGCTGATCTGCTGGCCGGGATCGTAGAAGACGCCGCTCTCGAGGGTGGCCGTCACCCGCGCACAATCCGGTAGCTCGTCGCCGTCCATGCGCAGCGTGAACCACACCATCGCCGAGCCCTGACCGCCGATCTCGGGCGAGATCAGCTCGCCCTCCTCGAAGGGACGGAAGGCCTGACTGCCGGGTGGGGGCCCGACCTCGAGGGTGGCTTCCATGCTGCCCGAGAAGGGACTCGTGCAGCTCTCGGACGCGGGAGGCGTACCGCCGCACGAACCGCCGATGACCTCTTCGGTGCACTCGACGGATTCGGTCCAGGCGTCGTTGGCGCAGGTAGAGGTGATGATCGCGACCTCGTCCTCGTACGTGCAGGAGAAAGAACCCTCACACGGGGATCCGGGGAAGGGTCGCGCGGACGGACAGCCGATGTCGATGAGGCCACACTCGCCCTGCTTGGTCTTCGGCCCGGGCGGGTTGGGGTCGTTCGGGTCGTTCGGATCGTTGGGGTTGGCTTCGTCGTCGACGGACGTGACCGTGACGTCGCAACCTGCGGCCAGCAGCGTGAACCCCAAGAGCCATGCGATGTACCTCGCCATGGTGGCACCCGGTTGCACGAGGCGTTCCAAACGACAAGACGTTGAAATCACTACAGACAAACTCCAAGGAGCCATGACCTCGACTCCATGGGTGGCACACCTCGGCCAACCCGTGCCAGGACCCGCGGCGGCCGAGCGCAACCTATCGGCCAGGCGACCTTCGTGGCATCTTGGCGTCGATGAGTTCGCGTGGGTCCGGCGAGGAGGCCGATCGGTCACCTCAGCATGCGGAGGCGACCGGTCTGCTTTCGATCGGTAAGCTCGCACAGGCCGCCCAGGCGTCCGGCCAACGACCATCTCCGCCCCGCCCTCGGCCCGCGCCCCCTCGGCCCCGCGCCCGCGCCACACGCCCCCCTCCCCCGCCGGCGTCTGCGCCCTTGCAGAGCCTGGAGGTCATTCTCGAGTCGTCCGAGACCTCGGTCGTCGTGACCGGCCTCGAACCAGACCACGCGCCGTCCCGCCCGCTCCCGCCACGCCCCAAGCGTCCCCCGCCCCTACCACCGCGAAAGGCCGCGCCCACGGTTCGAGACGCGGCGCCAGCCTACGAGGACCAAGGCATGATCGCCCGTGGCGGTATGGGCCGGATCCACGCCGTGATCGACGGGTCGCTCAAGCGCCAGGTGGCGATGAAGCAGTTCGACCCGCTCAACAAGAACGACCCCACCGCGCTCGAGCGGTTCGTAGAGGAGGCCCAGCTCACCAGCCGCCTCGACCACCCCAACATCGTGCCCGTGCACGCCCTCTCGGCCACGGCGGCCGGCCCCGCCTTCTTCACCATGAAGCTCATCCGGGGGCAGGACTTGAAACAAGTTCTAGACCAGCTGGGCGTCGACAGACTGCGCGGCAGCAACCTCGAGCACCTGGTCGGGATCATCGCCAATTGCTGCCACGCGCTCTCCTTCGCGCACGCCCAAGGCGTGCTGCACCGCGACCTCAAGCCGACCAACGTCATGGTGGGCGCACACGGTCAGGTCTACGTGATGGACTGGGGCCTCGCGTTCCTCAACCCCGAAGGTGAGATCCCGCCCGAGGAGTTTCAGAACGCCATCGGCACCCCTGCCTACATGGCGCCGGAGCAGGCTTGGGCCCAGCCCGACCGTCTCGGTCCACACACCGACGTCTTCGGCCTCGGGGGCCTGCTCTACGCGATACTCACCGGTGGTCCACCGTACCGAGGTCGAACCCCCATCGACACGGTCCTGCTCGCTCGAGAAGGCAACGTCCCGCACCCACAAACGCTTGTGCCCAACCGGCGGCTCCCTCCCGAGCTCTGCCGCATCACCATGCGTGCCCTCTCCCCTGCGCCCGAGGATCGCCAGGCCAACGTGGGCGAGGTGCGCCAAGAGCTCGAGCAGTTCCAACGCGGTGGTGGCTGGCTCGAGACGCGTCGATTCGACGCTGGCGACGTCATCGTCGAGGAGGGCGCCCCGTCGCACGAGGCCTTCATCGTGGTCGACGGCACGTGCGAGGTGAGAAAGCGGATCCGCGGACGCGACGAGCTTCTGCAGACGATGGGAGCCGGCGAGGTCTTCGGCGAAACCGCCTTCCTCAGCGGTGGCATCCGACAGGCCACGGTCGTCGCCAAGACCGAGGTCTTGCTCAAGGTGGTCACCCGCGAGTCGCTCGAGAGCGAGCTGTCGGGCAAGGGTTGGCTCCGGCTCTTCATCACCACGCTGACCCAGCGCTTCGGAGAGCTCTCGCGCGAGCTCAGTCGCTAGTCACCTCGGGTTTGCAATCACCGACTAGGCCTCTTCAGGAACCCTGTTAAAGAAGGGGAATTGGATGGGACGGCCGACGTTTGAACCACCCTGGGGTGATGAGACCTTGCTCACCGACCGCTGTCGCCTTTTCTACTCGGCGGTCATGTCGGTCGACCTCGCGGGGGGGGCCCCGGGTTGGGTCGATGGCACGGCGTGGCTCACGCGGGAACGGTTTGCCTTCCGGCCCGCACAGGAGCCGTCCCACTTCTGGGCGGTGACGGTGTTGCGGTCCGAAGTGTCGAACGTCGCCTTGGTCGAAGGCGATGGCGAGCCACGCCTCCGTTTCGACCTGCGCTCGCTGCGCGGCGCCATCCCCTGCGAGCTCGAGGTAGATGACCCGGCGGCATGGGCCGACGCGTGGGGACAGGACGCCGGCCCCCGCGATGACCACGATGCGCGCCGACGCCTGCACGATGCGCTCGCCCGCCACGAGCGCAATCGCGGGCGGTACGTGGGGCTGCTGCGCGAGCTGAGCTTCCCCATGGGAGATTGGCACGTCGAGCTGATCGACGACATGCGCGATGTGTGTGGTGCGCGACTCGCGACACTCGGCATTCCCGAGAAGGAAGCTCTATGGAGCGCCGCCGAGGCCATCGCACGGCACGCCGAAGCGCGCGGGGAGGAACATGGCCGGAGCGAGCAGATCGCCCAGATCTGTGCGGCGGTGGGCAGCATCGATGGGCGACGGTTTCGCCGCTACGCCCCGCTGCCCGATTGGCCGCACGGCGAGCCGGTCTGGCTCTGGCTGTCCGACGATGAGGACCGCCAGCTCCGTGCGCTGAATGTGCTCTCCGCACCTACGTAGGGCACCACGCCACGGCGATTGAACGGGGCTTGGGTCCCGCGTACGCTCGTGCGTTCATGGGCACGGACATGGACGAGAAGACGCTCCAAGTGGCTTCGATGCGGGTGTCCGCTCTCGTGGTTGCGTCGGATGACGAGCTCGCGACCTTTCGGCGCAAGCGCCTCGGCCATCTCAGCACCGTCGACACCGATCGGCTCAAGGTGGTGCGCGACTTCGTCCGGGCCGTCGCTTCCCACCTGGGCGACCTCGACGAAGATGAGACCTGGGAACGCATGGCCAAGGCAGCCCAGATCCTGGGCATTGCGCCTGGGAGTTCGGAACCACAGAACGATGAACCGCCGGCGGAAGGGGCGCCCGATACCGAATCGGGGGTCAAGACCCTGGAGGGCGCCGACGACCAGGCCCCGGCCTCCGTCCCCAAGGCGCCCCCTCCCCCGGCGTCCTCGCCAGGCGTGCCGGCATCGAGCCCGGGTGTGCTGCCGCCAGGTTCACCATCCATGTCGTCGGGACCGAGCTTGTCGTCGCCGCCGTCGGCTCCGCCTCTACCCCTGCGGCCGCCGGCGGCCGTTCCGCGTCCCCCCCGGCCGGTTGCCTCCCCCGTCGCGCAACCACCAGGAGGCTCCTCCGGCGCATCGCCATGGAGTCGCTCGACCCCTGAGCCCCCCCCGCGTTCGTCGCCGGGCGTCAGCCCGCCATCTCCGCCAGCCCCGCCGGCTCCGCCAGCCCCACCAGCCCCGAAAGCTCCTCTGCCCGAGCTGCCCAACCTCGACGTTCGAGGCGAAGACGACGAGGTCACCATGCTGGAGCCAGTCAAACTGACCGGCACGCTCGACAACCTCGCCGGCACCCTCGACGCCTCGTCTCCGCCCAACGCCAAAGGCGCACCACACGTCGCGCTGCCATTTCGGTCCTCGCAGGGCAGCGCCCCGCGTCCCGATCGGGGCGAGGTCGACCTCAAGGCAGGCCTTCCTTTTGGGGGCAACCATGCCCCCCCCGCGGAAGGAGCAGGCGGGAAGGCCTCCGCGCAACAGGGCCCCCCGGAGTCGTCCCCCGCGCTCAGCCACATGAGCCTCGAGGAGTACGCTGAGCTCTGCGTCATCACCCGCGATTACCCGGCCTACGCCAACCAGGCGCGCAAGCGCTTCGGGCTCGAGGACAGCGCGGGCCAGGCCGCCCTCGACCGCTACTTTCAGCAACGCTTCACCGAGAATCCCGCCGAGCAGCAGGAATTCTACGCGGCCTACGAGCGCGTTCGGCAGCGGTTCACGGGCCAAGGGTGACGGGCGGTGACGGGGATGCAGGCATGGATCGCGTCGCCCCCAGCTTCCACGCCGAGGTGGGCGTGCATGCCATTTCCGCGGTGCGCACGTGCCTCGAACCCAGGCGCACGTGCCTTTCCCCTCCATCCACATGGATCGCGACGCCTCCACCCTGCACCCCCTGGATAAGCGCACACCCACCTGAATTCATTAGACTTTTGTCACCCCCACCACCTTGACGTTCCGTCGAGGGTGCCGATGTTTTCCGTCTGCTGAGGCGCCGCGCCCACCCGCTCATGACCCCCACGCCCACCTGCTTCGACGTCGCTTCGGCCGCCCGGCCAGGCCCCTTGGTGGTGGAGATCCCCCACGCGGGCACCGTCATCGACGAGCAGGCCCTGCGCTTCCGACAGGTGCCCAGGCACGCCATCGAGGCCGGCGTCCTCGAAGCCGATGCCGACCTCGGCGCCGACCTCGTGTGGGAGGGCAGCGAGGCCATGGGCGTGAGCCGCATCGTCGCCACGGCGAGCCGCTACCTCATCGACCTCAACACGAGGCCCCGCTTTCCCACGGCCTACCAAGAGAAGATGCCCGAGCCGCTCAACAATCTGCGCCGGCAGTCCGCCTGCGGGCTGCGGTGGAGTGCGCCCCCCCTTCCGCGCGTCGAGCTCGAGCGCCGGGTCGCGAGCTACCTCGAGCCCTATCATCAGGCCGTCACCGAGCAGCTCGACCGCGCTCGGACCGAGGCGCGAACCGCGGTGCTGTTGTCATCGCACACGTTTCCGGATGCACCAGGCGTCGCGCCCGGCGCCGACGTCGTCTTGGGCACGGCGCGAGAGACCTCGGCCCCCCGCGGGCTGCGCGACCGCATCGCGGACGTCTTCCGCAGAGCAGGACTGCGGGTGGCGCTCGAAACGCCCTTCCCTGGCGGCCTGTCGCTGGCGCGACACGGCCGGCCCGCCGAGGGCGTGAGTGCCGTCCAGATCGAGATCCGTCGCTCGCTGTTGGCGAACACCATTCAAGACGGCCACCTCGTGCGCTTCGCGCTCGAGCCCGACGGTCTCGCGCGACTGAAAGCGCTGATGAGCGAGGTGCGCGAAGCCGTGGTGGCTTGGGTGACCGAGCGTCCCGTGGCCGCGACGGTGCCCCTCGTGGCGGGCGGGGTGCGCCCATGAAGACTCCAATCGATGGCTGCAACGTGGGTGGCAGCTCGTATGGCGATGAACGCCAACCGGTGCGGCAGGGAGGAATGCGATGACCGTTGATGTCTTTTCGATGAAGTGTGACGCCCTCGAGGGGGCGAAGCTCGTGGGGTTCCGTGGCAAGGAGGCCATCTCGAAGCCCTTCGAGCTGCTTCTTTTCTTCACGATGCCCGCGGGCACCGAGGTCTCGGGAGCCGTAGGCCAAACCGCATCCTTGGTCGCCGACCGCGGCCCGGACCACGAGGTGCTGGCGTGGCACGGCGTCATCTCAGGGGTCAGCCTGCTCCACCAAACGCTGGAGCGCGCCGTGTACCAGGCGCGGCTCGTGCCCAAGCTGTGGGCCTTGCGGCACTTCTGGCGCAGCTACGTCTTCACCGACATGAAGCTGCCCGAGTTCCTGTCGGCGACGCTCGAAGACGGCGGCCTGTCGGGGGACGACTTCCAGTTCTTCATCGACGACAACCTCTACGCCAAGGAGGAGTTCGTCGCGCAGTACCGCGAGACACACCTCGACTTCTTTCACCGCTGGCTCGAGCG
>JAUHZF010000468.1 GCA_030426145.1 Polyangia bacterium
CCCTCGATGTCCTTCGGGAACATGTTGTGCGCGAACATCGCGTGCGTCGCGTACTCGCCGACGAAGCGGTAGGGAACGGCGTACGACGGGTCGTAGCCGGCGTAGACGTCCTTGACGTAGAGCGTCGCCTTCTTCTCGTTGAGATAGGCAACGATGCGCTTCTTCAATCCTTCGTACTTGGCCGGGTCGAACTTCTGGAAGTCCTTCTTGACCGCGGTCACCTCCGCGAGCGGGGGCTTGCCCCCATCCTCGGTGGTCACGATGACCTCCCCGTCCTTCTCCTCGACGACGTAGGTCTTGCCCTCGATGGGCTCCGCCTTGGTCTGGGGGGGACCCGCCTCCTGCATCGACTTGTTCTTCTTCTTGTAGGTGACCTTGATCTTGGAGGGGCGGCCGTCCTTCACCTCGAGGACTTCTTCATCCTTCTCCTTGGTCTCCCCCTGCTTCATCGACTTCTTCTGACCAGCCGCCTCCACCTCGAGGGTCATGGCCATGATCGACGTGCGGGTGCGCTTGTCGCCGACGGTGACGTCGCGCTTCGTGAAGACGCTGTCCGACTTCGCATCCTTCTTCTCGTCGTCGTCGTCGTCCTTCTTCTTCTTCTTGGTCTTCTTCTCGTCCCCGTCGTCCTCGTCGTCCTTCTCCGACTTGTCCTTCTTCACGTCTGCGCCCTCGTCGCCGCAGCCGGTGAAAAACAGTGCGGCGAGGAGGAGTACGCCGCCGCGCTTCAGCATGGTCTTCGTTCCCATGGCCATCCGTATACACCGGTCGGCAAAATGAGAAACGCCGCCGGCCCGTGGGGGCGGCGGCGTCATCCGACTCACGTCGTGTGGTCTGCGGTCACTTGCAGACGGGCTTGAGGCCGTCCACGCCAGCCTTGCAGCTGGTCTCCATGGCCTTCATGGCGTCGGCGTTGCCCTTGGCGGCTTCCATGGACTTCTTGAAGGCGTCGTAGCCCTGCTTCATGGCGTCCTTCGAGGCGTCGGGGAGCTTGTCCTCGCAGCTCTTCCAGAGGTCCATGTACTCCTGGCAGACGGCGGGCATGTCGCCATCGGACTTGGCTTCCTTGGTGTCGCCGTCCTTCTCGTCCTTCTTGTCGTCCTTCTTGTCCTTGTCGTCCTTGGCTTCCTTCTTGTCGTCAGCCTTCTTCTCGTCTCCACAGCCGGTGGTGGTGCCGACGAACGCAACGGCAGCAAAAAGGGCGATCAGCATCTTGGTCTTCATTTTTATTTCCCTCCGAATCGGCGCGCATTCTGGCACACGCGTTTTTTCGATTTCGCCATTTTGTGCAGGTTCTGGCGGTCGTCGCAAAAACGTCGCGTTCGATCACCCTCCGTGGGGAGGGGCCAGACCCCGCTGATCCCAGATCACCTCGTGAGGCTCGAATCCGGGGGAGCGGTCGTAGCACGCCGCCGCCGCAGCCGTGCGCACGAAGTTGGCCCATCGAACATCGTCGTCAGCGTGGATCGTGAAGGCGCCGACGGGGGGGCTGACGGCCGTCAGAAACGACTTTAGTTCGTCGATAGCTAGACGTTTCCCGGTCAACTTCTCGTTCTCGACGTAGACCTCCACCTGCGCGTCGGCATGAACACGGAGATCGGCCAATCGGACCCGAGGTCTTTCCTTGTGGCGGATGACCCGGCGGTGGCCGACCACGGTTTCGACCTCCGCCGTCGACACGGGTTTCGGCGTCACGGGGGCTCCGCCGTAGCGCGTCACGGGGACGAGCCACCGCTCGTCGACGGCCAGCTTGATGCGCACGAGGTCGGCATCCGCGCGCTTCAGGGTCGAAGCGACGTCGCCAAACGCGGCCTCGTCGGGAGCGACGATGGCGGCGGCGTAGGCGCCAGGAGCGACGGGTCTGAGGGCAGATCCTTGGCTGTCGAGCGCGACGATCCGCTCGGCATCCGAGAGCTCCTCCCACCCGCACAGGCTGCGCTCGGCAGGCACTTCGACCACCGGGGTGGGTCCGGATGGAGGAGGGGGCGTACACGCCTGGAGGGCCATGAGCAGCAGCGCGTTGGTGGCGCGCTTCCCCTTCGAGGCGAGCATGGTGGGCGGAGGATCGACGTGCACGACGATGACGGTGATGTTGTCTCGCCCGCCTTCTTCGTTGGCCGCCTTCACGAGGGCATCCACCGACTCGGCTGGGTCGTCGTAGCTCTCGAGGAGCATGCGGATGTCCTCCTCGCTCACCATCTTGTTGAGTCCATCCGAGCAGAGCAGGTAGCGATCGCCCGGCATGGGCTTGCCGAGGATGAGGTCGACGGTGACGGCAGGCTCGACGCCGAGCGCGCGGGTGAGCGTCGCGCCGAGGGGACCCGAGATGCCTCCCTCTTGTTCCACGGTGTGATCGGTCGTCACCTGCTCGAAAGAGCCTCCGCGCAACACGTAGCAGCGGCTGTCTCCGACGTGGCCCACGTAGAGGCGCTGCTTTTTCGGGCTGAAGCGTGCGCAGACGAGCGTCGTCCCCATGCCTTCGAGGCGTGGGTCCTCCTTGGCGTGCTGGTAGACGATTTCGTTGGCGCGGCGTACCGCCTGCACGACCTCGGCGCCACGACGCGGCACACCGGTGAAGCTGGGTTCTTCGAAGGACGCGTGGGCGAAGGCATCGGCGATGGCCTGGACCGCGAGCTCGCTCGCGATCTCACCGCCCGCGTAGCCGCCCATGCCGTCGGCCACCACGAAGATCGGGGGGCGATCGAGCACGAGGTATCGGTCCTCGTTCTTCCGTCGCTTTCGACCTCGATCGGTCTGGCCGACGGCGTGCACGAGAATGCAGGCGTCGGCGCCGGTGGGTGCATCCTCCGCGGCCTCCGAGTCGTACACGATGGGCAAGACGGCTGGTTGCCGTCGCTCGGTCACGGCGTCGTCGTCGTCGGCCACCGACGGGATCGAGAGCCGCGTGAGATCGAGCTCGAGCGTGTCCTCTTCATCGTAGAGCCGGGGGAGTCCCATCTCCCTGGCAGACAGAGGAGCGGCGGACTGCGCCACCGTCGACGGAGGGAGAGGTGAGAGACTCGGGCCCGATGGTGGCGAAGAGGGGGGGCGTTCGTCGTCCTCGGCTGTACGCCCCGCTTCGCTTGGATGGCCGCGCAACGCGCGCCACAGGCCTACGAGGAGGAGGAGCAACCCGAGACCGACGAGCAGTACCTCGAGGTCTCCCATGGTGCCTCACACCAGGGCGGCGATCGCGGCGATGGCGATGACGGCGCCGATGGCGACGGCGATGAGGAGCGCACGGTTCTGGTTGGCGTCGTTGTCGCCTCCGGCCGCGAGGGCAGCGAGCTCTTCTTCGGAGGTTTGAAGGCCCGGCATGGCAGCGGTGGGCTTTTTTTCCGGCTTCGGGGGCGCCGGCTTTGGGGGGGCCGGGGTCGGAGCGGGCGCGGCGGCGATGGGCGCGGCCGGGGCAGGGGTCACCGCGGCCGCGGCAGGCTCGGGGGCCGCCACTGGCATCGGCGGAGGCGTGGCGCCACCCGGGGCGGACGCCGTGGGTGGCACGGGCGGGGGCGCCGCTGCGGGGGATGGCGCTGGGGTCGCGGCCCGTGCGGGTGGCTTCGACCGCCGATCGACCGAAGGTTCGTCGAGCGTGGCCAGAAGTGCGTCGGGGTCGGGAGGACCGTCCATGGAAGGACGACTCGACACGGCGTCCGAGGCCCGCTTGTGAGGCAGGCTGCGGCTCGCGGGGCGAGACTTGCGCGGCTCGGGCGGCGGCTCCGGGCGGCTGTCCCGGCGTGGCTCCGGCTGGCTATCTCGACGGGGCTGGCTCGCGCGGGGCTGGCTCGCACGGGGCTGGCTCGCGCGGGGCTCACTGGGGCGGGGCCGTGCGGCTGCCCGAGGCGACGGCAGGGCTTGTCCGCGGCGTGGCTTGGGCGTTGGCGGAGGCGGTTCATCTACCGGGCCAGGCGTCGCTTCGTCGGCGGTCGGGGGAGGGTGGGCCTTTTGCCGGATCGTCGGCGCCTCGGGGGCACTCGGCGACGGGGCAAAGGGAGCGGGCGCTCCGCCGGGCGCGGCTTCGGCCCGAGCCGGCGCGTCGATCTTGACCTCGACCTTTTGTGCACGCGCCGCCGGAGATCCGTGGGCGGGGGTCGCCGCCGCGGGCACGGCTGGCGCCACGGGGGCCGCGGGCTGCGCCGGTTCTTGTGGGGCGGCGGGCGCCTTGGGTGGGGCGGCGGGGGCCTTGGGTGCGGAGGGTGCCTTGGGCGCGGCTGGAGCGACCGGTCCGCGGGGGACGATACCCCCCCCAGGGGGGGGCTTGCTGAACGGGCGACGCCCCCCGGGCGGGGGGGGAGGCGCGGGCATGGCCCGTCGACCGGCGATGGGCGCCGGCGCCTTGGGCGCGGCGGCCTTACGGTTGGCTAGGGCCTCCGCCATCTTGGCTTCGAGTTCTTCGCGCGTGAAGGCTTGGGTCTCGTCCTCGTCGGGGTCGAAAACCTCCGCCTCCATACGGGCGAGCTCGTTCCACACGCCTGGTTTGTCTTCGTTGCTCACGGGCTCTCCTAGCGGCGAACGAACGCGTGCGGAATCATACCAGCGGTGGTGGCTGGTATTCCAAGTCCCCCGTGTCGATTGTCCTCTCCTCGCGCCCGTCGAGGTAACGATGGGCGCGAGACAGGAAGGCGCTTCAAGCCTTGCCGCGGGCGCGGAGGCTTGCCGCCTTGGCGGTCTTCACGTCGGATGCGTACCGCGTAAAACGGCGCTCTCCGGCCCGCTGGATGGCGCCACGGCGCGCGAGACGCTTGAGGGCGGCCGAGGCGCGAGCCTTGTCGCAGCGCACCGCCGTCGCGACTTCGCCGGCGCTCAAACCAGTGCTCCCCACCACGACGTCGCGGACTGCGTCGTCCAGCTCGCGGGGACCCTTGGGCGCGGGACCGGCCGTCGGCGCGGGTGCCTTCGAGCCCATGTCGACGTTGAGGGTCCCGCCCACGAGCTGGGCGCGAACGAGGTCGAGAATCACCTCGTCAGGGGCGGAACGAACCATGTCAACGAGCTTCTTACTGAATGCGTCCATGTACTCTCTACTCTTTCGCCGAGACCTCATTCGGGCCGGCGTTCTGTCATCGTGCTGGGTCGAAAAGATGTGTGTCTGACTTCGTCAATCGAAGGTGCCGGTTGGATCCGTCCCTTCTGGAGGACACACAGGTGTTCAGTACAGTTCGCAACTATGCCTGAAACGAGTCTGAATCGCTAGCGCGTGGTGAATGAGCGTCGATTCGTCGTCTTGGCTCAGTCGCTTGCTCCGGCCATTGGCAGGGCCGCCGGGCACCGAAGGCGTCGCGTACCATGAAGGCGTCCGACTCGAAAGGGTCGCGCTTCCGTCACGCGCGCGGCTCGTGGAGTCGATGGAGCGTGCACAGTCTTCGTTGTCGGGTCTCCGCCTCGCTGACTCTTTGGTTGACCTCAGTCTACCGATCGGTAGGCTGGGCCTGAATGGATGTTCGAGAGGAGACGCTGCGACAGGCGACCCGCCTCTTCGCCGCGAAGGGCTTCGACGGCACGTCGCTGAAGGACATCGCCGACGTGGTCGGCGTGCGGAAGCCGTCGCTCCTCTACCACTTCTCGTCCAAGGACGAGCTTCGTCGGTCCGTCATCGATGCCCTCCTCGAGCGGTGGAATGCGGTTTTGCCGCGGCTTCTGATGGCGGCCGCGTCGGGCGAGGACCGCTTCGCTTCGCTCATGCGCGAGACGGTGCGCTTCTTCACCCAAGACCCCGACCGCGCGCGTCTGCTGCTCCGCGAGATCCTCGATCGCCCCGATGACCTCGCGGCGCGCCTCGAGACCCACGTGCAGCCGTGGGTGACGGTCATCGCCGACTACATCCGCAAGGGGCAGGAGGCGGGGGAGGTCCATGCGGACCTCGATCCCGAGGCCTACATCCTTCAGGTGGTCAACCTCGTCGTCTCGGGTATCGCCATCGGCGCGAGCCTCGACCGCGGGATGTTGCCGCCGAGCGCCGTCGACGAGCCAGCCGACCGGCACGCGCGCGAGCTCATTCGCATCGCGCGCATCAGTCTCTTCACGCCCGAAGCGCTCGCCCGAATCGCGGGCGGATCGGAGACCCCCAAGGCGACCTCGCACGACGGCGCCGAAGCATCGAGGACCAGCCCATGAGCAACTTCTACAAGGACAACGACGATCTCCGTTACTACTTCGAGCGCGGGATCGACTGGGGTCCCATCATCGATGCGTGTGAGCCCAAGCTCGAGCGCGCTGGCTTCGAGAACCGCGAGCAGGTTGCCGACTTCTACCGCGAGGTGGCGGAGATGATCGGAGGCTTCGTGGCCACGGAGATCGCGCCCCACGTCAAAGCCATCGACGAAGAAGGGGTGCGCCTCGAGGACGGCGAGGCGGTGGTGCCAGAGAAGCTGGAGGCGATCTTCGAGAAGATCAAAGACCTCGAGCTCCACGGTATGTGCATCCCTCGCGAGCTGGGCGGGATGAACTGCCCCCTCATGGTCTACCTCGCGAACACCGAGATCTTCGCCCGGGCAGACGTTTCGATGATGGCGCACTTCGGCTTCCACGGCGGCATGGCGATGGCCATGATGGCCTACTCGATGCTCGAGGGCAGCACGACCTTCGATCCGGAGACGGGGGAGATCACCGAGACCCGCTTCGGAGACTGCATCGCCGAGATCGTGCGGGGCGAGGCGGGGGGGTGCA